>NZ_JPSY01000002.1:0-300000 GCF_000763375.1 Microbacterium profundi | reverse complement strand
TGCTCAGCCCGGAGAACGTCACGAACATCGTGCTGCAGAACGCGCACATCCTGATCATGGTGCTGGGCATGATCCTGGTGATCGTCGGCGGCCACATCGACCTCTCGGTCGGTTCCGTCCTCGCATTCGCATCCGCAGTCTCCGCAGTGCTCGTCATCCGCATGGGCATGCCGTGGTGGGTCGGCGTGATCGCCGCCATCGTCACCGGGATCGTGGTCGGCGTGTGGCAGGGGTACTGGGTAGCGTACGTCGGGATCCCCGCGTTCATCGTCACTCTGGCCGGCATGCTGCTGTTCCGCGGCCTCACCTGGCTGGTGCTCAACAACGTGTCGCTGTCGCCGTTCCCGACCGACTACCGCGAGGTCGCCAGCGGCTTCCTGGACGGCCCGTTCGGAACGATCACTGTGGGTCAGGGCGAAGGCCTGATGTCCGTCCCGCAGACCGTCGACATCTTCACGCTCGTCATCGGCGTGCTCGCGGTGATCGGTATCGTCGTCTCCTCGCTGCGCAGCCGCCGCACGCGTCAGGGGTACAACCAGACCGTGGAGTCGATGCCGCTGTTCGTGCTGAAGCTCGTGGTCATCTCGGCCGTGCTCCTGGCCTTCGCCTGGGCCCTGGCGTACAACCGCGGCTTCCCGATCGTCCTGATCATCGTCGCGGTGCTCATCCTCATCTATCAGGTGATCGCGAACCGCACGGTCTTCGGTCGCCACGTCTACGCGGTCGGCGGCAATCTGTCGGCCGCCCGGCTCTCCGGTGTCAACGTGCGCAGCGTGAACTTCTGGATCTTCGTGAACATGGGCTTCCTGACCGGTGTCGCCGCAGCGGTGTTCTCCTCGCGCTCCAACGGCGCGCAGCCGGGCATGGGGAACATGTTCGAGCTCGACGTGATCGCGGCGTGCTTCATCGGCGGCGCCTCGACGATGGGTGGAGTCGGACGTGTCGGCGGGGCGCTGGTCGGTGGCCTCGTGATGGCCGTCATGACGAACGGCATGCAGCTGATGGGCGTGCCGCAGTCCAGTCAGCAGATCGTGAAGGGTCTCGTACTGCTGCTGGCAGTGGCGTTCGACATCTACAACAAGCGCCGCGCCGGCACCGTGCGCTGAGCACGTCGGCGAGGAAGGGAGGTCGGAGCGCGTACTGCGGTCCGACGTCCCTGCTCAGGCCGAGATGATCCGGGCGCCCGGTACGGGTCCGTGCACGTGCAGGGCCGTGCGGCCCGTCGCCTCGAGTGAGGCCTGCACGTACTGCGCACTCTCCGGCGTCTCGCACAGGAACGCCACTGTCGGGCCTGAGCCCGAGACGATCCCGCTCAGAGCCCCGGCGTGCAGTCCGTCGCTGATGATGTCATCGAGTGCGGGACGCTCCAGCAGCGCCGGCACCTCGAGATCGTTGAACATGCATGCGGCGAGCGAGTTGGGATCTCCTGCGCGCAGCGCCTGCAGAACCGGGACAGGCACGTCCAGCGACAGCGGCGGGTCATCTGCCAGGGCGCCGTTCTCCGCTCGATGAGTGTCGAGGCGCGCGTAGATCTCCGGTGTCGACAGCCCCTCATCGCTGGGCACGAGCACCCAATCGAAGCGTCCCCTCGCGAGCGCGGGGTTCAGCTGATCCCCGCGCCCCGTGCCGACCGCAGTCCCGCCATGCAGCGCGAACGGCACATCGGCACCGAGGCGGGCGGCGAGTTCATGCAGGCGCTGCGGCGAGAGCCCGGTGCCCCAGAGCGCATCGCACGCGACGAGGGCGGCGGCGGCATCCGCTGATCCCCCGCCCATCCCGCCCGCGACCGGCACGTTCTTGTGCAGTTCGAGGTGCACGCCGCCGGTGTATCCGGTCGCCGACGCGAGTATCTTCGCCGCTCGCATCGCGAGATTGCGGTCATCGACCGGCACAGTGCTCGGGTCCGCGACGCCGAACACGCTCAGCGTGAAGTCATCGGCATCGCGGGCGATGACATCCTCGTAGAGCGATACTGCCTGGAACACCGTCGCGAGTGCGTGATAGCCGTCACCATGGCGCCCGCCAACGCCCAGGTAGACGTTGATCTTCCCCGGGGCGCGCACGTGCACCGCTTCCGGGAATGCGGCGAGGCTCATGCGGATCTCACAGAGCGGACGATGGGGCCCAGAGGTTGACGTCGATGCCGTCGGAGAGGGCATCGATGCGAGCAAGCTCCTCGTCGGTGAGCGCGGGACCGTCGAGCGCCGCGATGTTCTCGTCGAGCTGCTCCGGACGAGACGCGCCGATCAGCGCCGAGGTGACCACCGGGTCGCGCAGCGTCCACAGCAGCGCCAGCTGCGCCAGCGACTGTCCGCGCTCCTTCGCGATCTCGTTGAGGCTGCGGAGGATGCCGAGTCCCTCTGCCGAGAGAGGCTTGTCGGAGAGCGATCGACGCTTCTGCGCGCGCTCCGCTGTGCCGTCTCCGAGGTACTTGTCGGTGAGCAGGCCCTGCGCGAGCGGCGTGAACGCGATCGCGCCCATACCATCGGTGCGCAGCGCGTCTGTGAGACCGCCCTCGATCCAGCGGTTGAGGATCGAATAGGAGGGCTGGTGGATCACGAGCGGCGTGCCGAGCTCGCGGGCGACCTCTGCCGCCTTCGCCGTGCGCTCCGCGCTGTACGAGGAGATGCCGACATAGAGCGCCTTGCCCTGACGGACCAGCGTGTCGAGCGCGCCGATGGTCTCCTCGATCGGCGTCACCGGGTCGGCGCGGTGCGAGTAGAAGATGTCGACGTAGTCGAGGCCCATCGAGGTGAGCGACTTCTCGGCGCTCGCGAGGAGGTACTTGCGGCTGCCGAAGTTGCCGTACGGGCCGGGCCACATGTCGTAGCCGGCCTTCGACGAGATGATCAGTTCGTCGCGGTACGGGCGGAAGTCCTCGGCGAAGATGCGGCCGAAGTTCTTCTCCGCTGAGCCGTAAGGAGGGCCGTAGTTGTTGGCCAGGTCGAAGTGCGTGATGCCGCGGTCGAAGGCGTGACGCAGCAGCGTGCGCTGGTTGTCGAGCGGGATGTTGTCGCCGAAGTTCCACCACAGACCGAGCGAGATCGGCGGCAGATACAGGCCGGATGTACCGACCTGGCGGTATTCGAAGTTCTTGTACCTGTCCTCCTTCGCCGCATATGGGCGGTGGAGTTCGGCGATGTCGGTGGGGAAGCGCGGCGTGTCAGTCACGCCTCCAGGTTAGCGTCCAGCGCCTCGGCGATTCTCACGAAGTCATCCACGGTCAACTGCTCGCCGCGTGCGGTCGGTGCGACGCCCGCCTTCTCGAGGATCGCGGATGCTTCGGCCGCGGTGCCGCCGAGCACGAGGGAGAGCGCCTGACGCAGCATCTTGCGGCGCTGCTGGAAGGCCGCGTCGACGATGCGGAAGGTGGCCCTACGCAGTTCTTCACTGCCGCGCGGCTCTTCGTCGCGCTCGAAGGCGACGAGCACGCTGTCGATGTTCGGCACCGGCCAGAACACCTGCCTGGACACGTTGCCTGCGAGTCGCCACGGTCCGTACCAGGCCGCTTTGACGCTGGGGGCGCCGTAGACCTTGCTGCCGGGAGGAGCCGCGAGGCGCTCACCGACCTCGGCCTGCACCATCACGACGCCGCGCTTGAGGCTCGGGAACGTCTCCATGAAGTGCAGCAGCACGGGGACGGAGACGTTGTATGGCAGGTTCGCGACCAGCACGGACGGGTCACCGGGAAGCTCTGTGATGCGCAGCGCATCCGCGTCGACCACGATGAGCGCATCTGCCTGGACGCCGTGATCGGCAGCCGTCTGCGCAAGCCGTGCGGCGAGGCGGTGATCGATCTCGACGGCCGTGACGGATGCTCCGGTCTCGAGGATCGCGAGCGTGAGCGAGCCCAGCCCCGGGCCCACCTCGACCACGCGCTCCCCCGCCTGCACCTTGCCGACGTGCACGATCTTGCGAACAGTGTTGGCGTCGACGACGAAGTTCTGTCCGAGCTTCTTCGTGGGTGTGACGTCGAGCTCGGCGGCAAGACGGCGGATCTCGGTGGCGCCGAGCAGCGTGACGGTCATCCTGCCATTGTCCCCCATGCCGGTAATGTGTTCGGGTGCCCTCACTCGGAGAACTCGTCGCGCCCCGCCGCATGGGCCCCGATTTCCGCTGGCGGCCGCTCCCCTGCTCTATGCGACCGAGCATCTGCACATGGGCGCAGTCGGCTATGGGGCACGATCTCGACGACCGTTCGCCAGCGCCTGGTGCCGCATGAGCTGCAGGGCAGGGTCGCGTCGGTGAACATGGTCGGTGTGTTCGGCGGGATGGTGATCGGTCAGGCCCTCGGCGGCGTCATCGCCCAGGCCTGGGGCCCGACGAGGCCGCGGCGGTCTGAGCCTCAGTCGGCGAACTCTCCGTAGACCTCGAGAGTGTTCGCGGCGACTTGCGCGGCGAGCTCGTCGACAGCGAGGCCGAGCTCTGCGGCCATGAAACGCAGCGTGAGCGGAACCAGGTACGGTGCGTTCGGACGGCCCCGCAGGGGCACGGGTGTGAGGAACGGGGCATCCGTCTCGACGAGGATGCGATCGAGTGGGGTGACCTGCAGTGCATCGCGCAGGTTCTGTGCGTTCTTGAAGGTGACGTTCCCGGCGAACGAGAGGTAGTAGCCCGCGTTCGCGCAGACCCTGGCCATCGCGTCGTCGCCGGAGAAGCAGTGGAACACTGTCGTCTCGGGTGCACCGACTCGGGTCAACGTCTCCAGCACGGCGTCGTGCGCGTCGCGATCGTGGATCTGCATGGCGATCGAGTGCTTCTTCGCGAGGGCGATGTGCGCCTCGAACGATTCGAACTGCGGACCGCGTCGCTCCTCCTCGGTGCGGAAGAAGTCCAGCCCGGTCTCACCGATCGCGCGCGTGCGGGGGTGCGCGGCGAGCTCGTCGATCACCCCGATCGCGTGATCCAGCCGCCCGGCCTCGGCGTAGACGGGCGCGTCGTTCGGATGGATCGCGACGGCTGCGAGGACGCGCGGATCGGATGCCGCGGCATCCACCGCCCAGCGGGACGACTCGACGTCGCCCGACGCCTGCACGACGCCGGCGACGCCGACAGCCTCGGCCCTGTCGAGCTGCTCCTGCAGCGTCAGCGGCTCGACGCCGTCGGTGATCTCCAGGTGCGCGTGGTTGTCGTACACCGGCACGGTCAGCGGTTCCGGAGCAGCCGGGTAACGGAGGTCCTTCCGGCCCTCCGCCGCCCGCTCCCGAACGTACTGACTGGGGTTCTCGGTCAAGCCTGCTGCTCCACGCGGGGGAACAGCGGAACAAGCGCGTGAACCCGTGCGCCGGGCTGCAGCACACCCCACGCTCCGGCCGCACGGATCGGCTGCGCCTGCAGCGCGCCGAGGCTCTCGGCAGCACCGAGCGCCGACCACAACTTGTCGGTCGCCTGCGGCATGACCGGCGACAGGAGTACAGCGAGCGCACGAAGGCCCTCTGCACACGTGTACAGCACGGTGCCGAGCCTGCCGCGCTGGTCCTCATCGCGCGCGAGCGCCCAAGGCTCGTTCTCGGTGATGTAGCCGTTCAACGCGTCGACGATCGTCCAGATCGACGAGATCGCCTCGTCGATGCGGAACTGCTCGATCCATCCATCGGCTGCTGTCGCAGCATCCGCCACGATCTTCTGGATCGCGAGATCCTGCTCGGTGTAGTCCGCCGCATCCGGAACGACGCCGTCGAAGTACTTCTCGATCATGGCGACCGTACGCGAGGCGAGGTTGCCGAAGCCGTTCGCGAGCTCGGACTGGTAGCGGGCCGAGAGATCTTCCCAGCTGAACGAGCCGTCCTGTCCGAACGCGATGGCGGAGAGGAAGTAGTAGCGGTACGCGTCGGAGCCGAAGACGTCGGTGATCTCAGTCGGCGCGATGCCGGTGAGCTTCGATTTCGACATCTTCTCGCCACCGACGAGCAGCCAGCCGTGGGCGAAGACGCCCTTGGGCACGTCGACGCCGGCAGCCATCAGCAGCGCCGGCCAGATCACGGCGTGGAAGCGGAGGATGTCCTTGCCTACGACGTGATACGCGGGCCAGCGGCGGGCGAAGGTCTCCTCGTCGGATCCGTAGCCGACGGCAGTCGCGTAATTGAGCAGTGCGTCGACCCACACGTAGATGACGTGCGACTCGTCCCAGGGCAGAGGGATGCCCCAGTCGAAGGTCGAGCGCGAGATGGAGAGATCCTTCAGGCCCTGCGAGACGAACGAGACGACCTCGTTGCGAGCGGAGTGCGGGCGCACGAAGTCGGGCTCGTTCTTGTAGAGCTCGAGCAGGCGGTCCTGGAACTCGCTCAGCTTGAAGAAGTAGTTCTTCTCCTGCAGCAGCTCGAGCGGCTTGGAGTGGATCGCGCAGACCTTCAGGCCCTCGAAGGGTCCGGTGCCGTCGACGATCTCCGACTCTGGCTTGAACTCCTCACAACCCACGCAGTAGAGCGCCTCGTACTCGCCCGCGTAGATGTAGCCCGCGTCGTACAGCCGCTGGAAGAACACCTGCACGTTCTTCTCATGGCGCTCCTGCGTGGTGCGGATGAAGTCGTCGTTGGCGACGTCGAGCGTCTCCAGCAGCGGGAACCAGCTCTCGGTGACGAGCTTGTCCACCCACTCCTGCGGCGTGACGTTGTTCGCCGCTGCGGCGCGGAGCATCTTCTGGCCGTGCTCGTCGGTGCCGGTCAGCATCCAGGTGTCATCGCCGCCGTGGCGGTGCCAACGCGCGAGCGTGTCGACGGCCACCGATGTGTACCCGTGGCCGATGTGGGGCACATCGGAGGGGTAGTAGATGGGCGTGGTGATGTAGAAGGATTCGCCTGAGGGCATGGGGTCAATTCTAGGCCGGTCTGCCGGGGTGGTTACGCGGTCCGGCGACTGCTGTCAGGGCACCGTGATGGCGGATGCTGATCTCGCCGGGCACCCGGTCGCGTTGCTCGGTGGAAGTGATGGTGAAGCCGGCGTCGGTGAGGATCAGCGGAAGCTCGACGGGCGGCGTGTGGATCAGCGAGTACCAGGCGAGGATGCCGCTGCAGGGCCCGCTCAGCGCACGGTCACACTGATGCGATGCCAGCCCTGCGCGCCGTCCGGAGCCGGCGGCGCCGGTGTCGAGGTCTGCGTCTCGCCGTCGGCACTGAGGGCGCGGCATTCGATCTCGTGCGTGCCGGACTCCGCCGTCCACGGCAGGCTCCACTGCACCCAGGTGTCGTCGGAGATCGCCGTGGCGAGTTCCGCGCGCCGCCACTGACCGCCGTCGACGCGCACCTCGACGCCCTCGACACCGACGTGCTGATGCCAGGCCATGCCGGCGATCACCGAGGATCCGGCCTCGACGTCGCGTCCGTCTCTGGGCACGTCGATCCGGGACTGCAGTTTGATGGGCCCGCGCTCCGACCATCCGCGCGACGTCCAGTATGCGCTCGCCCTGTCGAAGCGGGTGACCTCGAGTTCGGTCACCCACTTCGTGGCCGACACGTAGCCGTAGAGGCCTGGGACCACCAGTCGCACAGGGAAGCCGTGCGCGAGCGGGAGCGGCTCGCCGTTCATCCCGACGGCAAGCAGAGAATCTCGGTCATCTGTGAATGCCTCGAGCGGCGTCGATGCGGTGAATCCGTCGATCGAGGTGGAGAGCACCATATCCGCGTCGGCTGACGCACCCGCCCGCGCAAGCAGTTCGCGCACCGGATATCCGAGCCACCTGGCGCTGCCGATGAGGTCGCCGCCGACGGTGTTGGAGACGCAGGCCAGAGTGATGTCACTCTCCTGGAGCGGCAGCGCGAGCAGCTCGTCCCAGGTGAGGACGACCTCCTGATCGACCATGCCGTGCACCCGCAGGCGCCAATCCGCCGGGTCGACCTGCGGCACGACGAGGGCCGTGTCGATGCGATAGAACTCGGTGTTCGGCGTGACGACGGGTGCGAGCCCTTCGATTCCGAGCTCGGCCGCCGCCGGCACGGCCTGTGCCGCGGTCGTCGCGGCGGGCAGCCGCACCGCGGCGCGGGCGGCTTCGACGGTGCGCACGGTCGCGCGTGCAAGGTTTCCGAAGACGAGAGCCGCCGCTCCGAGCGCAGCTGTCGCGCCGGTCCACACCAGGAACTGCCGTCGATCGGGACCGTCCTTCGGCGCTTCCGCCGCAGGGCTCACCCGTTTCATGAGGACGCGCAGGGCGATCGCTCCGGCGGCGCCCGCCACGACAGAAGGCAGCCAGGCCAGAGGATCTCCGTCGGATCGCACCGTCGCCACAACGGCCCCGACGATACCGAGCGTGATGAAGATCGCTGTTCCGACAGGGGGCCGCCACAGCTCGAGCAGCCCCGCTGCGGCGGCGAGTAGAGCGGCGACCAGAGCGATAGCCGTCAGGAGTGCGATCTTGTCCGCCGTGCCGAACAGTTCTATCGCCAGGTCTTTCGCCCAGCTCGGCGCGATGTCGATAAGGCCACCGCCGATCGCCGCGAACGGGCTGGCGGACGGTGCGAGCAGGGATGCCGTCAGTTCACCGAGACCGGCGGCGAACAGCACGGCTGCGACGCCCGCGGCAGCGGCGCGCCATCGGACTCCCGCCACGGATTCTCGCCTCATTCGATGAGCTTACGCGCGGATGGGCTGCGCAGGCTCTGGTATGCCTGTCGCCGTGCGAGGTGCGTACGCTTCGCTCGGAGAATTGCACTATCTTCGGAGCGATTCGGGCGATTCGCTCCGAGCCGAGCGCACTTCTCCGAAGAACGTGCACGGCCCGCGTCGCTCATGGCTTCCGCGCGGCGAGGGCCTGCTGGTAGAGGTCTCGCGAGCTCAGGCCGGTCGCCGCGGCGACCTCCGCGCACGCTTCTTTCAGGCGCATGCCTCCTTCGACGAGCGCCTGCACCTGCGCGCCGGCATCCTCGACCGAGACGTCTTGATGCGGGGCGCCTTCGACGACGACGACGATCTCGCCCTTGACGCCGTTCTCGGCCCACTCCACGAGCTCGGATGCCGTGCCGCGACGCACCTCCTCGTAGAACTTCGTCAGCTCACGGCACACGGCGATACGACGATCCGCACCGAACGCCTCTCCCATGTCGGCAAGCGTCGAGGCGAGGCGGGCGGGAGACTCGAAGAAGACCATGGTGCGCTTCTCACCCGCGACGGACCGGAGCGCCGTCCGCCGCTCCCCCGGTTTGCGGGGCAGGAAGCCCTCGAACGTGAAGCGGTCGGTCGGCAGACCCGAGATCGCGAGCGCCATGAGCACCGCGCTCGGTCCGGGGATCGCAGTCACCGTGACGCCCTGTGCGACCGCTTCCGCGACCAGACCGTAACCGGGGTCGCTGACTGCGGGCATCCCCGCGTCGCTGACGACCACGATGTCCTGCTCGGCGGCGAGGGCGGCGAGTTCGGCTGCCATGTGCTTCTCATTGTGGTCGTGCAGGGCGATCAGGCGCGGTCGATTCTCGATCTGCAACGCGCGAAGCAGGTGCGCCGTGGTGCGGGTGTCTTCGGCAGCGACGATCTCGGCGTTCTCGAGCACCTCGATGAGGCGGCGGGACGCATCGCCGAGGTTTCCGATCGGAGTCGCGGCGAGGATGATCACACGATCAGCTTAGGCGCGCCCCGCCGCTTAGGCTTATGCCGTGACCGCGCCCGTGCCTCTGCTTCCGCCTCCTGCGGAGCGTCTGACCAGGTGGGGCCGGTTGCGCGATCGGATGCTGCTCGATCCCGACTGGAATCGTGTCATCCGCTGGCTCTCTCCGCTGGTGATCACGGCGCTCGCGGCAGTGCTGCGCCTGGCGAACCTCGCGCATCCGAATGTGCTCGCGTTCGACGAGACGTACTACGTCAAGGACGCATGGTCGTTGTGGACCTTGGGCTACGAGGGCACGTGGGGCGATGGCGCGAACGAGGCGTTCCTCACCGGTGACACGACGGCTCTGAGCGGAACCGGCAGCTTCGTCGTGCATCCCCCGCTCGGCAAGTGGATCATCGCGCTCGGCATGGGCGTGTTCGGTGCGGGAGGCAGTGCGGCGTGGCGCCTGGCGGTCGCCCTGATCGGCACCGCCACGGTGCTGCTGGTGTACTTCGTGGCCAAAGAACTCACGCGATCGGTCGTCGCGGCGTCGGTCGCGGGGCTTCTGCTCGCGATCGACGGACTCAGCATCGTGATGAGCCGGATCGCGCTGCTCGACGGCATCCTCACCTTCTTCATCCTGCTCGGTTTCCTTTTCATCCTGTACGACCGCAGGCGCAGCATCCCGCTGGTCGAGAAAGCCGATCCGGATGCCGCGGACCCGCTCTGGGGCAGGGTGATCTGGCGCCGTCCATGGGTGATCGCGGCAGGGGTCGCGCTGGGCGCGGCGTGCGCGGTGAAATGGTCTGGCCTCTACGCGCTGGCCGGTCTCGGGTTGTATCTCGTCATCACGGATGCGCTGGCGCGCCGTCGGGCAGGTGTGCTGTTCTGGCCGACGGATGCCGCGTTCCGACAGGGCGCGGTCTCGTTCGTGCTGCTGGTACCGGCTGCGCTTCTCACGTATCTCGTGAGCTGGACGGGATGGCTGGTGACGGCCGGTGGGTACGATCGCCAGGTCGCCGGGAACCCGCTTGCCGCGCTGTGGAAGTATCACGAGTCGATCTACGGCTTCCATGTCGGACTCAGCAGCGGGCATCCATACGCGAGCCCGGCGTGGCAATGGCCGTTCCTCATCCGTCCGACCGCGGTCTGGGTGGGAGACGATCAGAGCTGCGGCACCGATCACTGCATCTCAGTGGTGTCGTCGGTGCCGAATCCGCTGATCTGGTACGCCGGTGTCGCTGCGGCGATCTTCCTGCTCTACCGGTTCGTGCGCGGGCTCATCCAGCGCAGGCCGATGCCGTGGACATATGCGATACCGCTGGTCGGCCTCGGCGTGACCTACGTGCCGTGGCTGTTGTACCCCGAGCGCACGATCTTCCAGTTCTACACAGTGGTGATGATGCCGTTCCTGGTGCTGGCGCTGGTGCTCGCGCTGCGAGAGATAGCCGGACGCCGCGATGAACCGCTGCACCGCCGGCAGGCAGGAGAGCGCACGGTCATCGTCTTCCTCGTGGTCACGGTGCTCGTCTCTGCGTTCTTCTACCCGGTGTGGGTCGGGATGAACGTGCCGTATGAATTCTGGCTCATCCACAATTGGATGCCGACCTGGGTGTGAGTGCGGGTGTCCAATGTCGGTGGCCTCGACGAACATG
The DNA here is from genome assembly GCF_000763375.1 of Microbacterium profundi. NCBI lineage: Bacteria > Bacillati > Actinomycetota > Actinomycetes > Micrococcales > Microbacteriaceae > Microbacterium > Microbacterium profundi. The sequence goes on along the minus strand of NZ_JPSY01000002.1, from coordinate 288,831 downwards.
GCCGCATGCAGAGGCAGCGACCACACATCGACGAGATCCTTACCGCTTTCCTGAGCGCGCACCTCAAAGGCAAGACGGGTCTGCGTCGCCGACGAATCGCCACGGCCGACGCGCAACTGCGCCGATGCTTGGAAGCTGAGGGGCACCGCATCCTGACGGACGGCGATCGCTCGGTGCTGGACCTCGAACGCGAGATCACTCCCGAAGATGCCTTCGTGCGAACGATGTTCGCCGACGATCTGCTTTTCGGGCTCGGCATCTATGTGTCCGAGCCATGGCTGCTGCCTGACCGGATCGACCGCGGTGTGCAGCTGCGTTTCGCCGAGACGCTCACGACGCAGCTGATCTCCTGGCGGCTGATCGACCAGTGGGACTTCAGCTGCGCGTTGCTCGATCTGCGCGGCTCGATCCGCAGGGCGAAGGCCGCGCAACGAGCGAGCCACCCGGTACCGCCGATCGGGAGGTAGCATCCTTCGCATGGGTGCCCCGACCGGATTCGCTTTCGAGATGCGCGGCGAGGACGTCGTGATCACTCATCATGGCAATCGGGCGACCGTGCTGCGCGGAGCACGGTCAGCGGAATTCCTGTCTGAGGTGGATCGGGGTGATCCGCAACTGCTCATGGCACGCATGACGGGGAACTATCGACGAGGCAACGAGCGGATGGCACGGCAGCACCCGCGCAACCAGTAGCTGCTCGCCCGGGATTCTCACGCCCGGATTTCTCATCCGGGTGCGGGTTGTCGCTGGTGGGGGCTGCGGGTGGGGTGCCAGTGCTGGTGGGGGTCCCACCATGCGGGTCCGCGGACTTCGGGCACGCCATGGTTCATGCGGATCACCCACTCCGTCAGATGCAGGGTGCGGTGATGCCACCAGCACAGCAGCACCCCGTTGTCGGTATGCGTGGGTCCGCCCTGGGCGTGCTCCTGCACGTGATGGACCTCGCACCAGGTCGCTGGGATCGTGCACCCCGGGATCACACATCCGCCGTCTCTCGCGGTGATCGCGCGGCGTTGCAGGGCGTTGAAGATCCGGCCACTGGTCCCGATCGACACGATCCGTCCCCGGTCATCGAACAGGATCCGTTGAATACCGCCCGCGCACCCGGTCTGCAGTGCCGCCGTCAACGGGACCAGGTCACCGGTGTGCCCGATCTGCGCCCACCCGTGCCCCGCGGCAAGATCCGCCGCGGTCGCCGCGACGGTGAGCGTGGGCGCGGCACCACCCAGGTGCGGGAACAGGTCGGTGCGGGCGGCAGTGTTCAGAATCGCCGCCAGCGCATCATGCAGTTTCTGCCCGCGCGTGCGGGTGTCTGTGAAGACGGGGCCGTCAGTCTCTTCGTCGGCGGAGGGTTCGAACCGCACTCCGCTGGTTCCCGACGTTCCTGCGCCTGTCGCTCCGCCGCCCGTCGACGCGTCATCCATGGACGCGTCGCTGATTGACCCGCCGTCCGTTGACCCGCCGTCCATCGACCCGTCACCAATTGCTTCGCCATCCCGGCCCGGGTCGTCCGCCCCGTTCACCTTGGGGTTGAGGAGGCTGTCGATCAGCAGGGCGAGTTGCGCCGCCACTTCGGGCAGCAGGCTACCGCGCACCGGTGCGGCGCCGTCTTTGACCTTCCCGATCGAGAAGTACCGGCCCCGCATCGCCGCTTCTTCCGCCGGCTCCGCCCCATCCGGGTCCAGATACGCGACCATCACCCGCGCCAGCACTCCGAGGTCTTCCGGAAGGGGGATCGGACGCGGCGCCTCACTGTCCGCAGCATCGCCAGTCATCCCGCGGGCGAAGTCCGCGAGCTGCCGGTCGGCTTCGGCCCGGTTCTCGTCACTGATGCGGCGGGCGGACTGCTCGATCGGATCCGTCGCCGCCAACACCCCCGCCAGCCCCAGGCCGCCCTCGACCATCACCTCCCGTAACGCCTGATACCGGGCCGGAAGGAACGCCCCGTCCGTGATCCCGCGGTCTCGCCGCATCAGGCGGGCCGCCCGCACGAGCCGCGTCGCTCCTCGAGTGTCGGTTCCGGTCAGCATCCGCACCAGATCCGCCGGCTTCGCACAGCCGTACCGGGTCGTCATCCGCTCTTCCTTGAGCCCCGCCGACCGGTCACAGATCTGCACGGTCGCCTCGATCTGCACGCCCTCCATGCGACGTTGGATCCGGCCCGACACGGCGAGCAGCTCCGCCGCATCCGCATCCGACAACCCCGGGATCTGCTCCGCATCGAACGCATCGCGCGCCACGGAATCGAGGTCATCCTCGAGTTCCCGAAGCCGAGCAACGATGCTGTTCATACCACCTATTCAACACCGGGTCACCGACATTCCACCCGGCTTTTCACCCTGATCAGAGAACTATTCCGAAGAATATTCTTCGCGCTGCACACACCTGCACACGCTGCAGTTTCAGAAGCCGGCCAAACAACGAAACAGTCGCTTGCATATGATGTTTCATCGGCGTCTTTGAGCTACGTTTCGGGGTCCGAGGATGCTTGCCAGACGAGCCGCAACACGTCGACAACATCCTCAGGATTCGCTCCATCCGCGTCGGCCGCAGCCACGAGGTCTCGAATGTGACGTATGACTGCACCAGAGAGCACCGCGGCCGAGTCGGCAACTCGCGTACCGGCGGCGGTGCGGGTCACGACCAACCCGTCTTGCTCGAGGAGTTTGTATGCTTTCGCCGCGGTTCCGGCGGCGACGCCGAGATCGCTAGCCGTTTGCCTGACCGTCGGGAGCCGCTCACCGGCGCCGAGCTGACCGGAGGCGATGAGCCCACGAAACTGCCGATAGATATCGAGAGCAGGACTGGTCTCGTCGGCTGACGACAGCACCTGCCGGGTAGTCATCGCACAGCCGTTGACTGCGCGGCTCGCACGGCGTGCGTGGCGGATTGCTTGCCTGCTGTCCCCCCGCGAAGCTGACGGATGACGAGAAGCAGCAGCACGAACCCCGCGATCTCGACGACAGGCGCGAGCCAACCAGCGATTGCGGCGAACTCCGCGAATCGCCATGCCATCTCGTAAGTGCCCCGTTGCGGTGTGTCGCCCTGGATCGTCAACTCAGAAGCCGAGCCCGAACTGGCGATGAAGCGCCACGCACCAGCAAGCGAGAGCAGCGCACCGCCAGTCGCGATTCGAACCGCCCCAGTGGCGATTCCTGACCGAGTAGCCTGCTCGGCACCCGCAGTCTCCATACTCAGGAACGGCCGCACCGCATTGCGGTGGAGAGTTGTCACCGTCACGACTGACAGACCGAGGAGGCACACAAGGACAGGCACCCCGTAAGCCCACCCGTAGAACCATTGACGAACTGGGTCGATCGACTCGTTAGGTATCGAGATCTCAAGGTAGATGTATCGCCCCTGATCATCAGGTGATGACGCGATTCCCGCCGCCGTCGTCGTCACCAACAGGGCGACCACAGCCACCGCCGCTCCCACCACACCAGTGCGCGGCCCGAAGCTCGCCCAGGTGCGCCGGACGCCGAGACCGGCGGGCCGTCCCGGACGCCCCGTTCCCCGGAATCTGATCATCGCGAGCAGCACGCCCAGTCCTACCAACGAGACGAAGATCGGGAGTGCGAATCGCCACCAGGAGACGACATCTGCCGTATTCAGAAAGTAACCACGGACGACGTTCTCGGTCATGAAGATGACTATCACGACAAGCGCACACACACCGAGCGCACGACGCTCTCGCGCATACCGCGCATCGACCGCCGTCGCCGCGGCAGCGGAGAGCCTGGACAGACGTTGATCAGTGTTCTGCGGTCGCGTGAAAGTGATGAGCCCTATCGTGATGATCAAGGCGAGCAGCAGCGACACCGCAGGCAAACTGAAAGCGGCGCCCACCAGTCCGATCAAACCGTGGGAGAAGATATTCTGCGACACGTTGTCCCCGCTTCATTCGTTGTGTCACATGTCTATCACAAGTTGTGCCAGAGAGTAAGTACAATCTGGATCACCGCTCCCCGACGAGCTCCGCTGGGTCATCGATCGGTAGCCGGCACACGAACGCCCGGCAGTCGTATGCGAGACCGGACGCCGCATCCTTGCCCTCGAACAGCTCGAAACCGGCATCCGCGAACGCGCGCGCCTGCGCGGGCGTCACGACGGCGATCACGTCCGCATCCACCCCGCGCGAAGCGACGGCGAGGGGCCCTGAACGATCATCGGTGACGACGACCACCTGACGTGGCGGCTCGATGAGGCCCGCGGCCACCGCCAGCAGCGAGCCATGCCCGAACGGGTGCTGCAGAGCGGATGCCGCATGCGTCTGCACCTGCTCCTCAGCCGCCTCCCGGTACCGCGACCCTGCGCCCAGCCGCCAGGCCGCGAGCGCCGCCGCTGCGACTGCCGAGACGCCGGAAGGCAGGTCGCCATCGGTCTGGTCTGGAGCGGATGCCACTCCCTGAGCGGCCAGCACTGGGTCCGCCGCGGCGCCCTCGTCGAGAGCCTCATCGAGAAGATCACGACCTGCCACAGCCCACGACACGTCGCCCGTGGCCACTGCCAGGCTGAAGAGCCCTTCCGCGAGAAGCCCCAGATCCGCAAGCGTCGCGACCGCCGTCGACGCCCTCCCATCCAGGGACGCCCTGACGAGCCGCTCTTCCGGCGAGCGGTTGGTCGACAGTACGAAAGACGCCGCTGCGGCCGCAGCATCCATCAATTCCGGCTTTCCGAGCGCCGCACCCGTCCGCGCGAGAGCTCCGATCGCGAGACCGTTCCATCCCGTGATGACCTTGCCATCGACCGCCGGCGCTTCCATACTCGAGCGGTCCGGGGCGAGGTAGTAGCCACCTTCGCTGCGCTGCCCGTCGATCCACGATTCCGAGTCCTGAGCTGCGCCGAAGGCGCCGCCCTCACGCCGCAAGACCCCGAGCAGGAATGCGACGACGCCCTCGGCCGTCACGAAGTCGCCTTCAGCGACCGCCACATCGAGCAGCTGCGCGTTGTCCGTCAGCATCCGCTCGTAGTGGGGCACGGTCCAATCGCGCTGCGTCGCGTACCGGAAGAAGCCTCCGTCGGAATCGTGCAGAGCGGATGCCGTCATGGCGGCGAGCGCGCGCGTCGCGGCGGCCGCCGCATCTGCCGCCTCACGATGCACGAGCGGGCTCTGCAGGAACCGCAGCGTCGTCGCCACGGGGAACTTCGGCGCCCCACCGAATCCGCCGAACGTCCCGTCCTCGCGGGCGGCGATCGCGGCAGCAGCAGCAGCCACGCCCGCGGACGACGGCAGCGGAGACGGCGTGGTCTCCGCCGCGCTCGCCAGCGCATCGGCCACAGCATCCGCCGATTCGATCGCCTGCTCGCGGCGCAGCGTCCAGGCCTCTCTCACCGCGGCGAGCACATCTCTGAATCCAGGCATGCCGCCACTCGCGGAAGGCGGCCAATACGTGCCGGCGTAGAACGTGCGCCCCTGCGGCGTCGTGAACACGGTCAGCGGCCAGCCGAGATTCTGCGTGAACGCCGACGCCGCGGCCATGTACGCGCCGTCGACATCCGGATGCTCCTCCCGATCGACCTTGACCGCGACGAAGCCGTCGTTGATGAGCGCGGCAGTCTCAGGATTCGAGAAGGACTCGCGCGCCATGACATGACACCAATGGCACGTCGAGTAGCCGATCGAGATCAGCAGCGGTACATCCCGCCGTTGCGCTTCGGCGAACGCCTCCTCACCCCAGGGGAACCAGTCGACCGGGTTGTCGGCGTGCGATCGCAGATAGGGGCTGAGCGTTCCCGCGAGACGATTCGTCATGCGCCCCACGCTACGCCGAGCGGCTCAGACCAGCGCCTCCACCGACCGGGAGGCAGCGTATCCGACCAGCGGCAGCGCACGCTCCGCCGCGAGTGAGATGCGCGCCTGCAGGATCTCGGAGCCGACGACGTACCCGTCGAAGTCGGTGTCACTGGCGTAGACGCCGAGCGGCAGCGTGAGCGCCTGGAAGAACGCGAACAGTGGTCGCAGCTGATGCTCGATGATGAGCGCGTGGCGCTCTCCCCCGCCGGTCGCCGCGAGAAGCACCGGTTTGCCGACCAGCGCGTACTGGCCGACGAAGTCGAACAGATGCTTGAACAGTCCGGTGAACGAGGCACGGTAGACGGGGCTGCCGACGATAAGCAGGTCGGCCTGCTCGATCGCGACCAACTTCTCCTCGACGCTTGCGGGCAGGTGATCGCGCCGCAACGCCCCTGCGAGCGCCGGACCGATCGCGGTGAGCTCGATCAGCTGCACCTCGACCTCGGCGCGCTCGGCGACGGCTGCGGCGATGGCTCGCAGAAGCGCGGTCGTCTTGCTGGGCTCGTGGAGCGAGCCGGAGACGGCGACGATGCGATAAGGAGCGGTCATGCCATAGAACGTACCCATGACGACGCCCCGTGGCGCATGGAGCGACACGGGGCGTCATGTAAGCGTCAGTCGCTCAGTCGAATTCGTTCGGGTGCGTGCCCACGCGACCCGAGCCGTCGAGCGGGTCGAGACCGTCGATCGCAGCGATCTCGGCATCGGTCAGGGTGAAGTCGAACACGTCGAGGTTCTCGCGCAGGCGCTCGGTGCGCACCGACTTCGGGAACACGATGTTCCCCTTCTGCAGGTGCCAGCCCAGCACGACCTGCGCCGGCGTCTTGCCGTGCGCTGCCGCCGCGTCGGCGACCGCGGGTGTGCCGAAGAGGTCGTACTTTCCCTGTCCGAGCGGACCCCACGATTCGATGCGGATGCCGTGGTCGGCAGCCCACGCGACGGTCTCGCGCTGCTGGTACGCCGGGTGCAGCTCGATCTGGTCGACGGCTGGTGTGACGCCGGTCTCGTTCACGACGCGCTCGAGGTGCTCGGCGAGGAAGTTCGAGACGCCGATGCTACGGGTGAGTCCTGCATTGCGCAGCTCGATGAGCTTTGCGAATGCGTGGACGTAGTTATCCTTGCCTGGCGTCGGCCAGTGCACGAGGTACAGGTCGACCTGTTCGAGGCCCAGCTTCTCGAGGCTCTCTGCGATCGCGGCGTTCGGCTCGTCGCCGTCATGCCGGTCGTTCCAGAGCTTGGTCGTGATGAACAGCTCGTCGCGGGCGATGCCGCTCTTCGCGATCGCCGCGCCCACCCCTTCCTCGTTGCCGTAGATGGCCGCGGTGTCGATGTGGCGGTAGCCGATCTCGAGCGCCTCGCTGACCGTGCGCTCGGTGTCTGCCGGCGGCACCTTGAAGACGCCGTAGCCGAGCTGCGGGATGGAGTGTCCGTCGTTGAGAGTCACAGTGGGGATCGTCATGCAACCACCCTACGACCTGTGATGACAGGTCGCCTCGCGCCGCCTCGTCGTCATACGATGGAACGCTATGTCTTCAGCCGATCTCGTGATCACCTATCCCCCGGAACTGCCCGTCAGCGCCGCGAGGGATGAGATCGCCGATGCCATCCGCGACAATCAGGTCGTCGTCGTCGCCGGTGCGACCGGATCGGGCAAGACCACGCAGCTGCCGAAGATCTGTCTCGAACTCGGTCGCACGAACATCGCGCACACCCAGCCGCGCCGACTCGCCGCTCGCACGATCGCCGAGCGCATCGCCGAGGAGCTGCACGTCGAACTCGGCGGAGCCGTCGGATACAAGGTGCGCTTCACCGACAAAGTGTCGGATGCGACGAAGGTCGCGCTGATGACCGACGGCATCCTGCTCAACGAGATCCACCGCGACCGGCTCCTGCGCCGCTACGACACGATCATCATCGACGAGGCGCACGAGCGCTCGCTCAACGTCGACTTCCTGCTCGGGTATCTCACTCGCATCCTTCCCGAGCGCCCGGATCTCAAGGTCATCATCACCTCGGCGACGATCGATCCGGAGAGCTTCGCGAAGCACTTCGCCGCACCGGACGGCACACCGGCACCGGTCATCGAGGTCTCGGGCCGCACCTACCCCGTGGAGATCCGGTACCGCGCGCCGTCCGAGGACGAGACCGAGGACGAGGTCTCGGCGATCGTCACCGCGCTGCGCGAACTCGACCGCGAGGCACCAGGCGATGTGCTCGTGTTCCTCCCCGGCGAGGCCGAGATCAGGGATGCCGCGGATGCCGTGCGAGCGGCATATACGTCGAGCAAGGCTCCCGTCGAGGTGCTTCCGTTGTACGGAAGGCTGTCCGCCGCCGAGCAGCACCGCGTGTTCGAGCCGAGCCGCGTCGCCGGCGTCAGACGCCGCGTCGTCCTCGCCACGAACGTCGCGGAGACGAGCCTCACCGTCCCCGGCATCAAGTACGTCATCGACACCGGCACCGCGCGCGTCTCGCGGTACAGCAACCGCTCGAAGGTGCAGCGACTGCCGATCGAACCCATCTCGCAAGCGTCGGCCAACCAACGCGCGGGTCGAGCAGGCCGCACGAGCGACGGCATCGCCATCCGCCTCTACGGCGAAGACGACTTCGAGAAGCGTGCGGAGTTCACCGAACCCGAGGTGCTGCGCACGTCTCTCGCCTCTGTTGTGCTGCAGATGCTCTCACTCGGGTTCGGTGACATCGCCGCGTTCCCGTTCCTCACACCACCTGATTCGCGCGGCATCAAGGCGGCGTTCGATCTGCTCACCGAGTTGGGGGCGGTCGATCTGAGTCGCGACACCCCGCGCCTCACCCGCATCGGCCGCGACATCGCCCGGATGCCGATCGACCCGCGCTTCGCTCGCATGCTGCTCGAGGCGCAGAACCCTTCGACAGGCTCAGGGACCAGCGTCGTGGAAGACGTGCTCGCCATCGTCGCCGGTCTCACCATCCAGGATGTCCGCGAGCGCCCGTCACAGGAGGCTCCGCAGGCCGTCCGTGACGCCGCCGACCGGATGCACGCGCGTTTCACCGATCCGACGAGCGACTTCCTGGCGACGCTGAACCTGTGGAACCACCTGCGCGAGCAGCAGCGCGAGCTCGGCTCGAGCGCGTTCCGGCGTCTGTGCCGCTCCGAGCACCTGAACTACGTGCGCGTGCGGGAGTGGTTCGACGTGCACCGCCAGCTGCGCTCGCTCGTGAAGGCTCCCAAGGATGCTCGTGGGGATCGGCTTCGACTCCCTTCGGTCGCTCAACCCGTTTCGTCTTCGCGGCCTTCGGCTGCTTCGCTCAACGACCCGCACGTTCCTTCGCGGCCTTCGGCTGCTTCGCTCAACGACCCGCACGAGGTTTCTACGCGGGTCGTTGAGCGAGCCGAAGGCGAGACGAAACGGGTTGAGCGAGGAGCGCAGCGACGAGTCGAAGCGTCCCTTGCGCCACAGGACGGCCACGCCAACGGCGACGCCATCCACCGCGCCCTGCTCGCAGGGCTCCTATCCCAGATCGGCATCCTCGACGAGCGCAATACCAAGACGCCGCCCAAAGGCCAATCGAAGAGTCAGAAGGACCCGAAGCGCCGGATCGCCGAGTATCGGGGTGCGCGCGGCATCCGCTTCTCGATCTTCCCCGGGTCGGGCCTTCGCAAACAGAGCCCGCAGGCCGTCATCGCCGCCGAGATCGTCGAGACCTCTCGCACCTTCGCGCGCACCGTCGCCGCGATCGATCCCACGTGGGCCGAGTCGCTCGCCGGCGACCTCGCCAAGAGGCAGGTCTCCGAACCGCACTGGTCGAAGGATGCCGGTGCCGCCGTCGCCTTCGAGAAGGTCACTCTGTTCGGCGTCGAGATCATCCAGCGGCGGCGCATCCAGTTCGCCCGCATCGACCGCGCTGCCTCCCGCGAGCTGTTCGTGCGGCACGCGCTGGTCGAGGGCGAATGGGATCCTACACAGCTAGACAAGCGGGTCAGCGCGTTCTGGCGCAGCAACGGCGAACTGCGCAAGCGCCTGGAGAAGCTCGAGGAACGGGAGCGCAGACGCGACATCCTCGCCGGCGACGAAGAGGTGTTCCGCTTCTACGACGAGCGGATCCCCGCCGCGGTCTTCGACGTGCGCTCGTTCGAGAAGTGGTGGCGTGAGACGCTGCAGCAGACGCCGAAGCTGCTCGTCATGCGCGAGAGCGACATGCTTGACGACCGGTCCCTGAGCCTGTCGAAGGGCCGCGCAGAACAGAACGACTTCCCCACCCGGTGGACGCAGGGCGACCAGGTGCTCGGACTCGCCTACCGCTTCGAGCCGGGCGCTCCGGATGACGGCGTCAGCGTCGTCGTACCCCTCGCGCTGCTGGCACAGGTCGAGAATCGAGGCTTCGACTGGCAGGTGCCCGGGCTGCGCGCAGACCTCGTCACCGCCCTGCTGCGCGCGCTGCCGAAAGCGATCCGCAGGCACGTCGTGCCTGCCGCCGACTGGGCAGACAAGTTCGGGGCGACTCTCGCCGAAGAGGGGCCGGAGAACCATGGCGGACGACCACCGCGATCGCTGAAGGAGGCACTGGCGCGGATGATCCAGCCGCTGGCGAATCAGCCGGTGTCTGCCGCCGACTTCGACGACGAGCGCGTGCCAGGGCACCTGCGCATGAACTTCCGGGCGGTCGACGAGCGCGGCCGGGTCGCCGGATCTGCTCGCGATCTCGGCGAATTGCAGACTTCGCTCTCGGATCGCGCTCGCTCCAGCGTCGCGCGCTCGATCGCCAGGCCCGAGAGAAGCAGAGGGCGACCGGATGCTCAGGCCGTGGCGGCAGCATCCGCCCTTCGACAGGCTCAGGGATCAGGGTTCGCGGAACAGGACGGCCTGACGAGCTGGACGTTCGGCGAACTCGCCGAGGTGCTCGACACCAAGGTCGCGGGCGGCGTCGTGCGCGGTTACCCGGCGATCGTCGATCAGGGCAAGACGGTCTCGGTGCGCGTCGAGGCGACGGCGGATGCCGCAACCGCAGCCACGCGCAACGGCGTGCTGCGCCTGATGCTGCTGAATGTGCCCTCCCCTGCGTCGTACGTGCAGGAGCACCTCACCTCGCAGGAGAAGCTGGCACTCGCCGCGTCACCGTACTCATCAGCCGCCACCCTGATCGAAGATGCCAGGGCCGCCGTTGTGCGCGCCGCACTGCCCGCCGAGCCGATCCGCACCGAAGCGCAGTTCACCGCCGCGCGGGACGCCGTGAACGCGACGCTCGTGGACCAGTTGTTCGCCGCCGTCTCACTCGTCGCACGCATTCTCACGAAGTCCCGTGAAGTCGAGCGCGGCATCAAGTCGGAGAACTCGCTCGCCCTGCTCGGTCCGCTGAACGACATCCGGTCGCAGTTGAGCGCGCTGCTGCATCCCGGGTTCATCTCGGCGACCGGTGCCGAGCGCCTCACGCACATCCCCCGGTATCTCGATGGCATGCTCGATCGACTGAAGACGCTGTCGAACGAACCGGGCAAGGATCGCACCCGGATGACCGAGTACGAGCGGGTCGCGAAGGCATTCGAGGATGCCGGGGGCACGATCCCTCTCCAGGCAGATGCCGCTCCTTCCCTGGTGGAGGCGCGCTGGCTGCTGGAGGAATATCGGATCAGCGTGTTCGCACAGCGCCTCGGCACCGCGCAACCCGTCTCGCCGCAGCGCATCCAGAAGCTGCTGAGCGCGCGCTGAGCGCAGTCCCCGCCGATGGAGAGGTAGCCTGGCGGCATGGCTCGCGCGATCGTCTACACAGAACTCGGCTCCCCTGACGTCCTCCAGCTCGTGGATATCCCCGACCCCGTTGCCGGCCCCGGCCAGGTCGTCGTGCGGGTCGAGGCCGCCGGCGTCAATCCGCTCGATGCGAAACGGCGCAGCGGCAAGCGCCCCATGCCGCCGATCACCGAGCCTCGCCGGGTCGGCTTCGATGGCGCCGGCGTCATCGACTCCGTCGGCGATGATGTGACGGAGTTCGCGGTCGGGGACCGCGTCGCATTCGGTGGCGCCGACGGCAGCTACGCGACGCTTCTCGTCGTGCAGGTCGAGAATCTCCATACATTGCCGGATGCCGTCACCGCTGCCGAAGGCGCGGCCCTCAGCATTCCGGTCGGAACCGCGTACCAGTGCCTGCGCTCACTGCAGGTCGGCGACGGCGACACCCTGCTGATCCATGCCGGATCCGGAGCGGTCGGACAGGCCGCGATCCAGTTCGCCGTCGCGTGGGGTGCGAGCGTCATCGCCACCGGCAGTCCAGAGCGTCACGAGCAGTTGCGCGAGCTCGGCGCGATCCCCGTCGCCTACGGCGATGGCCTGGTCGATCGTGTCCGCACTGCGGCGCCGAACGGCGTGACCGTGGTGCTGGACTGCATCGGCACCGACGAGGCGATCGAGGTGTCGAAGGAGCTGGTCGCCGACCACGACCGCATCGCGACCATCGTGCGCGGACCGGATGCCGAGAGCCTCGGCATCCGCGCCTTCAGCGGCGGCTCACCCATTCCTCTCACGAAGCAGGAGCTCGCCTGGCGCGAAGAGGGTGTGCGTGTCGCGATCGACCTCATCGCGAGCGGCGACTTCCAGGTGGAGCTCGGCGCTGAGCTGCCCCTTAGCGAAGCGGCCGAAGCCCATCGACTCATCGAAGCTCATCAGGCACGCGGCAAGATCACACTGGTGCCGTGATCTGCCGTTCCGCCGGCTCCTGCTCCCAGCGCTGCGACCACTGCACCAAGGGGTGAAGTATCCCGATCAGTTCACTCCCTGCCGGCGTCAGCCGGTAGAGGATCTGCACGGGAACGCTGGGAACGACCTCACGGGCCACCAGCCCGTGCGACTCGAGCTCGCGCAGACGGGCGGCCAGAAGGCGATCCGAGAGCCCCTCGACCGAACCGAGGATGGCCGAGAACCGCTCCGCACCCCGGGCCAACGCCAGAAGGATCGCAGCGTTCCACTTCTTACCGGCGAGTTCCGCTGACCGGCGGAACAGCCGGCACAGCTCGTCATCGATGTGCTGCGGGTCCATGTGCGTCTCCTGACTTACTTATAGTAAGCAGCTTATCACCGACTCGGATGAGAGGCACCGATCCCCGAGACTGGAGTGACAGGTCTTGAGCAGACAGATGAGGAGCCACGGTGACGACGATTGCAATCCTGGGTGTCGGCAGAGTCGGATCGGCGGTCGCACGGACAGCCCTGCGAGCGGGCTTCGACGTGCACGTCGCCGGCTCCGGCGCCGCCGATGACATATCCCTGCTGACCGAGATCGTCATCCCGGGTGCAGTACCGATGACGACCTCCGATGCCGTCCACGACGCAGACATCGTCATCGTTGCAGTGCCGTTGCACAAACACCGCTCGATCGACCCTGCACCCTTGGCGGGGAAAGTGGTCGTCGACGCGATGAACTGGTGGGCACCCGTAGACGGCGAGAGCGACGAGTCCGATCACGACGCCGTGAAGACGAGCGAGGTGGTCGCGCGGCACTTCGCCGGCGCCCGGCTCGTGAAGTCACTCAATCACATCGGGTACCACGAGCTCGAAGAGCACGGGGCGGAAACCGGCGCGCCCGATCGCCGGGCTCTGGCCGTGGCCGGCGACGACGACGCCGCCGCGCGGGTGGTGATGGCCATGATCGATCGCCTCGGCTTCGACCCCGTCTACTCCGGTCCGCTGCACACCGGCCGCAACTTCGGTCCGGGCACCCGCATCTTCAACAGCATCCTGACTCGCGATGAGCTCGAGGCCGCTCTCACGTCCCGCGAACTCGCAGCCTGAACCCCCGACCATCATCACAGAGGAGATCACCATGCAACTCGGCGCCTACAGCTTCGGAGACACACAGCGCAACGTCGACGGCACGCTTCGCTCGACGTCCGAGGCGATCGCGAACCTCTTCGAGGCGATCGTCATCGCCGACCGAGCGGGACTCGACTACTTCGCGGTCGGCGAGCATCACACCGCCGAGATGCCGGCGTCTTCTCCGGGCGCGATGATCGCCGCCGCCGCGGGCGCGACGTCGCAGATTCGCCTCGGCTCCGGCGTCAGTGTGATCAGCACCGACGATCCAGTCAGGGTCTTCCAGCAGTTCGCCACCGCCGATGCGATCTCCGGCGGCCGGGTGGAGATCACCGCTGGCCGCGGCTCGTCCGTCGAATCGTTCCCACTGTTCGGCTACGACCTGCGCGACTACGACCGCCTGTACGAGGAGAAACTCGATCTGCTGATGCGGATCAACGCCTCTGATCGGGTCACGTGGCAGGGCACCGTGCGTCCCGATATCGAAGACCTTGTCGTCGTGCCGAGGCCGACACACGGGTCTCTGCCGATCTGGCTCGGCACCGGCGGCAGCGCGCCGTCCTCGGCGCGCGCGGGTCGTCTCGGCCTGCCGATCAGTTACGGGATCATCGGCGGCGCGCCGCACCGCTTCGCTCCCCTCGCCGAACTCTACCGTGCGAGCGCCGCCAAAGCAGGGCACACCGGCACCGATATCAAGGTGTCCGTCGCCGCCCTCGGCCTGATCGCGCCGACCAAGACCGAAGCGCTCGAGCGGTTCTACCCGGGCTGGCGGAAGCTGAATGAGTCGATGGCCGTGGCACGCGGCTGGGCGACGCCGAGCGACGACGACTATTACGCTCAGGCCCACGCGCCGGGCGCCTACTACGTCGGCGACCCTGACGACGTCGCCGAGCGCATCGTCCACCTGCACGGATTCATGGGGCACATGCGCCACTTCCTGCAGATGGACCTCGGTGGACTCCCCCAGGAGCATCTGCTCGAGTCGATCACGCTGCTGGCCACCGAGGTGAAGCCGCGCGTGGAGCGGCTCCTGGCCAGAGCCGCGTGAGTCGTCGAACGCGTCAGGCGACCTGCCGTGCACGGTCTTCGTCGCGCAGGCGTGCACCCTCGCGGAGCGCCGGCACCAGTTCCTTGCCCCAGTCGCGCACGTCGCCCAGAGGGTCGAAGCCGCGGATCAGGAATCGCGTGACACCCAGGTCGTAGTACTTCAGCAGCGCTTCGGCGACCTGCTCTGGCGTCCCGACGGGCGCTGTCGAGTTGCCGGACGGGCCGGTGAGCCTCGTGATGCCGGTCCACAGCCGCTCGTCGTGCACGTCGCCGCGTTGCGCGATCTGCTGCAGACGATCCGCCGACACGGCATTGCGCTCCTGCCCACGCGACCGGGCGAATGACAGCGTGTTCCCGTTGTTCTGCGACGCGATCAACTCTTCGGTCTCGGTGTAGATCCGCTCAGCCTTCGCCCATGCCTCGTCCTCGGTGTCCGCGATGATCGGGCGCGTCGACAAACTGAACTCGATCGTCCGACCCTCTTTCGCTGCGGCGGCGCGGATCGTGCGGATGTGCTCTGCCACCTCGGCGAGCGGCTCGCCGAACAGCATGTACACGTCGGCGTTCTTCGCGCCGACCTCGACCGCGCCGCCGGAGAGTCCTCCGAAGAAGATCGGTATCCCGGCATCCGTCGCCGGCTTCGCCGCCGAGTACGCGCCCTCGAAACGATAGAACTCGCCGTCGTGGTCGAAGGGCTCGTCTTCGGTCAGGGTCTTGCGCAGCACGTCGATGAACTCCCCGGTGCGGCGGTACCGGTCCTGTTTCTCGCTGTAGTCCCCATCGCGGCGCTGATCCGCTTCGCTGCCACCGGTGATGTGGTGGATCGCCACCCGCCCACCACCCGTGAGATGGTCGAGCGTCGCGAGCTTGCGGGCGACGACGGTCGGCGGCACGAAGCCGGGGCGGTGCGCGATCAGCACCTTCAACCGCTCTGTGGAATGCAGCGCCGCCGATGCCACGGCGAAGCCGTCTGGCGAGCTCGCACTGTATCCGATGAGCACACGATCGAACCCGGCCTCCTCGTGGGCCCGCGAGAATTCGCGCACATAGGCAGGATCGACGACGGGTCCCGAGAGCGCCTTGGACTCCGACCCTGCGGTCGTGGCGATCATTCCGAGAATTTCGATGGGCATGTCAGCAGCTCCAGTGTTCAGGGACGGTTGGCGGATGGCGTGTGGATGAGAGGGACGGATTCGATGAGGCGCTTGGTGTACGGATGCTCCGGATGGGCGACCACGCGTCTGGTCGGGCCATCCTCGACGATGCGACCGCGGTTAAGCACCACGAGCCGATCGCTCATCGCCGCGAGCGAGCCGATGTCATGCGAGATCACGAGCATCGCCAGTTCGCTCCCGCGCTGGTCGCGTAGCGCGATGAGCGCCTGCACGACGCGGTCGCGGCTTGCGGCGTCGAGCGCACTGACCGGTTCGTCGAGCACGAGCAGACGAGGCTCCACCACGAGAGCCCTGGCGATCGCGGCGCGCTGGCGCTGGCCACCGGAGAGACCGGAAGGCAGCCGGGATATGAGCTCCTCGTCGAGCCCGACGGCGTCGAGTGCCGCGGCGCGGCGGCGCGCGGCATCCGCTGCGGGCACCCTGGCGATCCGCAACCCCTCCACGATGGAATCGGCGACGGTGACGGCCGGATCCAACGAACGCAGTGGATCCTGGAAGACGTACTGCGCCTCGCCCAAGCGACGCCAGGCTCGCAGCGCCGCACCGCGCAGGCGTGTGACATCTCGCCCTGCCACACTCACGCGCCCTGCGGCAGGCGCCACAGCTCGAAGGATCGTGCGCGCGAGCGTCGTCTTGCCGGAGCCGGATTCACCGACGACGCCGACGACCTCACCTGGCCGGACCGTCAGCGACACGTCTTCGAGCACGCGCACCCGGCCGTAATCGACCGAGACGCCGTGCAGTTCGAGCACCGGTTCATCGCCGCTCATCCGAGATACCTCTCCAGTCCGTATGCGGCATGCGCCGACAGCAGCTCGCGCGTGTAAGGGTGCCCCGGCGCGCGCAGCACGCGCGACGTCGCTCCTGCTTCGACGACCCGGCCGTCACGGAACACCTGAACCCGTTCGCAGACCTGCGAGACGACGGCGAGGTCGTGCGAGACCAGGATGAGCGCGAGGTCGCGTTCGACCCGCAGCCGCTTCAGCAGTTCGAGCAGTTCGGCCTGCACGGTGACATCCAACGCGGTCGTCGCCTCATCGGCGATGAGCACAGCAGGGTCCGCCGCGAGCGCCATCGCGATGAGTACGCGCTGCAGCATCCCTCCGCTGAGCTCGGCGACGCGCTGGCGCAGCACGAGGTCGACGCGGCGGATGCCGAGATCGTCGAGCAGTTCACGAGCGCGTTCGCGCGTCTGCCTCCTCGGAACCCCTGCGGTGATGCGCAGCGTCTCCTCGAGCTGGGCGCCGACCGGGATCGCCGGATGGAGGAACGACGCAGGGTCCTGGAACACGGCGGCCACGTGTGTGCCGCGCAGCCGTCGCCACTGCTTCTCCGACGCATGCGTGAGATCCTGACCGTCGATCGCGACCGTACCTCCGGTCACGGCGAGACCCGCCGGAAGGATGCCGAGAAGAGCGCGGCAGGTGAGCGTCTTGCCGCTGCCGGACTCGCCGACGATGCCGACAGCCTCCCCCGGTCTCACCGAGACCGACACGCCGTGCACGAGCTCAGTGCCATCGGATGCCGAGATCACCAGGTTGTCGGCCGAAGCCACCGCACGTCTGACCAGAGAGCTCTCGTCGAAGGACGGCGGGAGCAGGCGGGAATCCGACCCATGCGTGTTACGCCCGGCGGAGGTTGTTGCATGTGACGGAGGTTCTGCCGGAAATGCTCCGTCAGATGCAACAACGTCCGTCAGACGCAACGGCGCGACGGCGGCCCGGCGTCGATCTTCAGACATGGGCGACCTCCTTGCGTGCGGGGCGTGCGGTCACGGCATCCGCTCCGAGCACATCGCGGGCCGCGTCCGCGAGCAGGTTCAGCGCGCCGACTGTGATGATGATGGCGAGCGCAGGCGCCACCGGACCGAACGGCCGCTGGCCGAGATAGCCGAGATCGCTCGAGAGCATCCCGCCCCAGGTCGGCGCCGGCGGCTGCACGCCGATGCCGAGAAAGGTGAGCGAGGCGACTGCGAGCAGCGCTCCGCCCAGCGCGGAGACCGAAGCGACAATGAGATTCGGTGCGACCTGACGCCACACGTGCCGACGCAGCACCCACCACGCCGATGCGCCGAGGAACATGGCCGCCTCGACGTACTGCGAGTCGCGTACCCGCAGCGTCGCCGCACGCGCGATGCGGAAGAAGCTCGGTGCGATCAGGATGCCGATCGCCAGCGTCGCCTGGACGAGGCCGTTGCCGAGCAGCGCTGCGAACACGATCGCGAACAGGATGAACGGCAGCGACAGCAGGGCGTCCACGACGCGCAGCGAGAGCCATTCGCCGGCCCTGGGTGCGAAGGCGCTGAGAGCGCCGGGCACTGCTCCGACCACGAGTCCGATGAGAGCCGCTCCGAGAGCGCTCAGCAGCGAGGCCGGCGCCGCTGCGAGGAGCCTCGAGAGCACGTCGCGGCCGAGATAGTCAGTACCGAGCACGTGCGCGAGCGACGAATCCTGCAGGGCGTTCGCGGTGTCCTGCCCGAGTGGATCGTACGGCGCCAGCGCGGGGCCGGCGACCGCGATCACGGACACGGCGATGATGACGAGGATCGCGATGCGCACGGTCCATCCGGCTGCCCACAGGCGTGCAAGGGCGTTCATGCAGCGCTCCGATCGGTGCCGCCGGCGCGGGCGATGACGAGGTTGATGATCACGCCGATGACGATGACCATCGCGATCGTGATGAGCAGCACGCCCTGCACGACGGGGACGTCGCCCTGCAGCGCTGCGCGGTTGGCAAGCTGCCCGAGTCCTGGCATTCCGAAGATCACCTCGGTGATCACTGCTCCCCCGACGAGCCGGGGAGCGTGCACGCCCAGCACCGACAACGCGGGGGTCGACGCGATGGGCAGCGCGTGCCTGAGCACGATCCGGCCCGGGCCGAGACCGTGCACGCGGGCGCCGATGATGAAGTTCTCCTGCAGCGTGCCGACCAGCGATGTGCGCAGCTGCCTGGCGATGTCGGCGCCGGCATCCAGGCTCAATGCGAGAGCCGGCAGCACGAGGCACAGCAGCCAGCCGCCCAGATCCCGCTCCGGCGGCACGTATCCCGCGACGGGGAAGATCGGGATCGCGTAGGCGAACAGCAGGATGAGCGCGATCGCCGCGACGAATGCGGGGACGGTCGCCGACACGGTGGTCAGCAGGGTCACGGCGCGGTCGACGATACCGCCGCGGTTCGTGGCGGCGAGGAGGCCTCCCGCGAATCCGAACACCAGCGCGAGCAGGATCGCTCCACTGGCGATCGACAGGCTCACCGGGAACGCCTGCGCGATGCTGTCCGCCACGGGGATGGTCGTGAACCAGCTCGCCCCCAGGTCGCCGGTCACCGCGCCGGAGATCCAGTCGAGGTAGCGCACCAGGAACGGACGGTCGAGCCCGAAGACGTGATTGAGTCGATCGATGTCCTCCTGAGTGGCGACCTCACCCAGCGCGACCGCTGCCGGGTTGGATCCGCTCGCAGCCCCCAGCGCGAAGGTGGCGAAGGTTGCGAGCACGAAGACCGTGACCGCCGTCCCGAGCGTGGTGAGCACGGAGCCCATCAGCCCTCGACCTTCACGTCTTCCCAGCGCTGCACATCGAGCCAGTGCCGGATGCCGGTGATGTTGTCGGGATGGATGAGGATGCGCGGCCAGCTGAACAGGAAAGTGTTCGGCTGCAGCTTCACCCCGACCTCGACGGCGTCCTGGATGGTCTCGGCATACGCGGGGTCGTCAGTCGGTGTGGCGCGCGCCTTGTCGATCGCCGCCGTGAGCTCCGCCGGCGTCTGGCGACCGAGGTTCATCAGTCCTTCCGGCCCGTAGAGCACTTCGAGCGCCTGCAGCGGCGACTGGCGACCCGAATAGCTGTCGAGCACGAACGGGAAAGTGCGCTGCACGTAATTCTGCGAGATCGCGGCGCCGGCCTGCATGTTCAGCGTGACGCGGATGCCCGCTTCGGCCCACTGCGCCTGCAGCAGTTCGGCGAGCGCCGTGTCGTCCTCGCCGAGTGTGAGCGTGATGTCGATGCCGTCCGGGTAGCCTGCCTCGGCGAGCAGTTCCTGCGCGGTTTCGACATCGTAAGGATAAAGATCGTCCAGCTCCTCACTGTGCGCCACGTAGCCGTCCGGGAACGGCTGCCAGTTCGCGGTGCCGCTCCCGAAGTACGTCGAATCGATCAGCGCCTGACGATCGGTGGCATGGCTGATCGCCTGCAGCACCCTCTGATCGTCGAACGGTGCCACCGTGCCGTTGACATCCAGGGCCCTGACCGTGAGCGCCTTGATCTCCTCGATGTCGAGACCGGCGGATGCCGCGGCCTCCGCCTGTGAAGCCGGGATGATCGCGACATCCCACTGCCCGGTCTTCACGCCGGCGACCGCGGTCGCGTCGTCTGCGACCGGGACGACGGACAGATCGTCGATGAAGATGTGATCGGCGTTCCAGTACTCGTCATTCTTCTCGAGCGTCGCGCGCGCATTCGGCACGTACTCGGTCAACGCGAAGGGGCCGGCCCCCTCTGGCTGCGTCGCGAGAGTGGTGACGTCGTCGAAAGCCGCCGGGTTCACGATGAATCCGGTCTTGCCGGCGAACAGGTACGGCACCTGATAGTCGGCCTGGTCGAGATACACAGTCACGGTGCGTTCGTCGACGGCGTCGACTGCTGTGATGATCCGCAGCTGTCCGGCCAGGGTGGAGTTCTCCTGGTCTCGCCCGCGCTCGAGGTTGAGCTTCACGGCCTCTGCCGTGACCGCGGTGCCGTCGCTGAACGCGGCGTCCTCGCGCAGGTAGAACGTGATCGCTGTGCCATCGGCGTTGTACTCCCACGACTCGGCCAATCCCGGCACAGGCTCGCCTTCGGTGTCGAGCTGCGTGAGCCCGTCGTACACGAGCGCCAGTGCGTGCGTATCCCAGCCGGCGGTGGAGGTCACCGGGTCCCAGCTGGTGGGCAGGTTCCAGCCCCAGGTGAGCGAGGTGGTACCGCTGCCGTCGTCGGCGGGGGCCTGAGACGCGGCGCATCCGGTGAACGCGAGGGCTGCGACGCTGAGAGCGGCAAGTGACGCGAAGGGGTGTCGTGAAGTCATGGATGTGAAAGTAGAAGGCTGCGAAGCCGCGAACCAGCAGCACCGATGCGGGACGACACAGACTGCAACAGTTCGACACATGCATGTCGCCAGCACCCTTTCAACGCTCACTATGGACGCATGACCACGAGTTCCCCCGCTGCCCTGTGGACGCCCCCAGCCCGTGTGAGAGGCGTTCTCGCCGTCGTCACCGGTCGCGGCGAACGCGCGCCCGTGTACGAGCGTTTCGGCAGGCGCCTCAGCGCCGACGGCTACACGGTGGCGGTTTTCGAAGCGGATGCCGACGCGGCGGCGACCTGGCTCGCCGGAATCGACGACCTGCCGACGGTACTGGTCGGCTCCGACACCGGCGCGGCGGCCGTTCTGCGCGTGCTCTCCCAGGGAGAGACGCCCGACGGTGCGATCGTCGCCGGCACACCGGTCGAGGTCGACGGCGCCGATGAGCCGACCGACGAGCAGCGCACCGCGTGCCCCGTCCATCTCGGCGTGCTCGGCACGGCCGAATCGCGCACTGCCAGCGCGAGCGTCGAACGGGCGCCGGCCGCACCCGACCTCGCGGCGATCGCCGTGCCCATCCTCGCGTTCCACGGATCCGCGGACGCGGTCTCCCCCATCGCCGAGGCCGGCGCGCTGCTGAGCGCGGTGCCCGACCTCGAACTGATCGAGACCGTCGACGGCCTGCACGACGCACTGAACGACCAGTCGCATCGCAGCGTCGCGGCGTCCATCGTGCTGTGGCTCGAGCGGCTGCGCGGCGGCGACGTGCACGCCCCTGTCGTGCGGCCCCTTCGGCAGGCTCAGGGAGCGGTGGGGGCGTCCGCCGCATGACCGCCTTCGCGACGCAGCAGGTGCAGGGCGGTTACACGACCGGCGTCCCGCAGAACAGCGCGGTTCCGCCGATCTATCAGACCGCCGCCTACGAGTTCGCCTCGCTCGCCGACGCCGCCGACCTGTTCGCGCTGCGACGGGCAGGGAACCTGTACAGCCGCAACGCCAGCCCCACCCAGCAGGTGCTCGAAGAGCGCGTCGCCGCACTGGAGGGCGGCTCATCCGCGGTCGCGGTCGCGTCGGGCCAGGCGGCCGTCGCTGTCACCTTGATGGCGCTGGTCGGCCCTGGCGGTCACATCGTGTCGGCGAACCAGCTGTACGGCGGCACCGTCGACCTGTTCCAGGACACTTTCGACGACTTCGGCATCGCGGTGACGTTCGTCGACCAGGACGACGCGGAAGCGTGGCGCGCCGCGATCCGCCCGAGCACGCGCGCGCTGTTCGCGGAATCGGTCGCCAATCCGATCGCCCAGGTGCTCGACTTCCGTCTCGTCGCCGATATCGCCCATGCCGCCGGTGTTCCGCTGGTGATCGACAACACGGTCGGCACGCCGTACCTGATCCGCCCCGGCGAGTACGGCGCCGACTTCGTCGTGCACTCCGCGACCAAGTTCCTCTCCGGCCACGGCACATCGCTCGGCGGCGTCGTGGTCGATCAGGGGTCATTCGACTTCGGCGCGCAGCCCGAGCGGTGGCCGCAGTTCACGGCACCGTACCCGCGGTTCGGCGAACTCGTGCTGTGGGAGCGCTTCGGGATCGGACAGGCGTTCGCGGCTCTGGTGAAGTCCAAGTACGTGCACGATCTCGGGCCGTCCCTCTCGCCGTTCAACGCGTGGCAGATCCTCCAGGGCATCGAGACGCTCGACCTGAGGGTTTCGCGTCAGAGCGCGACAGCGCTGACGATCGCCGAGCACCTGGCGCAGCATCCGAAGGTGGCCGCCGTCCACCACCCCGGACTCGCCGGCAACCGCTGGCACGCGCTCGCCGAACGCTACCTGCCGCGGGGTGCGCCGTCTGTGCTCTCGTTCGATCTCGCGGGTGTCGAGGATGCCGGGGCTCAGGCCCGCGTCGCTCAGGTGGTCGATTCCCTCGAGGTCTTCCGCCTGGTCGCGAACATCGGCGATGCCCGCAGCCTCGTCTCGCATCCGGCGTCGATGACGCATTCGCACCTGAACGCCGCCCAGCGCGCCGCCGCGGGCATCTCACTGAACACCATCCGCCTGAGCGCCGGTCTGGAAGATCCCGCCGACCTCATCGCCGACCTCGACCGCGCGCTCGCGCACATCTGAGCATCGCCCTCACCCGCAGCGCCACGCGGCGCACCCGACCAGGAGACATCATGAGCATCAATCTCGGATACTGGACACCCGTATACGGCGGATTCCTGCGCAACGTCACTGACGAGGGGCGGATGGCCGCGACGTGGGAGCACATCCGCGAGGTCTCGGTGAAGGCCGACCTGCTCGGCTTCCACACCACGCTCGTGCCGGAGTTGTATCTCAACGACCGCAAGGGCGTCGAGGCGCCGAGCCTGGAGGCGTGGTCGCTGTCGGCCGCGATCCTCGCCGTCACGGATCGCCTTCGCGTGATGACAGCCGTACGCCCCGGCTTCCACCTGCCCGCGGTGCTCGCCAAAACGGTCAGCACGCTCGACAGCATCGCGCCGGGACGGGTGTCGTTGAACGTCGTGGCCGCGTGGTGGGCAGAGGAGGCCCGGCAGTTCGGCGGCAACTTCCCCGCGCACGACGAGCGGTACACGCAGGCGAAGGAGTTCGTCGAGGTTCTGAACGGGCTGTGGGAGCAGACGCCGTTCTCGTACGCGGGCGATCACTACGAGTTCGACGGCACGATCGTCGAGCCTAAGCCTCAGGCGCATCCCGTGGTCTTCGCCGGTGGTGAGAGCGACGCAGGGCGCGAAGCCATCGCCGACTTCGCGGACGCCTACGTCATGCATGGCGGCACGCTCGACGAGGTGCGCAGCAACGTCGCCGACATGAACGCCCGCTCAGAGCGGATCCACGGCCGTCCGATCGCCGAGTTCGGGATGCCTGCCTACGTGATCGTCCGCGACACCGAAGCAGAGGCGCAGCGCGAGCTCGACCGGATCACGACGGTGGACCCTGATTCCCCTGGCTATGCCTCGTTCGAGGAGTTCGTCACGAACTCGAAGCTGTCGCTCGATGTCAGCCGCCGCGAGTATTCCGTCGGCACGCGGGGGCTGCGCCCGAACCTCGTCGGCACCGCCGAGCAGGTCGCCGAGCGCATCAACGACTACGCCGAGGCCGGCATCACGCTGCTGCTGATCCAGGCATCGCCGCTGGACGAGGAGCTCGAGCGCATCGCCGAGCAGGTCTTCCCGCTCGTGCCGCAGGAGGCGCTCGCGACTGCTCTACGCTGAGAACATGACTGGTCTTCGCTGGGGAATCCTCGCAACCGGCGGCATCGCGTCCGCCTTCGCTTCTGATCTGCGCACCTCAGGGCGTGATCTCGTCGCCGTCGGCTCGCGCTCGCAATCCTCCGCCGACGAGTTCGCCGCGAAGTTCGACATCCCGCACGCCCACCCGTCGTACAAGGCGCTGGTCGCGGATCCCGACGTCGACATCATCTACGTCGCCACGCCGCATCCGATGCACCACGCCCACGCGAAGCTCGCTCTCGAGAACGGCAAGCACGTGCTCGTCGAGAAGGCGTTCACCGTCAACCGCACCGAGGCGGAGGATCTGCAGCGCATCGCCGCCGAACGCGGCCTGTTGGCGATGGAGGCGATGTGGACGCGCTATCTGCCGCACATGGTCCGTATCCGTGAACTGCTCGCGGAAGGCGCCCTCGGCGAGATCCGCGCCGTCACGGCCGATCACACGCAGCTCATCAGCTCCGACCCCGCGCATCGCCTCAACGATCTGAAGCTCGGCGGTGGTGCCCTGCTCGATCTCGGCATATATCCGATTTCGTTCATCTGGGACGTGCTCGGCGCACCGACCAGCATCCAGGCCACCGCGCGGCTGGTCGAGACCGGCGCCGACTCCGAGGTCGCGACGATCATGACGCACGAGGGGGGCGCGGTCTCCACGAGCCTGTCATCGTCCAGGGCGGCCGGGCCGAATGCCGCATCCATCATCGGCACCGAGGCGCGGATCGACATCGATCGGGTCTGGTACATGCCGACGACGTTCCGCGTGGTCGCGCCGGACGGCACGGTGCGCGAGACCTACACCTCCGAGGTCGAGGGGCGCGGCATGCAGTTCCAGGCACTCGCCGCCGAAGGTGCGGTGGCCGCCGGTGACGTCGCGGGCGGTCTGCTGCCCCTTCCCGTCGCGGAGAGCGTCGCCATCATGGGAACGCTGGACCAGATCCGCGCACAGATCGGCGTGAGCTACCCCGGTGAGGAGCGCAACCATGGCTGACACCCAGGATCCCCGCGTCGCCGTCTATCTGGACTTCGACAACATCGTCATCTCCTGGTACGACCGCGTCCACGGCCGCAACGCCTACGGCAAGGATCGCCAGCGCATCGCCGAGAACCCGCACGACCCGGAGGTCGTCGAGCGGCTCAAAGCGGCGATGATCGAGGTCGGCGCGATCATCGACTACGCGGCGTCGTTCGGCACGCTGGTGCTCACCCGCGCCTACGCCGACTGGTCTTCTCCCGTCAACGCGGAGTACCGCTCGCAGCTCGTCGCACGCGCCGTGGACCTCGTGCAGCTGTTCCCTGCAGCGGCGTACGCCAAGAACGGCGCAGACATCCGCCTCGCCGTGGATGCCGTGGAAGACATGTTCCGACTCTCCGACCTGACCCACGTGGTGCTCGTCGCCGGCGACAGCGACTACGTGCCGCTCGCCCAGCGCTGCAAGCGCCTCGGTCGCTACGTGATCGGCGTCGGCGTGGCCGGTTCCACCGCGAAGTCGCTGGCCGCGGCATGCGACGAGTTCGAGTCGTACGACTCGCTGCCCGGCGTCGTGCGTCCGGCGGTCAAGAAGGTCGCGGCCAAGCCGGAACCGGTCGCCGCGGCTCCGAAGACGGAAACCGAAGCGGATGCCGATGCAGAAGCACCGGCGAAGGCCAAGGCCCCGCGGACGCGTGCCAAGAAGGCGACCAAACCCACCGAGGCGGAGACCGCGCCGCCTGAGATCGAGACCACGGCACTCACCGAGCAGGACGAGGCGACGCTGCTGCTCGAGCGCGCACTGCGCCTCGGCCACGACAAGGCGGACGCCGACGAGTGGCTGCACAGCTCGGCGGTGAAGACACACATGCGCCGCATGGATCCGTCGTTCAGCGAGAAGGCCCTCGGCTACCGCTCGTTCTCCGACTTCCTCAAGTCCCGCGACGAGATCACGGAACTCGAGGAGACAGGGCACGAGCGGCTGGTGCGTCTGCGCGAGCGCTGAGCGGGCGGCGTCGCGTGAGTTCCGGGCGGGTGGTGATCGGCGGGTCGTCCGGCTTCATGGGACAGCACCTGCAGCAGAAGTATCGCGCTGAGGGGCGAGAACTCGTCACGGTCTCGCGCTCCGGCGCCGACCTGCGCTGGGACGATCGGGCCGGAATCGAGCAGGCCGTCGACGGTGCAGCCCTCGTGATCGGGCTCGCCGGCAAGAGCGTGAACTGCCGCTACACCCCGGAGAACCGGGCGGAGATCTTCCGTTCGCGTCTCGACACCACGGCAACGCTCAGCTCTGCGATCAGAGCTGCCGCCGACCCGCCACCCGTATGGGCGAACTCCTCGACCGCGACGATCTACCGTCACGCTGAGGACCGACCCATGACAGAGGACGGCGGAGAGACGGGCACCGGGTTCTCAGTGGAGGTCGCAAAGGCGTGGGAGGACGCACTCTTCGCCGAGGAGCTTCGTGGCACTCGACGAGTGGCACTGCGCAGCACCATCGTGCTCGGCGACGGCGGCGTGCTCGGGCCACTGAGGAATCTCGCCAGAATCGGTCTGGGCGGCGCCCAGCACGACGGGTGGTGGCCGGCGTCGAAAGCTCGACGAGCCGCCGGGACCGCGCATCTGCCCGGTGCGAAGCACGGTCGACAGAGGTTCAGTTGGGTGCATCTCGACGACATCGGCCGGATCATCGACTTCATCGAGGATCATCCCGAGTTGGAAGGGCCGGTCAATGCGGCGGCCCCGCATCCAGTGGACAACACCACATTCATGGCGACGGTTCGACGGGTTCTCGGCGTGCGGATCGGCCCGCCGATGCCCCGGTGGATGCTGGAGCTGGGCGCCATCGGCATCCGAACCGAGACCGAGCTGATCCTGAAGAGCCGGTGGGTGCTTCCCGAGAAGCTCACGGACGCCGGGTTCGAGTTCACCTATCCGACGCTCGAACCAGCAGTGCGGGCGTCCTTCGGCTGATCAGCTCCCGCGGATGTCGCGGAGCGCTTCCCCGAGTTCTGGATGAGCGAACTCGTATCCAGCGTCTGAGAGCACACCCGGCTCGACCCAGCGACTCTTCAGGATGAGCTCGGGCTCTGTACGCAGCACCCACATCGCCGGCTCGAGCATGAATCGCCACGCCGGCAGACCGAACGGCATGCCGACGGTGCGCCGCAGCGCGGCCATGAGTTCGCGGTTCTCGACCGCACCGGGCGCCGCCATGTTGACCGGCCCGTCGATCTCAGGATGGTCGAGGAGGAACCGGATCGCGCCGACGAAGTCGTCGATGTGGATCCAACTGAACCGCTGACGTCCATGAGAGCGGATGCCGGACTGCCGATGCTCGGTCGGATGCGGGCCGATTCCGCGGTATCGGCGATGCGGGAACCACCATCCGTCGTGCTGCGGGCCGCCGATCCCGAACCGTGCGAGATGGAAGAGCACGTCGCCGACAGGGCCTTCGCCGAGCACGATCGTGGTGCGCAGCGCGATGCGGCGTGTCCCTGGCAGATCACCGCGGAAGAGCTCGGCCTCCCAGTTGCGTCCGACATCGGGCGAGAATCCGGTGTCGAAGTCGGTGTCCTTCTCGGTCTGCGGACGATCGAGGGCGTAGCGGTACAGGGTCGCCGTGCTCGCGTTCATCCACACGAGCGGCGGATGCTCGGCACGGGCGATCGCCTCGTTCAGCGCGCGGGTGGTGTCCACCCGGGAGCGTAGGATCTCGTCACGGTTCGCGTCGGTGTAACGGGTGTTCACCGACTTTCCGGCGAGCCCGATCACGAGCTCCGCGCCATCGACGAGACGCACGATGCCATCGGGGTCATCCCACCGCGCATCGGGGCCGTTGCGACCGATCACCCGCACGTCGTATCCGTCGTCGGTGAGAGCGCGAGCGAGTGCGCTGCCGAGCGCACCGCTTCCCCCGCCGAGGACGGCGCGCCGTGCGCCGGTCACGCCGTGTCCGGTTCGCCGTGCTCGCGCTTGCGCGCCTCGATCTGCTGACGCAGTTCCCACTCCGCGATCTCTCGGTCGAGGTCGGCGATCTGCTGTTCCGTCGTGCGGGCCTCTGTCGGCGGCGTCCAGGTCTGCGTTGCAGGTGGCGTCTGCGTCATCGGTGCGGCAGTGCGTCGCGGCATCCGCGGCATCGATATGCCGCCGCCGGCATATTCGCGGCCGAGACCGAACCAGAGTGCGCTGCCGATCAGCGGCAGCAGGATGACGATGATGACCCAGACCATCTTCGGCAGGTGCTTCACCTGCGAATCGTCGCGCGTGATGACGTCGATCAGCGCGAAGATCATCAGTGCGATGACGAGGATCGAGATGAACGGCATGCTTTCACCCTAGCCGCCGCTCGTAGAATGGCGCCATGGATTTTCGCACCACGCCCGGCCCCGTGACCCTGACCGGACGACTGGTCGAACTGCAGCCGTTGGACCGCTCGCACCGCGACGGTCTCATCGAAGCCGTGCAGGAGAACGACCTGTGGCAGACGGCGTGGTACACGTCCGTCCCCGCCCCTGACGGCGTCGCCGCCGAGATCGATCGCAGGCTCGCACTCGCCGAGAAGGGCGAGATGGTGCCGTTCACCGCCTTCGACGCATCCGGTCGTGTGATCGGGATGACGACGTACTACGACCTGGTCGCGGACGTGCCGCGACTGCACATCGGGTACACCTGGAACCGCCCGACCGCGCACGGCACCGGCACGAACGCTGAGTCGAAGCTGCTGCTGCTCACGCACGCGTTCGAGACGCTGGGCGTGTTCCGCGTGGGGTTGACCACCCAGTGGGTGAACTTCCAGTCACGTGCGGCGATCGAACGCCTCGGCGCCAAGCAGGATGGCGTGATGCGGGCGATCTCGCGCTACCGCAACGGTGCGTTGCGCGACTCCGTCGAGTTCTCCATCATCGAGCCGGAGTGGCCGGCGGTGAAGGCGAACCTCGAGGCGCGGCTGGCGAAACACGCCTGAGCGAGCTCAGCTCGTCGAAGGGCCGTCATCCCAGTTGCCCGAGCGGCGGGTGGCTCCGCTGCGGCCCGCGCGCATGATCCACGCCATCGACAGGCAGAATGCTGCGAGGCCGGCACAGAAGACGAGTGCCTGGAAATCAGGAAGGCCGTGCGAGATGCCCATCAGCACGATGCCGCCGATGAAGAGCACCAAGTAGACGATGAAGCTGATGATCACGGTTGCCTCCTGTTGTGAATGCCGTGTCCAGCCTACCGCGCCGGGGCGACGGCGCCGGATGCTGTCGCGATGAGCCCTACGGAACGAGATGCCCCGCGGCCCGGAACAGCTCGTACCACTCGGGACGGGTGAGAGCGACGTCGGATCCCTCCGCCGCAGCCTTCAGGCGCTCCGGCGTGGTGGTGCCCATCACGACCTGCATGTTCGCGGGATGCCTCGTGATCCAGGCGACCGCGATTCCGGTGGGCGTGACGCCGTGCAGATCGGCGAGCCGATCGAGAACGTCGTTCAGCTCGGCGTAGTCCGGATTGCCGACGAACGTGCCGGCACCCGCCGCGGCCTGCATCGGCGACCATGCCTGGATGGTGATCGCGTTGATGCGGCAGTACTCCAGCACTCCTCCGCCGTCACGGGTGAGGGCCTGGTCGGCCCCGCTCATGTTCGCCGCGATGCCCTGCGCGATGATCGGCGCCTGGGTCAGCGAGAGCTGGAGCTGATTGGCGACCAGCGGCTGCGTCACAGCAGTGCGCAGCAGGTCGATCTGGCGGGGCGTGTGGTTGGAGACGCCGAAGGCGCGCACTTTTCCCGACGCCTCGAGTTCGTCGAATGCGCGAGCCACTTCCTCCGGTTCGACGAGAGCATCGGGGCGATGCAGCAGGAGCACGTCGATCCGGTCGGTGTCCAGCGCACGCAGCGATCCGTCGACCTGGCGCAGGATGTGCTCGTAGGAGAAGTCGAACGTGCCGTCCTGCGGGACGATCCCGCACTTCGTCTGGATGGTGATCTCATCGCGTTCTGCCGGCGACAGCGTCAGCGCTTGGGCGAAGCGCTCCTCGCACGCGTGCATTCGACCGCCGTAGATGTCGGCATGGTCGAAGAAGTCGATCCCTGCTTCTCGGGCGGAGGCGTAGAGCTCGCGGATCTGCGCATCCTCCTTGTCCTTGATGCGCATCATTCCGGCGACGACGGCTGGGGCGGACGAGGTTCCGAACGGCACGGTCTTCATGAGCACACCGTATCGCGCCGGTCTTCGGATGTCAGCGGCGCCCGGACGGCCCGCTGGTGCTCCACAGCGCCCAGAGCACGAGGAGCGGCTGGAGGAACAGTCGGAAGAGACGCCGGCCATCGGTGTCGAGCATCGGCGCCGACCGTCCGGTGCGCCACTGATGCACGTTGCCCGGGAACACGGCGACGAAGAACGCCGCCACCGCCCAGCCGACGCGCGTGCGCTCCTTGGGAAGCGCGACAAGTGCTCCCGCAAGTGCGAGTTCCACGACTCCTGACGCGACCACGATCGCGTCTTTGTCGAGGCGCAGCAGTCGGGTCGCCCAATCGGGCACGGTGATGCGGAAGCCGCGCCTGCCCCAGGTGAGGTGCCCGACGCCGGTCGTCGTGAGGACTGCGGCGAGGATCCAACGTGCGACGCTGCGCGCGTTGATCAGTCGATTGCTGCTCACGCGGAGTCCTCGTCTGCCCATTTCAAGGAGCCTACGCGCTGCGCGCCCGTGCCGGCGCGATCCCGGGTTCTAGTTCGAGGTGCAACGTGGTGTGGCTTGGCTTGAGCATAGTTCGTTGAAGATCTCGGCGGGGGTTGCCCAGCCGAGGACTCGGCGGGGTCGGTTGTTGATCTCGGTGACGATCTCGTCGAGGTCTGTTTGGGTGAGGTCTTCGAAGCTGGTGCCTTTCGGGAGGTATTTGCGGATGCGGCCGTTGAAGTGCTCGTTCGTGCCCCGCTGCCATGCCGAGTACGGGTCGGCGAAGTAGGTCGGGATGGCGAGGGCGTCGGGGAGTTGGTAGTGGAACGCGAACTCGGACCCATTGTCCGCCGTCACGGAGCGGACGGCGTGGGCGGGTAGCGGCGAGTACACGCTCAGCTGCGCGTCGATGGTGGGCGCGGCGGCGATGGCGGGGATCTTCACGGCCTGCAGGTACCGGGCGCGGCGTTCCACGGTGGTGTGCAGCCCACCGGTGCCGCGCAGACCGAGGACGCTGTCGGATTCCCAGTGCCCGAACTCGATACGGTCCTCGACCAGGGCGGGGCGCTCGTGGATCGAGGTGCGCCACTTGATCCGCTCGGAATGCACCCGCCGGCCCTGTCGGCGGCGGCGCTTGCGCTGCCCGCGAGGCAGGTACTGCCAGAGCTGTCGGTGCTTCTGCTCGGGGGCGTAGATCCATGCGTAGAGCGTCTCGACTCCGACGCGCATCCGTGCATCGTCGGGGAACTCGAGCGGCAGCCGCCCGGAGATCTCCGCCGGGGTCCACCCGCGCCGAAGTGCGGAGATCACCCAATCCACGAGCTGGTCGTGGAGCATCCGGTACGGCTGGTGCGAACGCGCCGTGCGGGTATCGGCGTGCAGCTGCGCCTGCCCGCCCAGATATAGCCGCTCGTGCGGGCCGCGGGTATCGAGTCGGTTGCGCAGGTACGGGCGCAGGTTCGCGTGATCATGTTCGGGCTGCCACGATCCGCGGCGGCGTTCCCGGCTGATGGTGGAGCGGTGCACGCCGATCTGGCGGGCGATCTCCGCCAGGCTGGTGCCCTTCTCGAGCAGCCGCTCGATCTCGATCCGGTCTTCAAGAGTCAGATGACGGTAATGTGCGGTCAAGGAAGCGCAACCCTTCAGGCCGTGAGTGTGAATAACCACAACCTACGAGGTGTTGCGCTTCCGTTCAGAACTCGGGGATACGGTCGGCAGGTGCCTGAATTCCGCCGCGCCGCCGTGTCCGAGATCGATCCCGTCACCTTGTATCGCATCCTCTGGCTGCGCGTGAGCGTCTTCGTCGTCGAACAGAAAGCCGCCTATCCCGAAGTGGACGGGCGCGACATCGAGACCGGCGCTGAGCTTCTCTGGTGCGAGGAAGGCGGCGCGATCGTGGCGACCCTGCGGATCCTTCGGGATGACACGGCAATCCGGATCGGGCGCGTGGCCACCGCTGAATCGGCCCGCGGACGCGGATACGCCGCCGAACTCATGCGTGCAGCGATCGAGCGATGCCGAGACCTGGAGCCCGGCCTTCATATCCATCTCGACGCGCAGACACACCTCGAGCACTGGTACGAGCGGTTCGGGTTCGTCCGCTCCGGCAGCCCGTACGAAGAGGACGACATCCCGCACATCCCGATGACGCTCGCAGTTCGACCTCAGTGATGCCACGAAAGAGGCCCGAACCCGCGAGATTTCGCGGATCCGGGCCTCTGACCAGCTGTTTCGCCGGGGTCTCGGCTGAGTCAGCGATGTAGTTTCGTCCGCGTTCGTTCAACTCCCGCCCTTTCTTGCAGCGATGTTTCCGCGGCGCCCCACCCGCTCATCGCTGCGACCTAACTTGCAATTCGATCTCACGCCGCTCGGTCATTCTCGTCGCGCATCTCGACATCCTGGCCTGTGGATAACTGATCCAGGCCGACGCCCTGCTCTTTCGCCCACCTGCGAAGCTCGTCAGTGCACCTCCGGCAGTAGCGATCCACTCTCATGTACCGAACCTCCGACTTGTACGGTTTGTCGCAGAGACAAGTCCAGTACACAAGCCGGGGTGAGCCTGGGTGCACGTCGAAGGGCGTGAGCGATCCGTTCGCGATTGCGTGCCAGCGAGCGGCGACGTTGGGTCGGATAGTTCCGAAATCTGTTTCGCCGCGAGTGATCTGTCTTCCGGTGCACTGAGTACATCCGATACCGAGGACCGTGCGCTCGCGTGGCGAGCACGGATAGACGTGGCCCTTTTTCTTGCACACCCACAGGTAAGACGTCGGCGTCGCCGGCCAGACTTGGTCGGGCGTTATCCCCCCGTTCAACGCTAACGAGAACTCCTCTGCCACGTCCGGATTTAGGGTCTGCAGGTCGTTCACGCCGGGGACGAGCTGGCGGTGTGTACACACCGGACAGCGCCCACCCCGCCGTTGTAGGTCTTGGAGCGTGTACTTGAACGGATGGTTGTCTTTCGGACATCGCCAGGCTACGACGTCCCAGTACATCGCGAAGTGTTCGAGGTCATGGTCGGCGTTCCGCTCGTGATCCCACCATGGGAGGAACTCCGTGAACTCCAACCTCAAATTGACCCGTCGCTGGTTCGGAACCTCACAGCGTGTGCAGTGCGAATCCGCCAGGAATTTGTTAATGGGTCGCTCGAACGTGTGCCCCTCGTTGCACCGCCAAGCCGCCACCCGATCCCGGCCAGCCGTTTGCTCCCAGTATCTGAGGCCGCGCACAAGGTTGGCACCGTGGTCCCAAGACTCGAAGGCATCGGGGTGTGTGGTTGCGATGTCAGTCACTCCCGGAACTGCTTCGCGTCCAACACAAAGTCCGCACCCCATTCTTCCCGACCGATTTCGAGTGCCCAGCAGAGCACGGGATAGGTGGCCCGCTCTGCAGATCCACGTCGACAGCTCACTCTGACCTCGTTTCAGTTCCTCGAAACGTCGTCCCCGCACTTCGTACCAGAACTCGTACCGAAACCTCGAGCCGTCTTCCGGGACGATGTACAGCGGCGACTTCGCACAGTCGAAGCCGGGGAAACCCGGCGCGATGCCCGCTCGTTCCGTCGGCCATCGACGAAAGTCGATGGTTGAGAGGTCACGGTCGTGCGGAGCGACGCGAGGAGGCGGATAGTTCGTGCACGGCCCGTCGTGCCAGCCGGGCGTGGTGGCGAGCGCAACGCGGTAGAAGTCCGATCTCAAGCTGTACCGGATCCTGCGCACCAGCTCCGGCTCCCAACGCCCGCGCACAGCATCTTCGACGAGCATGGCCAGCTTCGACTCGACGGCGTCAAGATCGTTCCTCGGGTCCAAGACGTCGCCGAGCACCCTGGGGTCTTCGAGGAGTTCATACAGAACAAGGGCGGACGGATACACGATGGCGCCCCCATGATGGTCGGCGCTGAAACGCCAGTCCGACTCGAGAGCAACCTCCGGCGGCCTCAGTGTGCCATCCGCGTAGGCTTCAGTGAGGATTGCCCAAAGCGTTCGGAAGCGGAGAGCGTCGAAACGGTCGGCACGTAGCATTCTGCGGTGATGAAGCGCAGCGCGGGTAAACGAAGGCAAATCCCTGACGGATAGTTGCCTGGTCACTCCGGCATCTGGGCCTGTCCACCGCTGATGTCGCGTGCAGACGAAAGGCTCGAGGTTGTCGGCGAGACCGACTCGTTCACCTTTCGCGCACTGGATACAGAGGGATCTCTTCTCTGCGATTGGCCGCGCGCACTCGCATCCGACTCCATCGCAGAAGGCCGGACGCTCGGTGCGCTGATTGCCAAACGTGCCCTCTGCCAAGCCACCAAGGAGCTCGACGGCCCGTTCATATGAGCGCTGAGAGCAGTCGGAAAACGCCGACGCTGCGAGCGACGCGCGGTGCTTGAGTGCGACGAACTCGCAGTAGTTGGCGCGCCTCAGGCGGTCGAAGAAGCTGCCGAAGGTCTCCCCCGCGTGATACCGCGCTTTGAACGGGAGTCGCCATCTGGACGGGTCGCGCAGCAACATGAGCGTGAGCGGCGTAACCGGGGACATCGTTGTCCGTCACTCACTTGGCCATAGTGGCCAGTCCAGTTCGTCTTCCTCGTCGATGAAATCTTTTCTCGCCTGCGCAGCGGCGCCCAGCGGGATCTGCTCGAAGAGCTCTTCTGTGAACTGTTCGCCGCCGAAGCGGACAACGTCCCCTCTGTTGATGAGCATCACAGCCGCGGTCCTCAAGGTATTCGAGAGCTCGCCCATGATCCCTCCCGAGCGGTTGTACAGGTAGGGAGCGAGGCTGCGGAGCGTTCCGGGTTCATTCCCCGATAGCGGGATCCCGCCCTCGAAAAGATCCAGAGTACTCAGGAACAGGTTCCGGTCGTTCTCCGTCGCAGCAGAGAACGGAACAAGGTTGAGCATCTGTGTACGAGTGCTGAGTTGGCTACCCGAGATCCCAGTGAACAGCCCGTTCTGCTGCAGTTGAATACCCGCGAACAGAGGTGTCGCGATGACGTCCTGAACGACCTTTCTCACCATGTTCTTCGTCGACTCACGCTGCGTGGGTCCGCCTCGCGCCATGTTGTGCGCTTCGTCGAACGCGACGATCCTCGTTCCGTGCTCGTTCATCGCGGGTATGAGAACAGAGCGCAACTTGCTTTCGGTGTACCCCTGATTGAAGTCGAAGCCGAAGAAGTTCATCATTTCCTGCAGGACCCCTTTTGAGGTGGTCGGTGATGGCACCGTGATAATGACGCACGGGACCATTTCTAACTCGATAAAATCCGGCACATCTCTATAGAGACGGTTCGCTGTATAGCGGGCGAGCTCGAAGAGAATGTGGGTCTTTCCGAGGTAAGGGGATCCGCTGAGCCCAAGGCCGAGCTTGTCCAGGAGTGTTTCGCGGTTGTGAACGTTCAGCGCGCTCAGACGCTTTGCGGCTTCGGTGACGACCGGGGTCCCTACAGTCAGACCGTGATGGATGAAACGGATGCGACGCTCGTTCTCTTCAGCTCGGTGCTTCGTGCTCATCCTCTTGAACTGGGTCGGTGATAGTGGTTCCGGCTGGCGAAGCTCGAATTGCTCTCGATAGAAGTGCTCGAGTCCCTCGCGGCTCGTGAGCGGAGCCGCGACCCGGTTCTTGAACACGCTCACAGGTCGATCTCTTCATCGTGTCGCATCAGCCGAATACCTTCAGGTCCGGCGCTCATCCGCGGTGTCGGTTGCCGTGCTGGGGCGCGCTTCGAAGACGCGGCCGCCTTCCGTTTCTTCGGCTTCGGTGAAGCCGGAGTTCGATACCGGTCGAAGCGCGCGACGATCTCTTTGGTCGCAAGCACGTCGTCGCTGACGACGTCCTCGTTCTTCGCCCCGGCCCCACGGAGCAGCTCTCGTGCAAACGGTCGCTGATAGTCACCGATCCGCTTCCACGGCACCAATATCCAGTTCTTGGATCGCGGATTCATGACCCACAGGGCTGTGGGGTAATCGGGGTCCCACTTCACGAGATACTTCTGTCCGTGCTTCGCGTCGCCTGACGGCTGCCCATGGAACATCAGGAGGTCATCGGAGTCAAACACCATCTTCGCGTGGTCGATGCCGTAGTGCTGAACGATCCGAAAGTCCGACCTCAGCAGCCGAATGTAGTTCTCCGCGATGTCCGGGACTGGGAGCGATGGAGCGATAGCGGTCGCGGTCAGAAGCACCTGATTCGGCGTCAAGATCTCGTCGCGTGCCAACGAATCCCAGAGCCCGCGGCTCTGTGTGTTCGCCCAGACCGCGTCAAAGAAGTCCTGAAGGAGTTGCACCATGACGACGTGGGGAAGCAGATCAGAGTCCGGTATCGTGCCGCGGTGCTCGACGCTTCCCCCGGTGAACCCGGGCATGATCTGCAGCAGCCGCTGTTCGATGTCCTTGAGTGCCTTCTCGACCGTGGCTTTGTCCTCGGGCGAGTACGCTCGCGAGTATCGCATGCCGCACCCGAGCGCCTCGGCGACGTCGTGGGTCAGGTGAGCGATGTAAGGCAGTCCGTTGTCGACAACGAGCGTCTCGATTGCTACGAAAGGCGCCGGGTCGGTGTCGGGGTCCCATGCGGTCACAAGCGCGGCGAGACCCTCATGCTCGGAGGCGGTGGACTCCATCAACTCGGCTATGGCGCGCCCGTACGGCCTCACAGACGCGGGAAACGATGCTCGGGCGAGCATTCGAACAATCGTCTTCGCCGTTGTCGTGCGGGCGAGCGCGAATGAAAGAACTGCTGTGCTGTAGACATCGAGCAGGATCGAAAGCTCATACCGGACCCGCTGATTATCCTCGTCAAGCATGTAACAGGCGAGCTTCGTCGTGTCGGCGTGAACGAACTCTCCAGGTCTGCTCGCCCGGATGACGCCGAAACTCTCACCTCTCCTTCTGGACGCGGTCTGCCGCCCTCGCGCAGAGCTCCGCCAGTGCATTTGCTCTTTGACGATGTTCAGGTAGGCCATCTGTGTGGAGTAATGCTTGAGCTCGAAGTCTGGGTCCTCGCCCTTCACAAGCTCGCGGGCTTCGTGGAGCAGATGCTTGTCGCTGATGTCCGGTGTCTCCCAGTGTGCCTTGAGCACGACCTCCAACTTCTCGCGGAACATGGCCGGCATTCGTTCCCCTGCTTTGGGATGCCCGAGCTTTCGTCCGTCGACGAGGCTTATCAGCGACCGATCTGCACGCCATTTCGCTTCCTTGTTGTAGACGGTGCGGTCCGCGTCCACCACGATGCCTCGCCGAAGCAGGTACTCCCTGCCGTTCGCAACCCGGATCGCTTTCGGCAGTTCAGGATCGAACTCCGGATTGATCGGGTCATCTGGAAGCGCACGCGAGTCTCGTCCGGTTTCCAAAAGACACATCAGGTCGTGCCAAACGTGCGCCTTCCGCGCGTCTTCTCCGGTGATGCCGGCGTCACGCAGGGTCATCTCCGGCCTCGCGACGTACGGCACGCGCCCGACCAATTCGATGTCGTCTATGAGCTCCGAGACGAGCACGCTTCGACGACCAAAATGATTGTGCCCGCGGAGCGTCACACGTGAACCGTTCACCTCGACGACCTCGAACTCGAGCCCCTCGTAGACGACGACGTCGCCCAGTCGGATGAAGCGATACACAGGCATGCGCTATGCCTCCTGCCACTCGAGCACGCGGGCGTCCGAGAGCGGCCGGTCATGGTCGAAGGACAGCGTTCGCATCCAGAGCATGTGGTACACCCACATGCGCACCTCACGCGGCGACGCGTCAAGCATGCTGATGGCGAGGCGGAGCGTCGAGCCGCCCTCGAATACGTCGCGGAGGCTCTCAGCAGCAGCGGGATCTGGCGCGTACCGCCTGGCGTCCGAGTAAGCGTGCAGAAACTCCAGGCTCCCCCTCGTGATCTTGGAGATGCCATCGAACACCCGGTAGGTGAATCCGGCGTCACGACAGAACTCGCGAGTGAGCGCCGCCTTACGCGTGAGGCTTCCGTCGATGCGGTCATAGGGCCGCACGTCCCACACGCACTGCTCGCCGTCGTGATGGACGGATAGATCGTCAGGTACGTGGTTCAATCGCTCGCCATTTCGGATGAAGAACAGCTTGAACGGCTGAGCAAGGATTGCAGCGACCGTCTGGGAGTGGTCGAGTATGAGAAGAAGCGAGTGCTCCTCAAGCGACTCGTAGGACACATGGCGACGGGTGCTCGCGAAGAAGTACATCCCTGGACGATTCCTCTGCCAGTGATCTCGTCTCGGCTTGCTCCACTGCGCGCCGCGCACCAAGTCAACTGTTGTCAGGGCGTCGCGCGCAGTGAATCTCCGTACACCGTCAATGG
Source organism: Microbacterium profundi (assembly GCF_000763375.1). Lineage (NCBI taxonomy): Bacteria > Bacillati > Actinomycetota > Actinomycetes > Micrococcales > Microbacteriaceae > Microbacterium > Microbacterium profundi. The sequence continues at coordinate 250,319 of NZ_JPSY01000002.1, read as the reverse complement.
GTTCGCGCACGACTAGCGAGTCCGCTCGCACATTTGCTGGCCGCAGGAGGCCATCAGTCGTCTTGGTCGTCATCATCGCCGTCCAAATTGAAGAGTGTTCCCGTCTAGGCATACTCCCACTGGTTGCCACAGACAAGACCCTGTTGAGGACAAAAAAGCCCGGCTATTATATTAGCCATTGTGCGTAAGATGATAGCCGGATCGACGATTAAGATAGACACGGCGGTGGTGGTGTTCAATGCGGCTGGCGGTCTTCCGGATACGGCGGAGCTGATTGCATGCGCTACGCGGGCTCGGGCCGACCTCATCGTGCTCTTGCGCTTCTCCACCGACGATCTGCGACCCGAGACGGTGAAGCGCTGGGTGCAGGCGTCGTCCGACCAGTTGCGCGACTCTGGCGTTCACCTCGCCAGCTTCAATTCGGATCTCGGACTCGCGCTAGGGCACCCGCTGGTCCTGACAATTGGGCTGCATCCCGTCGCGCCCCATGTATGGCTCATCGTTCGCTTGTGGACTCCACCCCATTCAACCTCGCGAGCGGTGGTGACCTTCGTGGGTCCGTCTGCGATCCAGCAAGACGGTCTTCATGGATCGCTCTGGGCGGACGAACTACTCAAACCAGAAGACGTTGCGGCGGTCCCGCCTTCTGACGTCATCGTGGCAGACCTCGAAGGCGATCTCACGAGTCCGGCGCGGAGGACACCCGGGGCGCGCTACCCGTCGACGCTTCATCCATTCCTCGGCCGCGCCGTCGTCCAGCGCGCGTTCCCTCGAGTCGTGTGGGCCGCAGCCCCGGAGGGGGCTCCGCGCTCGCCCGGCCGCGTGCGGCCGGGCGAGCGCGTGGTCGTGAGTCTTGGCGAACTTAGTTGACCCACCCCACACCTACCCGCCGTTGCCGGAAGGCGGTACGACCGGTAGCTCCTTGCCATCGCCGAGCGCGAAGCGGTTCGGTCCACACTGGAAGCAGTCCTCCTCCTTGCCAGGTTCGATCTCGACGACCTCGCCGGTGAGCGGGTGGTAGCTGACCCAGTGGTCTGCTGGGGCGCCCAGCTCGACGACACCCCCAACGGACATCAACCAGTCGTCAACGGCGCGGGACGCGGCGACCGCGTTCAGCGTGATGACGCTCGGTGCGTGTACGGCATCGTCGTCGATGTACTGCTGGCGCTTGCGCTGTTCAGGGCTGGTGGCCTCGGCGGTGAGCTTCCACGCGGGGATCAGTCCATTGCACTGCAGACAACCGCTTCCGGGGCTGCTCGCCCGCGACACCGAGAAGATGTCCGTGATCATTCCGTCCTTCGCGCTGACCTTCGAGCCGATCTGCGTGCTCGGGATCAGGTACTGGTGCGTGACGGAGTTTACGAGCCGTCGCGCGAGAGCAGAGTCGGCCGCGAGGAAGATGTGGTCGCAGTCGGTGAGCAGCGCCGCGACCTCCGGTTCCATCACCGAACTCGGAACAGCGGTTACGCGGATCGCTGACGAAGCTTCCTTCGCCACACGGGCGGCGATACTGACCTTGTGCGCTGCGAATCTGTCGCCCAGCCGACGAAGAAACCAGGGTCGGGCCGGGTGCCGAAGCCAGGCCAGTGCGTCTCGGCGACGAGCGCCCACGACACGAGGCAGGTTCGTCGGGTCGATCTTGTCTGGGTCGATCAGGATGAGCTCTCCCACGCCGAGGCGCGCGAGATACTCGGAGACCAGGGAGCCTGCCCCGCCAAGCCCGACGACGGCGACCTTGGAGCCTCCGAGAATGGCCTGCCCGCGGTCGCCGAAGATGCGCGTCTGGCGGTCGAAGTTCGGATCTGCGAGGGCCGCTACGACCGGCGCCGGGGTGAGCGTGATCTGAGGGCGACCCACCACCCGCAGGTGCGTGATGGACTCGCGCTGCCCGTCACCGAGCCAGATGTCGCCGGCGACGGCGTCAGAAGCGAACACGAGCGCCCCGACAGGTGCTCCCCCGTTAATGTCGAGCAGCGCCGGATAACCCCGCTCGTGGGATGCCATGTCGGTGTCAGAGAACGCCACCTTCTGTCGTCCGCCGTGGTTATGGACGGCCAGGTAGGCGAGGCCTTCATCAGCACATACGTCGATGTTGTCGGCGACGAACTCGGCCGTCAGCTTGCGGTAGCCGCGGTCGCCAGCAACGTAGTCGGTGCCGTCGATGGCCGGGATGATGTCTCGCACGAGCAGACGGTTGCCGCGGTCGCTCCGGGCTATGCCGCACCGGAGGACGGCGCCGTGCTCATCCCCGTCACCGGGGAACAGGTGGGAATGAAGAGCATCCCACTGTTCCCCGGTGATGGTCACTGACCATCGGCCATTCATCGCTGCTCCAGCCATCGCAGTACCTTGAGTGCCTTCGTCGCCGCGGTGTCCACCGCCGGGTTGAGGCGGTTGCTGCGGCGGGACAGCTGCATCGCCGCGATGTTGTCGGGGCCGAACGACGCGAGCGCGAAGCCTTCCCCATGAGCAGCGCCATCCGCACGGACGATGTCCGGGCGCACGAAATGCGGGTACACGTCAGCCTCCGGGTACGGGTGCGTGATCTGGAAGGCCATCCAGGAGTTGGACGGGGTGAACGCCGAGCCGAGGCCAACCTCCTCGATGGTCACCCACGCACCGCCCTGGTCGTCGCTTACATAGGTCACCGTGGTGTCGGAGAACGTGTGGCGAAGCTCATCGATGGCGTTCAGCACTTCATCGGTGACGCTCACGAGTTGTCATCCCCGTCGAGGGCACGGAACTCATCGCCGCGCTTGACGCGGATCTGCTCGTCGTCACCGACTGGCTTGAACTTCTGGCCGTTCTTGCGGGAGAGCAGGAAGTCAGCGCCGATGGTGACGCCCTGAGCAATGGCGGCATCCTTGATGGACTGGCCGGTGTGCTGGCGGCCTTCGAGCGTGACCGGCTGGCGGTTGATGGTGATGCGGATCTTGATGACGCGTGTAACGAAGCGGTCGCCCTCGGCGATGGGGACGATCTCACCGTCGCCGATGGGGTCGTCGACCTCGTCGGGAATGTCCTTCCAGACGCCGTACGTTTCCGGAATCGGAGGGATCGTCACCGCACGAAGCTGGTCCTCGGTGAGTGTGGCGGACCGGACCTGGTATGGGATCTTGTCAATGAAGATCGTGCGCGCCTGGTCGGTGAAGAACCGCATCCCGGGCGTCAGCGCAACGGTTTCCTGGTCGGCAATAGGATGGTCCTGCGCGTCAGGAAGGTCGAGCCAGATGTTGTCGGCGGGCGGGTCGGTCAGCATGCGAAGCTGAGCACCGGTGAGGCGACGCTTGGGTGTGTCGAAGGGCTTGCTGTCGATGAAGATGCGGACGGAGTCGGTCGGGGCCATGATGGCCTCCAATCTCTTGCTGTGGTGGGGACGATCCCCACGCAAGAGACATAGACGGGACAACTCGCGATCTGTCCCACGTCCTGACTACGAGCACTCCACGCACGTTGTGGAGTCGCCGAAGAACTGACTGACGTGCTTGACGAGATAGCAGGTGTCGCACGTCATCTCGGCAGGTTTCGTACACGCGCAGTGACTAGCGGGACACTTCGGTCGGCTGCAGGTGAAGCAGTAGATCCGCACTTCGAAGTTCGTTCCGCAGGTGTCGCAGTCCGCGCATTTACTCCTCGTCCGCGTTGCGGTGAAGTCTCGGGGCGGTGAGAAGCTCCTCCACGGTGCCGACTCCTCGACCATGACCACGAACAGGCGGTCTCCCGCCCAGGCTGCTTGACCGTAGAGCTGGTTCGATGAGTGACCAGTGAGGTACCAAATGCGCGCATCGTCCCGCGACCAGACGCGCGTCGAATCGGTGTCGTCGAGAGCGGCACGGATGAGAGGGTTCTCGCTCTGATTGCTGCCCCGCGCCGGTGGATACATGGATCCCCGCGCCGCGGCGAACGTGACAACCCCGGCCTCGCTCACCACCGTGACGACTCCGGAGCCTTTCAGTCGTTCCGTGAGACGCACGCTGATGGCTGCGCGCGAGGCGTTGGAGAGTTCGAACAGCTCGACGGCTGTCTGCGCCGTCGGGCCGCCGAAAGGGCGACTCGCGTCGTCGACCATGTCGTCCGGAAGCAGGATGCTCGCAGCGAACGCGTCGCAGCAGGCGTCCTCGAACCCCGTGGGGTCCGTATGTCCCACGACGCGGCGCCCCAGCTCAAGGTTCGTCTGTTGAACGTGGTGCCCGAGTTCGTGCAGCAGGGTGAACTGCTGGCGTCGTCTGGACATGGACTCGGTCACGACGAGAGTTGGCGGCGTGTCGCGGTACCCGCCCGCAACCGAGCAGTCGAGTTGCGAGTCCTTGGGCACGAACTCGGCGACGCGTTGGATTGTCAGGTCGGGGTGGTTGTCGAGAGCTTCGAACGCGTCCAGCGTGAGTTTCTCGAGGGATCCGCCGTCAGCTTCCCAGGAGGCGCGCATGGCTTCGACCTGCGCGCGTGTTCCGTCGAGGTAGCGAGGCATCAACGCTCCTCTGTCGCGACGTGGGCTTCGAGTCGTTGCCGCCAGAGCTCTCGCCCATTGCCTCGCTCGCGTGCCGCGAGTTGATAGATCGTGTAGCCGAGTCGAGTCCGTCCAAGCTCTTCATCTCCGCCAAGAGCGCACCGCCGGACGCTGTCGCGCCATCGCGGTTCCTGGAGCTCGCGGACGAGATCCTCCGGCAGAGGATCGAGCGCGGCGAGGATGACATCACGGGATGTATCAGCAGCTGAGCTAAGGGACTGGGCTTCATCGTCGGTCAGCGGTTCACGCCCCTTCAAGATGTTCATGGCGCGCGATTGCGTCACCCCCAATGCCTCGATGACAAGCCCCAGGTCGATGTCGAGCTTGCGTCCGGCAGCGACGGCCTTCGGCGCTTCCAATCGAGGAGCCCGCTCCAATGTGGCAACCGCATCGAAAAGTTCATCGACGGCTAGTGCGGCTCCAGAACCCGGAGCAGGGTCCTCAATCCTGGAGTACTGCGCGCGCCAGGAAGTGACGGCATTCAATACCGCGGGGATCAATGTTTCCAGTAAGGCATCAAGTGCAGCGTATGAGATCCATTTGCCAGCTGTCGGCCATACGCTCAGCGGGGTATGGAGGTCGTTTTGGTCGGCTTCCACTACGACGGTCGTCGAATCCGCGACTCCCGCTTCGACGCTGACCGGTAGAACGTGTGCGAGGGCACCGTCATCGTCAATTTCGTCTACAAGCACGATGGCTGCGGCGCCGGCCCAACTCGCTTGCCACAGCTGCCCCCGTGCGACCTCGCTGATCGGCGAGACGACAGGAAGCTGCGGAATCGCGAATTGAGCGGCGAGTTCGAACCAGCGCTCGGATGCGTCAGATGGCACGCGTGTCCTCCCTTTCGTCCTGGGTAGACGGGACAGAAGCCGATCTGTCCAGAATCGGCCTCATCAACGCCAACATAATCTGTCGCCCTTCGTGACCGCCGCCTGCGAGTTCTACCAGACGCCGGCGAGCATTATCCATGGCCTTGTAGACGCTGGACCGGGAACGGTTGAGCTCCTCAACCAGGCGCGGCACGTCGCCCCAGAATCGGAATATCGTCACCTCTTCATCTGTCAGCTGAGGGAAGATCGCGGAGGCGAGGCGGTCGACGTGCATCATTTCGGCGGTGACGAAAACGGAGTCCGAGTCGGGAGCGCTATTCTCCAGCATCCCGGAGTTCGATTCCACCGTCGACTCCGACGCGTCCCCCAGCTGCAGTATGAGGGGGAATCGGTTCCCACAGATGACGGTGATCTCGGCGACGTGGAGACGACCAGCGCACTCGAGCAAGCTCTGTATCAGATGCTCGAGTTCGCCGGTCTTGCCGATCCGGAGATTACCCTCTCCCCACGGATGCATCTCGATGTCCGCTGCGGCTGCGATGGCTTCCAGCTGTGAGGTGGTGAACGGGTAGCTCTCGTCGTCGCCGTCGGCGAGAAACCAGTGGTGCGCCACTCGAGACGGGTCGAACAGATCGCATCGTTCGAGCCGTTTTTCCAGGCGATTCCGCAAGGCACCGAACGGTAGCTTGCGGGACTCATCGACTAGCCACCGCGTGCCCCAGGCATAGGTGATCCGGGCAGCAGCGTCGTCGTCCTCAGCAGCCCTGATGGCGAGAACGTATCCGGTCCCCTTCTCGAGGAAGAAGCCATTCCGGAGATCCTCAACCGTCTCCCGCTCGCGAAGCGCGGAGAACTTCATCACCAGCGACTTGAACACAGCGGTCATCATCTCGAATGCAGCCTGCCCGAGTTGGCCGCTCGCGAGCAGTTCTTCTTTGATGCGTGTGGTCGCCACAGATATCCCCTCCGCGCGTCACCCAGTCGCGCACGGCCTCGCCGCAGTCTCAACCTAGACGGTGACTCACCGAAACCGCGGCACGTGGCTGGGCGATTCCCGCTGCGTTCGCGATCTCGACCGCGTAGCCGGCCGCACTGGTAAGCCTGCTCCTGCGTCTCGCATGTCTCCCGCATTGAATGATCTCGGACAGCACACCCTCAACGCGAACCGCCTCGGACGCGAGACGCACCCAGGTCAACACCTCAGCGTTACGCAGATAGATCGATTGGGGTGCCTGTCGAGAGCGCTCGCGTGCCGTCGGTGACCACTGCAGTCTTGACCACGCGGCCTTCTGGGAACGCTCGGTGCCGCGACGTATCGGTCTGGGAGCGAGAACGCTTTCTGATGCAGAGAATGTCCGGTCGGAAGAGCGGTCGAGCCACGATTCCCCTGGCTAGGCGATGACCTCCTTCCGAAAAGGCGTTCCGGATGTCAGAGCGCGGAGGTATCGTTCCGGATGCCGGAGACCGACCTTCGCGCACCAAGGCGCCAACCAGAGAGCGACGAGAGCGCCATTCGGCGTAGAGGAACTCGAGTAGACCGTGAGGAGGTGCCGTGATGACCGATCAGCACCTCTCGCCAGTGGTCGCGGTCGATGTCGATGGTGTGCTGCGTGTGCCGAATGCGAAGCCCGGCAGGGAGTTTCGTGATGGCATCATCCCGGCGGAGATCACTATGAGTAGAGCGGCGTATCCCACGAAATACCACACCATGCTGCGCCCGGACGATCCTGATGAGTGGACGGAGACTCATAGTTTCTCGGGGATCGGGGCGGGCTGGATACGCAGCTTGATTGATCGCGGGGTCGAGGTGGTGTGGGCGACGACGTGGTTGGCGCACGCGAATACGTACTTCGCGCCGGTGCTGGGCCTGCCGCCGCTGCCGGTGGGTGTTGTGGACGATGGCTGGTGGGATCGGACCTCAGCTGCGTGGAAGTCGCGCCAGCTCGGCAGCAACTGGGCTGGAAGGCCGTTGTTGTGGGTGGACGACGTGCCCGTGCGGTATCCCGAGTTGCCGTTTGAACAGCGCCGCCGTCCCGTGGACCGCGCGCTGACGAGGGCGTATATCGTGCCTGACCGCACCCTTGGAATCAGTGCGGCTGACGTCAAGACTCTCAACGAGTGGCTCACTCTCGCGTCGACGGAGGCCGGTCAGCGGGAGCTTCGCCGGCATCGCCAGCTGCAGTTCCGGCGCCGCCGCGACCGGTTCAGGCGTGAGCGGTGGGGAACCGAAGCTAACTACCGGCGGTGGCGGAAGTACAGGCGTGCGCTCAACGAGGTGTTGGCTCCGGACAGCGTTCTAGGGAGCATCCTCACTAGTGAAGTCGCTCAGCACGAGGGCAACCTCGGCCTTGCTGAGATCGCCTTTCTGCGCAAAGAATGGGGCGACCGCGCGGACCCACCGGCCGAGGAGCTGCTCCGGGTCATTGAGACCGTGCGCCGCCTAGAAGGCGACGCGTCCACGAAGCCGTAGACGCCCTCCCCCGCGCATGAGAACGAGCTATTGCCCCGGACGAGCTGCGCGTCGAGTAGGCGTGGCGCCCGTCTGCCTGCCGAGATGCTGCAATCGTCCAACGACCTGTTGGACAATTTGCGTCGAGACGGCGTCGGCCGGATCTGCATGTCGGGCCCCGCGAGAAGATGGGCCATGTACATCCACGCGACCGCGGCGATTCGAGGGTGGGGGTGATGGTCTTCGAAGCCTGGCAGAGGCAGCGCGAGGTGCCGCGGGCTCTCCTGGACGACGCACGCCCGGGGGCGCACCTGTGGTGTGAATGTGATTGTGCAACGACTCGTTGCACAATCCGTTCGTTTCAGCGCAACGTCGGCGCGGTCGCCGCGGTGCCCGCGATCATCATCAGCTTCCACCACAGCTGACCCTCGGACTCAAGGGCAGGGTGTGAAGTAAGGACCGAAATGACTGCATCTCACTTCCCTACGGCTCCGAAGACTGCCGCCGCGGTTGCGACCGCATTACGCGAGAACAACATCACGGTCGCGGACCGGCTCGTCACCGAGATTCTTGGCCGCGTCATCAACGCGCCTGGAGCTATCCCCGCTGGCGTCCTCGATGTCCCCGGCACCACGGGCGACGAACGATATGACACGCTTCTCGCGGTCGGACTCGCCTACGCGCTCCACACGCGCGGGCTTCCACCTGTCCCGTGGATGGAGGCGATCCCGCCGCTGGAACGGGAATGGCTCTGGGACGGCGACGGAGTGGCAACGCCGGAGTACCGCGAATACATTCGCCGCCAGACACCGCCGATGTTTCTTGAGAAGGGACTCCTTCTCCGTGACAGAGACGTCAGAATTCTGTAAGCGGGCCGCACCTGCGCGGACGGAGACTTCAAAGGCCGCGCCTCAGGTCGCTCCGACTCCAGCGCGTGATTCGATAAGCGGCGTTGCACGTCACACAGACATACCCACGCGCCACGTCCCGGAGCACCGTGCCGCATTCAGGACACTTCGGTTGGATCTCAAATCCATCGACGGTGTCCACCGGCTCAGGATAGCCGCGGGCGGTGCTCTCCGCGGTCGGCGACAGCTTCGCGCGGTAACGTGAGGCCACGGTGAGTGCCCCGAGATCGCGAGGGGACGCACCGCCCTGGTCGAGATGGCGGTTGACGGAGAATCAAATGCCAGGTGAGCATGTGATTGATGCGAGGCGTTTCGCAGATGCCTTGCTGGAGCAACGGGAGATGGGCCTCAAGGGTGGGATCTACCACCTGACGCAGATCCAGCTGGCGTATCACTCGAACCGCATCGAAGGCGGCCGCCTGACCGAGGAGCAGACCCGGTACATCTACGAGGCGAGCCTACGCGGGCTTCCTCGAGACGTTCATCACGCGCCCTGTGCCCACCCAATTCTCCAACGGCTCGTTGGAGAAGTTCGGCAGCAGCGCATCGACGGGAGAACCGCCGACCTGTCCCCCTCTGGCTTCGGCTGAGCCGCACTCGCCGATGCGTCGGGGCGATTGTTCAGCACGCTGCGGCACTCGCTTCGTTCGCGGTGAGCCATAGCTTCCGAGCGCCGAGCCGGGTATAGATGGTCTAGCTGAGGCCGTGCGCCTCCCTTGGCAGACAGGAGCCAACGATGAGCGATAGCCCTCTCCCGCCGAACCCCGACGAGCCCCGACCGGACGGCGACGAACCGAACCCGTGGGCGGACATCATCGGCCCGTGCTACACGGCACAGTCGATTGCCCGCGCCCTCGGCTGGACGGAGCCGCATGTGGTTGAGGCTGCCGCATCGCTTCACCTGCTGGAACTGCGCACCGAGGACGGCGTGCTGCTCTACCCGCAGTTCCAGCTCTGGAACGGAACCGTGGTGGATGGGCTCCCTGAGGTCCTCCGTGCTCTTCGTACGGGGACCGAATCGCGATGGACCTGGGCGCAGTGGTTGAACACCCGGCTCCCCGGCAGCGACGGCATTGACGGCATTGACGAGCCGAGCTGTATCGAACGGTTGCGGGAGGGGCAACTTGACTACGTGCTCCTGGAAGCCAAACACGACGCGTGGTCGTGGAGCTCCTAGCGGTTCGCTGTGGACGGGTCGACGATGTCCCCTGGCCGGACATGGATGCTCGGTTCTACATGCATGGGTATGACGAGCTGCACCTGGCGGTGGAGCTGCTGCTCGGAGTACTCGAACGGGAGGGTCGATCCGATGCGTAGTGGTCGTCGCACCGTCCGGGTCGCGTCTGACGGGCTGGAGCGGTGGTGATGGCGCTGTACGGGATTCGTACCGTGGGCGGCTTGTTCGTCGTGGATGTCGCAGCCGGTCTGGTGATCCAAGCGCCTTTCACCATCACTCCGGTGGGGCAGCCGGGGTGGCAACCGGCGATGCTCTCACTCGACACGTTGCAGGGGGACCCGGTTCGACCTATTGACAACGAAGAAGTGCTTGATGAGATCGCGTTCTGGGGCGGCATTCTCAGGTCGGAGAATACCGCTGACGGTGAGCGGATCTTGTGGTGTGTTCGACTGCGGGTGCACGAGTACGACCCGCTCCACGCGGGTTTGGTCGTGGCAGGCGGGTTCGTCTTCGCCCGCGAGGAGATGACCTCGTTCAACCGGTTGCAACCGGGCGGCGCGAGCGCCCGCATGCCGGACATACGGGCCGTGCTCGGTCGATACGCCGATGATGAGTCTGTACTCGCGTTCGAGGTCCCACGCGGGTTCGTACTCACCCCGGGTCGGCGCGGCCGCGCCGACGCCCCCGGACAGATCCCGGCCGAGCTGGAGGCTGTCACGCTGTTCGTTACCGCGTCCGGGTCCATGCACGCCATCTCCGCAGCTGGATATTGGTCAAAGATCACCTCACGCTCGCATGCGGTCCCGGCCGAGTCGGGGAGCTGGCACAGTGCACTCGTCGCCGCCGTGCCCACCAGCGTGGTCATCACGGCCGACAGCGTCGGAGAAGCGATACAGCACCCAGACTCCCGACGGGGCGTCGAGCAGGTAACGCTCGGCGACCACCTCTACGTCCACACGCGGGCCAGCTGGACGCTGACCACGCCTATCGTTCGCATCCTCGCCGGCATCCTCGTCGACCGCGTCGACGATAGGGGCACGTACGTTGTTGCGGGGCCGGACGCGGCATGGATTGTCGAGGACAGCATGCTCCTACCTGTCCACGACGGTGACATCCTGCCCGCTCCCGTTTTCCTGGCCGTCGGCGACCGTGTCGGGAACTCGGTGATCACGTGCGTCGTGCGGCTGGATGAAAGCACAGTACCGACGACTGCGGCTTGACCGCTTGACGGTGTCGACAAACCGAGCAACATCGAACGGCTGCGGGAGGGGCAGCTCAGCGACGTGCTCCTAGAAGCCAAACACGACGCGTGGTCGTGGAGCTCCTAGCGGTTCACTGTGGAGTTGTCATCTGTTGAGCACAGGCCCCGGCGCGGAGGACTCGCCCTCCCTGCTTCAGCCGCAGCACGCTCGGCAGTCCGTGGACTACTCAACCGGGGATGTGCTCTCTGCGGCCTTTTCTCACTCATCACCCTGCGGCGGAATCGGCGTGTTCCCCGCAGATCGCATGAAATTCTTTGCCGCCAAGACCTGCCAAGGTGGTTGCCAAGGTCAAAATCTGGAAAAACCCCAGTTCAAGTGAATAAAAAGAGACACCTGCCAAGGTTGCCAAGTGCGGGGTGTCCTATATAGGGGGTTTCGGGAGAGAAGTTCCCCTATTTGCTACTTACTTACTTTTTTCTCTCATGAACACTATCTACTACTTGGCAACCTTGGCAGAGGCCTCCGATCCCAGTCGAGAGTATGGGAAGCTCCAGCCAAGGTGACCTTGGCTGGAGCTTGGTTTCCTTGGCAGATTCAGCCCATTCACCCTGAGGTGCGGCGTGAGGGGCTATTGGTCGCGCGCCTGCACGGCACTGCCCCACACCCAGCATCGGAACATCTGGTCGCCGGCACGGAACTCGATCCCTGCAGCCAGCGGTGTCGACCTGGCGAGCTTGGCATCGACACGCACAGCTTCGGGGCCGAACCTCACCCAGGCGATGACCGGCTTCAGCGGCTGCGGGTAGATCGTGAGCGGGTGCTCACGCAGGGCAAGCTCGAGGTCAGTCAGCGACTGCGGCGGGCCTGCTTTTGCCGCTGCGAGTATCGCCCGGTGTTGTGCCTGCATGTCGTAGTAGGGAGCGAGTCGCTTGCTTGTACCCATGCCGGCGCTCCTCTCTCCGACCGACCTCCCACTCTACCAATACTCGAATCTATGTTCTATAACCGACGTCATGCTCAACACCGTCGAACACCCTGTGACTCTATAGCTCAGCAAAGACGTCCCCGTCTCAGGGTCCACGAAAGCCACCGGGCGTCAAGAGGCTCGCCCGGAGCCATTACGCCCAGCTTTGCTTGAACGTCTCGACATGCGCTCGGACGTTATTCACCATCGAGATGCGGTCAGGCTCAAGCATCCACTGCTGCTGCATGCCGTCGAGGAGCGCTGCCGCCGATTCGACGAGCAGACGGGTGGGCGCCGCGCTTGGGATGCTGCCGTCAGCTTCACCACGTTCGATGGCGTCCGCCACCCAACCGCATGCTGCCGCAGTGGCGACGGATCCATGCGCACCCCGGATGCGTCGGCGCTGTCGCTTCAGCGCGATCCAGGCAGTCCTCGGAATGGCGGCTGCAGCCTAACGGCGCACTGAACTCCGGCCTCCTAAATGCCTTGGAATCGTCGATGCGGAATACCCCCTAGGGGTACCATGTTAGGCTTCTTTTGGATACCCACCCGGGGTATAGAGGAGAGAGCATGACAACCACCGAGTTTCACGTCACTGGAATGAGCTGCGGACGCTGCGAGATGTCCGTCCGCGAAGAAGTCAGTAAGGTCGTCGGCGTCTCAGATCTGGCCGTGAGCGCCCAGACCGGCCAGCTGCTCGTTACCTCCGGTGCCGAGCTTTCCGACGCCGGCGTCGTCGCTGCGGTCAGCGAGGCAGGCTACTCCGCCGTTCGCGTCTGATGACGACCACAGTCCGGCTGGGCTCGGCCTCGCCGCTCGGCATTCGTCGGTGCGTACGCCCTGTCGGCTGCGGTCGCCCCGGACGCGCTGACCGAATCCTGGAATGAAGGGGAAACGATGAACCACGACTCCGACACCTCGTCCCACGATATAGGCCTCCCCGGGCTGTCCGTCTCCGGGGGCGGGTTCGTCCTCGCGCCGATCACGGCACCATCGGTGGTCGGCGAGCAGGGGACGCTGAGTTTCCAGATCCTCGACGCGGACAGCGCCCCGCTAACGGAGTTCAGCGAGTCCCACGACAAGGATCTGCACCTGATCGTCGTCCGCAGCGACGGCGACCAGTTCCATCACGTGCACCCGAGCTTGAACGAGACGACCGGGATCTGGTCGCTGCCGTGGACCTGGAAGAAGGCGGGAAGCTACCGCGTCTACGCCGATTTCGCTCCCGGTCGCGAGGAGTCCGTGGGCATGACCCTCACTCGCACCGTCGACGTTGCCGGGGAGTACTCGCCGGCAAGCCGGCCACCCACCCGTGTGGACAGCACCGGCGACTACTCCGCCTCCATTGCCGGCGATCTCGTCGCAGGGCAGATGACAGAACTCACCGTCTCGGTTTCCCGGGGAGCGGACCCGGTCACCGAGTTGGAGCTCTACCTGGGTGCGTTCGGGCACCTCGTCGCGTTGCGCGGCGGCGACCTGGCCTACCTGCACGTGCACCCTCATGCCGGGGATCCGAGGCCCGGCGAGCGCTCAGGCCCGGAGATCACCTTCATGGCGCAGGCGCCGACGGCTGGGCGCTACCTGTTGTACCTCGACTTCCAGATCGACGGACAGGTGCACACGGTCGAGTTCGTCCTCGACGCCCAGACACCCACCGGGGAGACGGCGACAGACTCCCCCGACCACTGACCCGCAGACAGGAACAGGCAGATGACTGGACACCCCCGCTGCCCCCGCAGTGACGGCGTCGAGATCGGCGGGATGAAGTGCGCGTCCGCGCAATAGCAACGCCACCTCCGATAAGGACAACCACCATGACCGACGAACATTCGACCCACGGGTACATCTCGGACAAGATGCGATACCTCAACCGGCTCAAGCGCATAGAAGGGCAAGCCCGCGGCATCTCCCGGATGGTGGACGAGGAGGAATACTGCATCGACATCCTCACGCAGATCAGCGCGCTCACGAAGGCGCTCCAGTCCGTGGCAGTCGGCCTCCTCGACGACCACCTCAAGCACTGCGTCGTCGATGCCGCACGCGCAGGCGGACCGGAAGCTGACATCAAGCTCAAGGAAGCATCCGACGCCATCGCCCGCCTCGTCCGCTCCTAAATACCTTCACCGCTCACCCACCGCACGCCACGCGACTCCCTCACTCGACCCCTCTGGCGCTGAAATGACACACGCCCCTACATCCCGCCCACACCCCGCTGCCCTACCGGTCATAGCGACCGCCCAGCTGATGCTCGTCCTCGACGACACCATCGCGAACATAGCCCTTCCCGCCATCGCGGATGAATTCGCCCTCGCACCGGCCGCCCTCCCATGGGTCATCAACGCATACGTCCTCCTTTTCGGCGGGCTGCTGCTACTCGGAGGGAAACTCGGTGACGTTCTCGGTCGCCGTCGGGTCCTCGTCATCGGTCTGGCCGTCTTCACCGCCGCATCCGCGGTCGCCGGGCTCAGCTGGAGCGGGGAAGCACTCATCGCCGCCCGCGCAGTCCAAGGTCTGGGCGCGGCATTGGCCGCCCCGAACCTGCTCGCCCTCATCGCCACTACATTCGAGGAAGGCCCCGCGCGCAACAAAGCACTCGCCGTGTACGGCGCGATGTCGGGCCTGGGGATCATCGGCGGTGTTCTCCTCGGCGGGCTCCTCGCATCCACGCTCGGATGGAGGTCAGTATTCCTCATCAACATTCCAGTGGGGGTCGCGCTCCTACTCGGGACCCGGATGCTTGGCACCACTCAGCCCCACCGTCAAAGGCTCGATCTTCCCAGCGCCATCGTCGGAACCGTTGGCCTGATCGCGCTGGTCTTCGCGATCACTCAGGCGAGCGAACTGGGCTGGGCTGCGCCGCTCGTGCTCATCTCCGGGACCGTCGGCATCGTCCTCCTCCTCGTGTTCGTCATCATGCAGCGCACGCGTACGGAGCCGATGCTGCCGCTCACCGTCTTCCACGACCTCAGTCGAAGCGCCTCCTACCTTGTCGTGCTGTTCATCGGCGCGGGCCTCATGGGAACCTTCTACCTACTGACCCTGTACTTCCAGAACGTCGCTGGGATGGACCAGATGATGACTGGGCTGGCGTTCTTGCCGTTCAGCTTCGGTGTCATCATCGCCAGCGTGATCGGTGGAAAGCTCGTCGTCGAGCGGCTTCCCGCCCGCCTTATCGCGGCCACCGGGCTCGTCATCGCTGCGGGCGGTCTGTTCTGGTTGGCCACGATTACCCCGGAGACGACCTACTTCCCCCACATCGCCATCGCGCTCTTCCTCGCCGCTCTCGGTCTCGGTGGCGCGTTCGTGGTTCTCACACTCACCGCCGTTCGTGACCTCCCTGTCCGCACCGCCGGCATCGGGTCATCTCTTGTAAATAGTGCACAGCAGATCGGAGCGGCGCTCGGACTCGCGATCTTCACCGCAGTATCCGCGGCAGCAAGCGCTATGGACACGCACGGCGACACGCGCACGGCGATAGCCGCCGGCTATGGAACAGCGTTCGGCATCGCCGCAGCGCTCATGCTCGTCGGGGCCATCATCGTTGCCGTCGGTGTGCGCACTCCACGCCCGCAGGCGCACCAGTAACGAAGAAGAGGTGCCCGGCCGAGTGAGGAAACCGCCGGGCACCACAAGGGGTCGAACTAGACGAGTTCCGCGGTGTCGCCGGGATTCAGAGCCACGATCACGTCACCCAATCCGGCATGCTCGAACAGCTCACGGATCTCCGCCGCACTCTGGCTGAAGTGAGCCCAGGAATCCTCGTGGATGGCCACTACCTTCTTCGCCTGAAGCCGCTGAGCCGCCTCCAACGCCAGCTCGTTGCTGAGTGTGATGTAGCTCCCGTCGGCGATGACGTCGAACTTTGCTCCGCCAACGAACAGCACAGCGATGTCCACGGGCCCGTACTGGTCGACGATGTCGCTCACGACATCCATCTGCGAGTTGTCACCGCTGACGTACACGGACGGAAGTCCAGGGCCGGCAAGATGGAAACCGATGACCGGGCCGAGCGCCTCCCACACTCCCTCCGGGCCGTGCTTGGCCGGCAGGGCGGTAATGGTCAGCTCCCCACCGTCCGGGAGCGGCACGGTGCGCGCCTCATGCTCCGCCAAGCCGACAACGTTCGGCCCGAAGTTCGACGCAACCTCCTCCGTCGTGTACGCGAGCGGCACCATCGTGAGAAATCCGCGGCCGCTGACATCGAGGTTGTCGATGTGCTCGTGAGATGCCAGCGCGATGTCGATCTGGCCGAGCTCCTCTGGCGTGAAGGCGGGAGCGGCGTTCTTGACAACCGGTCCGGCGATGGGGTGGTGATACGTCTGCGGTGCATCGAACGTCGGGTCGGTGATGATTCGAACTCCACCGATGCTGAGAACGGCGGTAGGCCCGCCGACAAGAGTGACTGAAGTGGACATGTGATGCTCCTCGAAGGGTCAGCTGTTGCGTGCGGACAAGGTCTGGGCGGTGACATCCTCCGCACCGTGGAGGACGTAGATGACGTTTCCTTCTTCATCAAGTACCGGCTCGTTGTGGGGCTGCCAGTACCGCTCCTCATAGGAGCCGTCCGAGCGCTTCATGTCGTACCTTTGCGGTTCGAGCACCAGCGACTGACCGGTGTGCAGAACCTCCTCGAGAGAGCCACGGAGCACCTCCGTACCGTTCGCGGTCGGGTCGTCCGGGTTGTCGGGGAAGACATCGAGAATGTGCTTCCCGATGGAGCTCGCGCGCTCCTTCAACGTCGCGGCGAGGAATGAGTCGGTCGCCGCGACCACCCGTAAGTCGGGGTCGACGGCGATGTACTGGGCGTTGATGGCGTTGAACAGACGCTCGAAGTCAGGCGGCTGGACGGACGTTGTCATTCTGTGCCTTTCTGTCATGGCATGGGCCACATCGGTGTGGCGGTGTCGAAAAGTCAATACGGAACGCGTCACCGCCTCCAGTGCAGATTTCGTACCACGCGACGTAGATGGCCGCGATGCACAAGGCGGATCACGAACGCGTGCCCGGCGCACATACCCGCGGATTGCCGTTCAGCGACGGTGGTGGCGAGGTGATCCCATGCTCGAGTCCCCCGCTCCCAGAGCGGTGTTCTTCGTGTCCGACAGCACCGGGATCACCGCGGAGACACTGGGAAACGCCCTGTTGTCGAACTTCCCAGGCTTCGCCTTCACCCGAAGGACGGTGTCGTTCGTGGAGACCCTGCGGGAAGCCGCAGCCGTTGTTGAACTCGTAGAAGCCGCCGCCGCGTCGGGCCCGCCGCCCATCGTCTTCGTGACCGCGAAGAATCCTGAGATCGGTCTGGCCCTCGCGAACGTTCCCGCAGTTCTCATTGATCTGCTCCGCGGGCATCTGACCAGCATCGAAGCAACGCTCGGGGCGTCGGCATCTCCGGAATCAGGACGGTATCACTCCCTTGCCGACACCGACCGGTACTTCACTCGGATCAAAGCCATCGAATACACCATCGAGCACGATGACGGTCAGAGCTTCCGACGGCTGGACCGGGCGGACGTCATCATCATCGCGCCGAGCCGGTGCGGGAAAACCCCCACCTCCATATACCTAGCACTGCAGCACGGGGTGCACGTCGCCAACTATCCGCTGACCGACGACGACCTGCCCGGTGACGAGTTGCCGCCCCAGATCCGCCCATACGCATCGAAGTGCTTCGGCCTCACCACCACACCTCAACGGTTGAGTCAGGTCCGGCATGAGCGTCGACCGGAGTCTCACTACGCCAGCCTCACCCAGTGCACCACAGAGCTCCGCAGAGCGGAGCACCTCTACCGCAGCGCGGGCATCCCTTTTCTCAACTCGTCGACGAAGAGCGTCGAGGAGATGTCCGCCGTTGTGATCCAAACCCTCAACCTGCGATAGCAGCCCGTCAAAGGAGACAAGCATGACCAATGTTCTGTGGTTCCATCAGGTCGGGATGTCCGACCTGGGCCGAGTGGGAGGGAAGAACGCCTCACTAGGCGAGATGGTGTCGCACCTCACCGATCTGGGAGTTCGGGTGCCCCGCGGTTTCGCCACAACCGCTGACGCCTACCGGGAGTTCATCGCTCACGGATCGCTCGGGGCCACCATCGCGGATGTCATCGCACGAACCGACGTCGACGACGTCACGGAGCTCGCGCGAACCGGGGCGGACATCCGCCGTCTCGTCCTTGCCCACCCGCTCCCCCAGAAGCTCGAGAGCGACATCCGTGGAGCGTACGAAGAACTCGTCGCCTCCGACCCCGAACCGAGATCGGTGACCTGGGCTGTCCGGTCCAGCGCGACCGCGGAGGACCTCCCCGACGCGTCATTCGCTGGACAACAGGAGACGTACCTGAATGTCGGCGGAATCGACAACATCCTCGATGCGATCCGGGCAGTGTTCGCTTCCCTGTACAACGACCGGGCCATTGCCTACCGGGCGCACCACGGATTCGACAGCGCGGACGTGGCCATCTCTGCAGGCGTGCAACGTATGGTCCGCTCTGACCTCGGGGCATCCGGGGTGATGTTCACTGTCGATACCGAGTCGGGTTTCGACGAGGCCGTTTTCATCACCAGCTCCTACGGCCTGGGTGAGGCAGTCGTCCAAGGGGCCGTGAACCCGGACGAGTTCTTCGTGTCGAAACCGGTGCTGCGTGAAGGACGCCCAGCGATCCTGCGACGCTCCGTCGGCGAGAAGGCTACGGCGATGCGTTACACCGACCGGGTCGATGCCGGTAAGAGCACGGCGTTCGTCCCGGTTCCGGAGTGGGCGCGACGTGAGTTCTCGATCACTGACGCCGAGGTCGAAGAGCTCGCGCGTCTCGCCCTGACCATCGAGGAGCACTACGGGCGCCCGATGGACATCGAATGGGCGAAAGACGGCATCGACGCTCGCCTTTACATCCTGCAAGCACGACCGGAGACTGTGGTGTCGCGTGCCACAGCTAACGTCCTCACCCGCTTCACGCTCCAGGGATCTGGTGACGTTCTCACCGAGGGTCGCGCCATCGGCCAGAGGATTGGTGCTGGAACGACGCGTGTGCTCGACAGCGTGGACGACATGCAGGGCTTCCAGGCCGGAGATGTCCTCGTCGCGGACATGACCGATCCTGACTGGGAGCCCATTATGAAGCGAGCTGCGGCCATCGTGACAAATCGTGGTGGCCGCACATGCCACGCCGCCATCATCGCGCGCGAGCTCGGAATCCCCGCCGTTGTCGGGACAGGAGACGCCACAGCCGTGCTCAGTGACGGCACGGATGTGACGGTCAGCTGCGCGGAAGGCGACACCGGTTTCGTATACGCCGGCATCCTCGACTTCGGCGAGGAGGTGACAGAACTCGATCACATGCCGCCGCCCCCGACTCGCATCATGATGAACGTCGGCACCCCTGACCAGGCCTTCACGTTCTCGCGCCTGCCGCACCATGGTGTGGGACTTGCCCGGTTGGAGTTCATCATCAACCGTCAAATCGGCATTCATCCGAAGGCGTTGTTGGATCACCAGAACCTCCCTTCTGCTCTCCGGCAGGAGATCGACGAACGCATTGCGGCCTACCCCTCCACGAGGGAGTTCTTCATCCGGCGGGTCGCTGAGGGTGTTGCTACCATCGCCGCGGCCTTCGCCCCGGAACCCGTGATCGTGCGACTGTCGGACTTCAAGTCCAACGAATACGCCAACCTCCTTGGCGGTGAACTCTACGAACCGAAGGAGGAGAACCCCATGCTGGGGTACCGCGGGGCGTCCCGGTACATCTCCGACGACTTCCGCGACTGCTTCGCAATGGAATGCGAAGCGCTGCGGTTCGTTCGTGACGAGATGGGTCTGCGAAACGTGCAGGTGATGGTGCCGTTCGTGCGGACACTCGATGAAGCGGCCGCTGTCACCGACCTACTCGCAAGCAATGGTCTCCGTCGGGGCGAGAACGACCTGAAGGTCATGATGATGTGCGAGCTGCCTTCGAACGCTGTACTCGCCGACGACTTCCTCGAGTTCTTCGACGGCTTCTCCATCGGATCCAACGACATGACACAGCTGACGTTGGGGCTGGACCGAGACAGCGGCATTGTCGCTGCATCCTTCGATGAGCGCGACCCCGCCGTGCTGAAGATGCTCTCGCTCGCGATCACGGCATGCAAGGCTCGCGGCAAGTACGTCGGAGTGTGCGGGCAGGGCCCCAGCGATCACCCCGAGCTCGCCCAGTGGCTGGTGGAGCAGGGGGTCGACTCAATGTCCCTCAACCCGGACACGGTGGTGCAAACCTGGTTGAAAATGTCCGACTCGCAGCGGATCCCCGCCTGAATCTGATGTCGTGGTGGACGCCGGCACAGCTGGCGTCCACCACGAGGTCACGCCGTGAGGCTCTGCGGCCGGAACCACGTGGGGTACGCGCGGGCCAGCGTCTCCGCACCACGAAACCCGACGTCGCCTTCAGCGATAGCCACCGCGCACTGTCGTTTGCCCCACCAGAGCTCATTGAGCACGCGCAGGTGGACGATGACCGTCAGGTCGGGCTCCCTCTCGGGCGTTCCGATGCAGGCACCGGATCCTTGATCGTCGGCGTACATCCACGCCTCGCCCGGATTCTGGTCGGGGAACCGGAAGGCGAGGACGATACCTCCGCTGGGAAGAAGGTCTCGCTGCAGTCCGAGGTGCATCTGCCACAGAATTGCGCCGACGTTGAGGTCAGCGTTCGTCGACGGCGAGACCCTCCAGTCGAGGGTCCACGCACCCAACGCTTCGAGAACCGGGCGGAGGGCAAGGCCAGCCGCCGTGAGACGGTATTCGCCGGTGTCCGATGAGTGCTCCGCGACACCGATTCGTACGAGGTAGCGCAGTCGCGTCGCGAACAAAGTGCGGGACATCGTGGGCAGTTCCCGGTGGATGGCATTGAATCGCGTCGCCCCTACAAGCATCTCGCGGACGATGAGGAGCGTCCAACGGTCAGCGATCAGGCGGGCACCGATGGAGACGGGGCAGTAGTCCGTCGGAGGCACCCAGCCATCGCGAGCCCCGGTCAATCGCGGCAGCGCACTATTGGTTTCAGGCATGATCCTCCTTCGGGTACACCCCTACATCGTGGTGGAGACCGCTTGGTCGCGCCGTTCCTGGGCTTGCGCGCTTACGGCGCGGAGAACAGAACGCAAGGCATCGACGATGATGTCGAATTCAGTCTGCTCCGCCACGAGCGGCGGGGCAACGTTGATGATGGCGATGTCGTCGTCGAAAGCTACCCGAGTAAGCACGCCCAACTGATGCAGCCTCTTCTCCAGGTCGAGCGGACCCCAGATGTGCCTTCCGTGCGGAGCGTCCGATGACGCCGAAACAAGTTCGATGGCCCACAAGTACCCGGCGCCTCTCACATCGTGAACCACGTCGAGACTCAACAACGAACGCAGTCCCTTCTCCAGAGCGGTCTGCCGTGCCTTGACCTGGCCTGGGAGGTCTATCCGCTCCATGATTTCGAGGTTCTTGAGGGCGACGGCCGCCATCACTGGATGACCGCCGAAGGTGTTCCCGTGGAGGAAAGACGAGCCCGGACGCAGGAAGGGAGCGAACACCCGATCTGAGGCGATCACCGCCCCCATGACAGCGTGCGCTGAGGAAAGCCCCTTTGCTGTCACGATGATGTCCGGGGCGAGACCGAATCTCGCGCTGGCGAACCATTCACCGCAGCGACCGAAAGCGGTGATCGTCTCATCCGCCACGAGCAGCAGACCGTAGGCATCGCACAGCCTCCGCAGACCGGCGAAGTAGCTCGGTGGGGCCGTGAGCATGCCGCCGTGGTTCTGCACTGGCTCAACGATCAACGCCGCAATCGTGGACGGATCGTTCGCGATGATCTGCTGTTCGAGCTCGTCGAGCAACTCGCGCACGCCGTCATCGACAGAGTCCACGCCGGTATCGAACAGCCGCCTGGTGTTCGACGTTCGAATGCTCGGAATCAGCATCGGTGCGAACTGTTCCCGCAGATGGTCGAGTCCGTTCAACGCGAGCGCACCCAACGTCGTACCGTGATACGCGGACTGCCGGGAGATGACCTTCCACCGGTCCTCGCCGTTCGCCAGCGCGAACGCGCGGCAAAGTTTCCACGCGGCTTCCACCGATTCTCCGCCGCTGGGCGTGAGAAACACATGGTCCAGACCCGCTGGCGCTAACGTCGACAGCCGCTCAGCAAGTTCCAGCGCTTTCGGGTGAGTGGAGCCCCACGACGAGTGGTAGCCCAACTGGCAATACTGCGAGAACGCCGCTCGCCCCATCTCCGCACCATACGAGTATCCAAGGTTGACGCAGTACAGGTTCGAGAGGGCATCCAGGTACCTGTTGCCGGAATCATCGATGAGGTAGCTTCCTTCGCCTTCAACGAACACCTGCGGTGCAGGACCCGCCATGTCTGCGAAATGTCGCCAGAGGTGAGGAGCGTCTTGGACTTCGGTCGCGCGCAGGTCGGCTGGCATCTTTTCACCTTCCTTGGTGTGCCCTCGTCGGCACCAACAGCAGAACTCTGACATCCCCGCGACCGTCTACTATGTGCATCAGGCACACTGACGCGGACGGCGGCGTGTGTCGGGCACAAGCGATGATGCCCCTCGCGTCCTACAGTCACGAGACAGGGCAAAGGAGTCTGCACCGATCAGGAAAGGTGTCGCAGTTGTCATCGGATCGTAAAGATGTTCTCGCCGAACGCCGTGCGGCGGTTCTGTCGCAGCTGGTGCTGCTGTTCGCTCAAGGACGCGATCCGGTCGAGCTTGCCGAGGACGCGGTGCAGCTGGTCGCGCGCGCGACAGACACGAAAGCCGTGTTCGTGTACCTGTGGGATGAGGAGGACGAACGGCTCGTTCTTCGGGTGGCGACCAAGGTGCCGCAACAGACCGGTATCGACGAGATCCGTCTACGCCTCGGGGAAGGGATTGCAGGCTGGGCAGCGATGCGCCAGGAGTCCCTGATCATCAACCGAGCGCCTGCAGAAGACCCCCGCTTCATCCCCTTCGCAAGCATCGAGGAGGACGAGTTCCACTCGGTACTCGCCGCGCCCATCGCTGATGAGTCAAGCAATCTTCGCGGGGTGTTCGCCCTGTATTCCACCGAGGAGGACGCGTTCGGCCAGGACGAATTGGCCATCGCGGTCGAGGTGGGCCGTCTGCTCGCGACGGGACTTGCTCGCGCGGAAACAGTGAACGACCTCAACCATCAGTCCGCAATCGCTCACTTCCTATTGGACTTCCCCACCGCCGCACGAACGTCTCTGGTCCCGGCGCTTGAATTCGCCGCGCAGCGCGTCCTCGAACTCATCGACGGGCAGGTGTGCGTGCTTGAGTACATGAGCCGGCGCGAGAACGCTGCGACCCCGATCATGTTCGCGTCACGCACGGATGCCGGCGAGCGTGTGTGGTCAACACATTCCCGTCCCGCAGCTCAAAGCAGCATTGAACAGCACTGCGGGGGCCTCGAACACATGTCAGTCGCTCTCGGTGTGGGCGCCTCCCGCGGAATTCTCACCTGCTATCGCACGGCGCGCTTCCGCTCCCGAGATGTGGAGCGGCTGAGCGCGCTGGCCATGCAACTCGGCGTGCTTCTCGAAGCGGTGGACCTGAACTCCGTAGGGTCCTCCTTGGCGACGAGGCTCCGGTTCACACAGGATGATAACGAAGCGGCGAGCATCCTGGGAGAGTTGGGACTGGACGGCCCCGTCTGTCCGATCCTCGTTCGTGTTCACAGTGTGAAGAGTGACTGGGAAACAGCCAGCCGAGCGTTGAAGGATGCGCTCAGCGTGGCCGCCGGGAATCGCGCGGTCGTACTCCTGCATTCCACGTGGGGCGTGGTGCTCGCTGATGCGCCCGGAGGTCGCCTGGCGCCGGAGTTGAGCTCGCAGCTGTTCCAAGCCACCCAGCGGCTTGCGGAAGGAGCGGGCCTTCGAGCCTCCATCGGGGTGGGGTCCGTTACGACCGCGCCAGACGGCATTCGCCAGGCAATCGACAACGCCCGAAGCGCCCTTGAGTGGGCAGGTGTGTACGGTCGGACCTCGCCGGTGTCGCTGGCAACCTACCAGGAGGTTCGCGGCATGCTGCCGCTGAGTGATGTCATCCGCGACCTGGCACCGACCGTGGTGTCGCTTGTGGGGATGCTCGAACCGCTGGTGCAGTACGACCTCAAGCAGGGAACTCAGCTCGTGAAGACTCTCGCTGTTCTAGCCGCATGGGGCGGTTCGGTGCAAGAGACCGCGACAGAACTGCTGATCCACCGCAACACATTGCGTCAGCGGATGCAGCGTATCGAGCACGAGCTAGGTGTCGCGTTAGGGTCGGGGACCGAATGGTCGGCCCTGGCGCTCGCGGCTCGGGTCGCGAGCGTCAGGGCCGGTGGTTCGCCTGCGTCTCAGTAGACGTCCTTGACGTAGCGACCCGCCGCCTTCAGGGCGGCCACACGCTGCTCTCCCGCGTACGAGTCACCTTCGCCGAGGATGTCCACCAGCGCCAGGTCGACGTCTGCGGCCATGCGCGTCTTGTCCCCACACACGAAGATGTACGCTCCACAGTCCACCCACTCCCTCAACTGATCTGCGTGATCGAGCATGACGTGCTGCACGTAGAGCTTCTCCGCCTGGTCACGGGAGAAGGCCACGTCGAGCCGGTCGAGCACGCCTCGTGTTCGCAAGTCCTCGAACTCGTCCTCGTACAGCCAGTCGAAGGCGCGGTGCTGATCCCCGAAGAACAGCCAGTTGCTGCCGGAGGCACCGGTGGCATCGCGATGCCGCAGGAATGCTCGGAACGGCGCGACTCCCACACCCGGCCCGATCATGATCACCGGCTGGTCGTCGGCAGGGAGAGTGAACTCGTGCGCGGGCACGCGGCGGACCGTGAACGCCGCTCCGTCCTCAGCACGTTCGCGCAGGAACTCGGTTGCGGTTCCTTGATGTTCGCCACGACCCTGCTCATACTTCACCCCCGCGACGGTGATGTGCAGACTGCCGTCATCGAGGAGCGGGCTGGAGGAGATCGAATAGTCACGATGCTGGAGAGGCCGAAGCTCCGCCAGGATGTCCGCCACAGGGACGCTCTCGCAGCCGAGGTCCGTGACGACGTCCAGAACATCGCGACCCCACAGCCATGCGTCCAGGCGCTCCCGAGAGCCTGATTGGATGAGGTTGATGATCTCTTTCACGGAACTGTTGTCCGGCTGCAGCCGCGACAGACCGACGATGAGCCCCGGGTGTGCCAGACGCAGCTCGACGTCGTGCGTGAGGATATCCCGGAGTGCCCTCCCGTCAACTACCTGGTCCCCGTAGACGTCAATCCACTGAGACACCAGACGGCCGGAGTTCTTCGGAAAAACCGAGAGGGAATCACCGGGCGCGTAGGTAAACGGCTCATCAAACGCGAGTTCGTAGTGAGCGACGTACTTCGCGGAGCCAGGCTTGGACAGCTGCTGGGTTGCCACCACCCTGGCGGTCCGGTCCCGGTCCGAGGGCGCCTGCTTTTCTGCAACGGATTGACCCGGGTCCTCAGGGTCGACAGAGACCGCACCCTCCCAGGGCTGCGCGTCGAGCAGTTGCTGAACTGCCGGCTTCGCCCATCGCTCGGCACTGAACTCGAAGTCGATGTCGCAGTCGATGCTCTCGACGATTCGAACGGCTCCGAGTTCTTCGAGCCGCTGGTCGATGTCGTGGCCGGCTTTACAGAAGTCCTCGTACATGGAATCGCCGATGGAGAGGACCGCGTAGGGCAGTCCTTCGAAGACTCCGGCGGGGAGCTGTTGCAGCCAGCCCCAGAACTCTGCCGCGTTGTCCGGCATATGGCCGTTGTCGTGCGTAGAGGTCACGACCAGAAGCCGCTGGAGCTGCCGATCTCCTGAGTGCAGCCAGTCCTCAAGGGACGCCAAATGCGCGTTAGTGCCCGCCTTCTCCGCCTTCCCGTGAATCTGGAACGCCAGGTACTCCGCGTTGCCGGTCTGGCTCCCGAAAAGGATGGTGAGTTCCGCAGCGTCTGACGCGGCCATCGTCGTCTCCCCCTCAGCGACGCTCAACTGCATGGTCATGACTCGGTGTTGATGAAGACCGACTTCGGCTCCGTGAAGCCGCGCACGCCCTCCATCCCCAACTCACGTCCGATACCGGACTGCTTGAAACCACCGAACGGAACCTGCACACGGATCGAGGAGTTCGAGTTCACGGACAAGGTCCCGCTCTCCACACCCCTCGCGACGCGAAGCGCGCGACCGACGTTGCTGGTCCAAATCGAGCCGCTAAGACCGTAGATCGTCTCGTTGGCGAGCCGCACAGCCTCCTCCTCCGTGTCGAAGGGAATGACCACGGCGACCGGGCCGAAGATCTCGTCCCGGGCTGCGCGGGTAGATCCGTCCTGATCGACGGCTATGTGAGGGGCCATCCAGTAGCCGGGCCCGTCCGGGGTGGATCCCTTGAAGACCACGTCGAGCTTGTCGTCGAGGAAGGACTCGACGGTCGTGCGGTGCTCTTGTGACACCAGGGGACCGAGGTCGGTGTCCAGCCGCGACGGGTCTCCGATCCGCAGAGCACTCGTGGCGGCGACGAACTTCTCAAGGAACTCGTCAAGAGCTGGTCGCTGCACGAGGATGCGGCTTCGTGCGCAGCAGTCCTGACCGGTGTTGTCGAACACCGCCCATGGCGCGGATGCTGCCGCCTTGGCGATGTCGGCGTCAGCGAAGACGACGTTCGCGGACTTACCGCCGAGTTCGAGGGTGACGCGCTTCATGGTGTCAGCGCTGGAACGGAGGATGGATCGCCCCACCTCGGTCGATCCGGTGAAGCTGATTTTTCCGACCCTCGAGTCCTCGATGAGAGTGGAGCCCACTTCTGCACCGCCGCCCGTGACGACCTGCAGGAGGTGCGGAATCGGGGAGACCTCCGCGGCGAGCTCGCCGAACCGGACGGTGGACAGCGGGGTCATGCTCGCCGGCTTGACGATGACGGCGTTGCCAGCCGCGAGGGCAGGCGCGATGCTCCAGCTGGCGATGGGCAGGGGGAAGTTCCAGGGTGTGATCACCCCGACGACCCCGATGGGCTCACGGAAGGTCATTGCCACGCCTCCGTCTACGGGAATGGTCTCACCGGTGAGCTTGTCGATGGTGCCGGCGTAGTAGCGGAACACCCCAGCGACGCTGTCAGCCTCAGCGAGCGCCGCCGTCATCGGCTTTCCCACATCGCGCGACTCGAGGCTGGCCAGCTCCTCCCGATGGCGAGACACCGCATCAGCGAGGTCAAACAGGAACCGCTGGCGCTGCGCGATAGGAAGGCGTGCCCAGCTTCTCTGCGCAGCGACCGCTCGCTCTACAGCGACGTCAACGTCAGCGCGGGTGAACGCCCGCACCTCGTCGATCTGCTCTTCAGTCGCCGGGTTCCATACGGGAATTGTCAGGTTCGTCATCGGTCCTCTTCCGCCGTATACGGGTCGCTCGCCCGCTTCAGTTGTCCCACCTTGGCTCATACGACGACGGATCGAGCGTGCACGGAGTACGAAAACGGAAGGGGGCATGTGCGCGATGCACATGCCCCCTTCGCTTCACGAGACGCCGTCACGCCGCGGTGAGTAGCCTCGCAATACGCGGCTGCGCGTTGACGCCGATCCACGCGCTTGTGCCGTCCGGCGCGTCGTAGCGGTGAAGCGTCGCTCCGCGCTCCGGGTTCTCGAACTCCAGCACCGGCACGGCATCCGGATGCAGCGCCCCGACCACTTGGACTTTGCGTCCTGCGACTTCCGTCCAGAAGTAGGACGGCGGCGCCGGCTGCCTGTTCACGCCGGTGAGCAGCTCCGCGAGGTGTGCACCCTGCTGTCGAGCTTCGGCCCAGCTCTCCGTGCGCTGGCCCGGACCGCCGTCGCGCATGCGCGTGACCGCGTCACCGATACCGAACAGGTGCGGGACGACGGTCCCTGCCTGAAGGACGCGACCATCGGCGTCTACAAGCAAAGCGCCCTGCGAGAGGAGACCGCTATCCTCCAACCACCCGACAGCAGGACGGGCACCCACGGCGCTGACGAGGACGTCACCTATGAGTACGGGCCCGTCTCGGAGCTCCACCTCCCAGCCGCGGTCAGTGGTGCTAATGCGAGCGATATCGGCCTCCCAATGACATGCCACGCCCGCACCAGCGAGCCAAGCAGACGTTTCTTGGCCCAGGTGGCCGGCCAACAGTCGCTCCAGGGGCCCTGCGGCTCGGTCCAGGAGCGCGACCTTCGATCCGCGGGCGGCGAGCGAGGAGGCGAGCTCCACACCGATGGCTCCCGCGCCGATGACAACCGCAGACTCGCCGTTCGCAGTGCGCTCACGCAGTTGCCGGGCGTCAGCGGCGCTTCGCAGCACCGTGGTGTCCTCCGGTTCGATAGGTAGCCGTGCGGCGCTCGCGCCCGTGGCGATCACGAGTTGGCCGAACGGGACAGCACCCACGCGCCCATCGGGGTACTCGACCCTTACTACCGACGCCGACGTGTCCACGCTCGTGGCTCGTGCACGGACAAGCTCGGCATTCAGGTCGCTCCAGTCAACGGCGATCTCATCCGCCTCACCCTCGACAAGGTAGTGCTTCGACAGCGGGGGCCTGTCGTACGGGGCGTCGGGGTCACAGTCGATGACCGTGACCTGCGCACTGTTGCCGAGTTCCCGCAGCCGCTCGATGAACGCCGTGGTCGCGACGGAAGCGCCGACCACGACTAGCGACTCGCTCACGCGTCCTCCGTCTCGACGAGCTTGATGGCGCGCTCAGGGCAGTTCCGGATGGCTTTTCGTGTGTTCTCCTCCTCGTAGGCGCCCTCACGTCCTTCCACGACATGCCCGTATCCTTCATCGTCGATGTAGAAGGTCTCTGGGGCGATCATGAAGCACCGTGCGTGCCCCTGGCACCGGGCCGGGTCCACCCAGATCTTCGTCATGTCACTCGCCTCCTGTCAGACGCAGCCGCAGCGACCCGACACCATGCCAGGGCTCCTCCTCGGCCAGCTCGAACTCCGGGATGGTGGCCAGGAAGTGCTCGAGGGAGATCACGAGCTCTTTGCGTCCGAGGTTTGAGCCCAGGCACCGGTGGATACCGCCGCCGAACGCGAGGTGCCGGTTGTTCTCGCGAGTGATGTCGATGTCGTTGGGGTTGTCGTAGATCTCCGGGTCGCGGTTGCCCGCGCCGAACACCAGCACCACACGCTCGCCCGCCTTGATCTCCTGCCCGCGGACCGTGGTGTCCTGCTTCGCGGTGCGCGCCATCGCCTGGACAGGCGACAGCGTACGCAGGAACTCCTCAGCCGCATCCACGATCCGTTCGGGCTCGCGGCGCAGAAGCGCCTGCGCTTCCTTGTTGCGGGCGAGGTACCACAGCGAGGAGCGGATCGCCCACGCTGTGGTGTCCAGGCCCGCGAGGAACAGCAGATATCCGTAGGAGACCAACTCGTCATCAGTCAGTGGACGTCCGTCGATTGTTGCATTGAGCAGCTCGCCGGTGATGCCCTCGAGCGCCTTCCCTGCGCGCCCGTCGTCGATGAGGCGCTGCACGTAGGCGATGAGGTCGTCGCCGGCGGCTTTCGCCTTCTCGGGAGACTTGGTCCGCTCGTAGATGATGTCGTCGATCCACTGGTCGAACAGAGGCCAGTCCTGCTCCGGGTACCCCGCGAGTCGGCTGAAGATGATCGTCGGGTAGGGACGCGCGAAGAGAGCCGACACGTCGACAACATCGCTGTCCTCGAACGCACTCTTCACCTGATCCGACAGTTCGATGGCCGTGGAGTGCATGCCCGGTTCGAGCTTGTTGATCGCCATAGGAGTGAACATCGGAAGCAGCAGCTTGCGGAAGCCCGCATGCGTGGGCGGGTCGATGTCGATGGGAATCAGCGGCATCTCCGTGCCGAACGACGGCAGCAGCATCGACGGGCCCACCGACCACGTCTGCGGGTCCTGCTCCGCGTCGAAGATGTCCTCGCTCTTGCAGATGTACCAGAACCCGCCGTACTTCGAGCTGCGACCGACAGGCTTCGACTCGTGCATCTGCGCGTAGTCGTCGAAGATCGTGTCGAGTGCTTTGCCGTGGAAGTCGAACTCGGCGAGGGTTTCGTTGTCAGACATGAGCCGGTTTCCTTTCGGTATACGCGCTCGCCCGGCGAACAAGGTCGTCGAACAGAGCATGGTTGTCTGCTGAGGTGAGGAACAGGTGCTCCGGGTGCCATTGCACTGCGATGAGGTTGGCGGACGCGTCCTCGAAGGCTTCGACCACGTCGCCTGCGCGTGCGGTGACCGTCAACCCCTCGCCCAGACGCGCTACGGCCTGGTGGTGGTAGCTGTTCACAGCCATCCGCTCTCCGACGATGCCCGCAAGGAGCGATGTCGGTTCGACGGCGATCTCGTGGTCCGCTTCGTTCGACGGGCGAGTCTGCCAGTGGCCGTCGAGGTGCTGGATGAGCGTGCCCCCGCGCAGGACGTTGATGAGCTGCAGCCCCCGGCAGATCGCCAGGATCGGCAGTCCTCGCTCCCGGGCGTCACGCACAAGGGCCGTCTCGAAACGGTCACGGAAGGGGCTGACACCGTAAACGGTCTCGTCCGGCGCCTGCCCATACATCTCCGGGGACAAGTCGCCGCCACCGGTGAGCAGCAGAGCGTCGAAACCGTCGAGCAGGTCCTCCGGGATCACCTCCGTCGCCGGGAGGATCGCCGGTCGGCCGCCCGCAGAGACAACGGCTTCGGCGTAGCTGAGCACCTGAAGTGTGGAGTCACGCGGACCGAAAGCGGACTGCTGCACGCTCCGGTCCGCGGTGACTGCGATGAGTGGACGAGGCATCAGTAGATCGTCCAACCGCCGTCGACGAACAGCGTCGTCCCGGTCACCCAGCTCGACTCGTCCGAGGCGAGGAATGCCACGCCGTTGGCGACGTCCTCGGGCTTGCCAATGCGTCCCATCGGGGTACGCTCGAGCAGCCAGTTGCGGACCTCTTCCTTCCCGAGTGCCTCCGCCGTGAACGGCGTTTCGATGAATCCGGGCGCGACCGCGTTGACTCGAATACCGGAGGAAGCGGCCTCGACAGCCAGAGCGCGGGTGAGCTGCAGCAGGGCCCCCTTGGAAGCGTTGTAGTGGATCTGGGGGTGGCCGCTGGAGGAGATCACGATGTGCGCTTCGACCGAGGTGATGTTCACGATGGAGCGCGTGTGATCACCGTCGCCAGCTCGCAGGAGACTGTATGCCTCGCGGGACACAATGAACGGACCGGTGGAGTTCACGGCGAACACCTGATCCCATTCCGCGACGGAAAGGTCCTCGAAAGTGCCGAACTTCACGATGCCGGCGTTGTTGACCAGCACATCGAGGCGTCCGAATTCGTCGGCGACCTTCGCGAAACCGGCACGGACGCTGTCCTCATCGGCGACGTTCGCCTGGATGTTGATGACGTTTTCGCGACCGCCGAACACCGATTCGAGGGCATCCGGGTTCAGGTCGATAGCAGCGAGCGATGCTCCCTCATCGAGCAGCTTCTCAGCGATAGCGCGACCGTTTCCGGACGCGGCTCCGGTGACCGCGGCGAAACGTCCTTCAAGTCGATTTCCCATATTCGTTCTCTTTCTTGGCTTGTTGGGGATTAGATGTGCTCGAGGTAGCGGGACGTCTCCCAGTCGGTGACAGCCTTGTGGAACTGCTGCACCTCCCACTGGCGGGTCTCCGTGTAGTGGCGGACGAACTCCTCACCGAAGTACTCCTTCGCCAGGTCACTGTCAGCGAAGACAGCGGTGGCCGCTTCCAGCGTGTGCGGCAGACGAAGAGCGGCACTGCTGTCCTGCTCGTACGCGTTGCCGGTCACGGCCTCAGGCGGGGTAAGAGATTTCTCCAAGCCGCTAAGGCCCGACGCGATGTTGGCGGCGAGGACCAGGTAGGGGTTGGCGTCGGCTCCCGCGATGCGGTTCTCCACACGTGCAGCAGCCCCCGCCGAGGGGATGCTGCGGATGGCCACAGTGCGATTGTCGACGCCCCATGTGGCGCTGGATCCTGCCCATTGTCCGCCTTCGACCCGCTTGTAGGAATTGACGGTCGGAAGGTACAGAGCGGTGAAGTCTCGGGACCCGGCGACGAGCCCGGCGAGGTAGGCGCTTCCGATGCTGCTGAGTTCGCCCGGGGCGGTGGGGTTCGCGAACAGGGCGTCCTCGTCCTCGGCACTGATCAGGCTCTGGTGCACGTGTCCGGACGAGCCCGCCTGCCCGGGGTTGATCTTGGCCATGAACGACGCAGTGAGCCCGTGGGCTGCGGCGATCTCCTTCACGGTGTGCTTGAGGAGCAGGGCGCTGTCCGCCGCCTGGATGGCCTCTCCGTAGTGGATGTTAACTTCGAACTGTCCAGCGCCGTGTTCGCTGTTGCTGGCCTCAATGAATACGCCCTGCTCTGCGAGCTGATCGCGGATGAGTCCGATCACGTGCTCGGTGCCCGAGTCGCGGTAGACGCTGTAGGTGTGGTTGCCGTTGGTGATCGGCTCCAGGTCGCGCCAGGTGCGTCGCGCGAGTTCCCGAGGCGTTCCTTCGAACAGGTAGAACTCGAACTCGTATGCGCAGATCGGCGTGTACCCAAGGGATGCAGCACGGTCGACGATACGACGCAAGACGCCGCGAGGCGACTGCTCCAGCGGTGTGCCGTCGGGGTTGTAAAGGTCGCAGATGACGGAGGCCACCCCCGGCTCACCCGGCACAAGTCGAAGCGTTGTGAGGTCGGGACGCAGGTTCACATCCGGGTACCCTGTGTGCCAGCCCGTGAACGTGAGGTTCGGGATGCTGGCGTCTTCGATGTCCCAACCGAAGAGGATGTTGCAGATGTTCGTTCCGGCTTTGTACGCGGACTCGACGAAGTACTTCGCCGAAAGACGCTTGCCACGCCAGAGGCCGTCGATGTCGGGTGCACCGATCTTGATGACCTTGATCCCGTGCTCCGCGACGAACTCCTCGACGTAGCGCTTCGGATCTTCGATCAGAACCTCATTGTTCATGTGCCCTGCCTTCCAGCTTGCATTGATGGTGAGTATGAAGAGCGTGCAGCGAGGCTATCGGCGCCGCGAACGCTGCAATATGTGCGCCGCGCACATCGTTCCCAGTTTCGCGGTGCACGACGTACGGGTTGGCCCAGGAGCCACTTAACGACAAACACCCGGGCAAGACTGAAGCCTCGCCCGGGCGTTCGTCAGGTGCGGTGATTAAGGCCGAGCGGGAGACTCTCCCCCGACCGTCGCATCGAGCGCGTCGGGGAACTCCTCCTCGTCGTAGATCTTCCCGATCCGGGCATACTGCTCGGGTCGGCGCTTACGGAGGTACAAGGCGTAGACGACGCCGGCGAGGGCGATGAGCAGAACGTAGAGCGGGATCAGGTTGACGACCACCACATCCGCGCCGGCGAGGAACGGGATGTAGACGACAAGCAGGACCAGCACTATGGCCTGTGCGACAACCCCGATGGCCGGAGCGACCAGCGTCTTCCATGTCGCGCCGGGACCGGAGCGGCCCACGCGGTTGAAGTAGAAGATCACCGCGAGGGAGACCAGCAGCTGCACGAAGACAACGCCTGCGGTGCAGAAGATCGGCAACCAGCCACCCAGCTGCAGAAGCGGGTCCGCGCCACCAAGAGCGAACAGGAGGATCACGATGATCGCGATGGCTGCCTGGACCCCGTTCGCGACGTATGGAGACTTGTGCTTGTCGTGCGTACGTCCGAGCGCTGCAGGCAGGATGCGGTCGCGCCCCATGGAGAAGAAGTACCGGGAGGCGTTGTTGTGGAAAGCGAACGCACACGCGAAGAATCCGGTGATCACGAGGAAGTCCATGAGCACGCGCATGAAATGCCAGGTGTACATGTCAGCGAGGACGAAGTAGTAGTCGCCGACGAGGGTGCCGGCCTGCTCCATGGTCTGGTCGCCGAATCCGACGATGCCGGCGTAGGCCGCGAAGCTGTAGAACACACCGAGTGTGATCACGGCAATGTAGGTGGCTCGGGGGACTGACTGCTTGGGGTCGGTTGTTTCCTCGCCGTAGATCGCCGTCGTCTCGAAACCGATCCACGACCAGAACGCGAAGAAGAACCCGATACCGATAGCTGGCGCTGCCAGCCATCCGGCAGGATTGAATGCCTCCGGCATCTGCCCCTGGGCTCCGCCCTGAACGACTACCGCTGTCGCAACGATGAAGACGACGAGCACCTCGAGGCCGAGCGCAACGCCCAGGATCTTTCCGGTGAGGGTGACCTTGAAGTACGAGATCACGAACATGAGGATGACGCCCGCGACGCTGCATACCCACCATGGGACGGCCCACCCGAAGTAATTTGCCAGCATCGCTGACATGAAGTATCCGAACCCACCGCTGATGGCTGGAACGATCATGCTGTAAGCAAGCATGACGGTCCATCCGGCGCCCAAGCCAATCGGTCGTCCGAGACCCTGCGTCGTGTAGTTGTAGAAAGCGCCGGCAGCAGTGATCCGTTTGGCCATCTGAGCGAAACCGACCGCGAACACGAGCAGGATCAGGGTGGCAGCGACGTAGGTCAACGCCGTCGACATGCCCGCGCCGTTGGCGAACGAGATCGGGATGTAGGTGGATACGACGACCAGCGGGGCCGCGGCCGCGGTGACCATGAGGACGATGGTGAAGAATCGGATCGAGCCTTTGAGCAGGTCGGTTGAGACTTGCGCGGTCGCCCGCCGTGTGGTGTTTGTCGCCATTCGGGTATGCCTCTCAGTGCATGTTGCCTGACAAGTGGGTACTCCCGTTCAAGAGACCTGAACGCTGTGAACGCCTTCGTTCACTCAATCGGGATGTGCGGCAAACTACTGACGCTTGACGCGGCGCGGTGTGTCCCCTGCGACCATGTCAACGGAACGATATGTGCGCCGCGCCTATGGTTCAGACGCCGGAGCCTGCGGACAAAGCGTCGCTACCCTTGCGCTCGGGCGCGAACGATGTTCGCGAAGCGCTCGGCGAGGGCCTTCGACCCTTCCTTCACAGCGGCGTCGGACGACTTGAACTCCTCGGCCTGGACGTCATAAGCGGAGCGGTGCTCGTCCGGGATCAACGAACGCCAGCTTTCGAATCGCGCCGGAGAGATCTCTGGGTGAAACTGCACTCCCCACGCGGAGGACAAACGGAACACCTGGTGACGGTACTTCTCTCCCGTCCCCAGCAGCACCGCATCCTCGGGCAAGCTCACGATGCCGTCGAAGTGCATCGCGCCCGCCAGCAGCGGGCGGGGGAGACCGGCGACAAGAGGATCGTTCTCGGCCTCCTGCTGCCAATCCACGGCGACGACCCCGCTCTCCAGGCCAGCGTCACCGCGGCGAACATGTCCACCTGTCGCGTCGGCGAGCAGTTGCGCACCAAGACAGATGCCCAGCGTCGGCAGCTCCGTGGCCACAGCTTCACGCAGGCGCTCTTTGATGCCTTCAAGCCATGGGAAATCGTCCACGTCCATCGCTCCCATGCCGCCGCCGAGCACAACGAGCCCATCCACCTCACCGAGATCGGGAATCTCATCCCCGTCAAATGGTCGCACCACGGTGACATCGACCCCTTCCTCGGCGATCCACTCACCGAGCCGCTCCAGATCGGCTTTCACGTCAGGCTGGATGACAAGCAATGTGGGGCGGCGGGATGCAGAGGTGTCTGTCATGGGTGCTCCTTTAAGCGCAGGGATAGGGCCAGCACACACTTCACCACAAGGCAACCGGACGGGCATGTGCTCGGCGCACACCACCGACCCGAACAGCGTGCCAGGCGCACCGCCTCGAACTGGATCTGAGGATGACTATTCCTTGGAAGCCCATCGAAGAGCTCCAAGGAGGACGTCGCAATGGCACGACTGCCGATCCGCGCCGCGGTGCTGCACAGCCCGGGGGCACCACTGGACCATCGCACGCTGCTCCTCGATGAGCCGCTTCACGGTGAGGTGC
Organism: Microbacterium profundi; assembly: GCF_000763375.1. NCBI lineage: Bacteria > Bacillati > Actinomycetota > Actinomycetes > Micrococcales > Microbacteriaceae > Microbacterium > Microbacterium profundi. The sequence continues at coordinate 214,384 of NZ_JPSY01000002.1, read as the reverse complement.
TGGTGCGCTCTGGCGCCATCGGGCTGTGCCACAGCGACCTCCACTACGCCGATGGCACTCTCCCCATGGATGTGCCGGCTGTCCTCGGTCACGAGGTCGCTGGCGTCGTCGAACGTGTCGGGCCAGGCGTAGATCGGGTGAAGGTTGGCGACCGGGTCGTTGCCACCGTCACCCCCAATTGCGGCGCGTGCCCGAAGTGCGTGTCAGGCAATGCGACGCTCTGTGAGCGCACATCGCAGCGGCGCCACCGGGAGCGTCCGAAGTTGGAGACCGAAGACGGTACGCCCGTGTCAATGCTGGGCGGGATGGGCACGTTCGCGGAAGCGTTCGTACTCGATGAAGCCTCGCTCGCGGTGCTGCCTGACACTGTTGGTCTGGACGTCGCCTGCCTCCTCGGCTGTTGCATCAGCACCGGCGTCGGCGCGGTCACGCACGGCGCACGGGTGGGCCCCGATGACACCGTCGCCGTCATCGGATGTGGCGGTGTCGGCATGGCCGCGATTCAAGCCGCTCGCATGTCCGGGGCACGGAGAGTCATCGCCATCGACCTGCACCCGGAGAAGTTGCTCCTTGCCACCGAGATGGGGGCGACTGATGTCGTCGTATCCGGAACGATGTCGGAGGTCATCGACGCCGTGAGAGAGGTCATCCCGAACGGCGTGACGCGTTCGTTCGAAGCGGTTGGGCGACCAGAAACCGCCGAACTCGCATTCGATCTGCTCGCACCGCGCGGCGTTGCCACAATTCTGGGGCTCATGCCGGCAGGTAAGCGCATCAGCATCGATGCCGGTGCTCTCATCGAAGGCGACCGCCGCATCCAGGGCGCCTACATGGGAGCCAATCAGTTCCTCGCCGACGTTCCGATGCTTGTCGATCAGTACGAGCGCGGCGTCCTCGACCTGCGCGCGATGGTGACGTCCATCATCCCGTTCTCCGACATCAACGCAGGGCTGCAAGCGATGTGCTCCCCCGAGACCATCCGCACGGTGGTGTCGTTCGAATGAGAGGAAACGATGTGACGGTCTCAGTACCGGTTGTCGAGACGCGATCCTGGATCGATGGCCGTTGGGCCGTCCCGGACCACGAGATTGGTTCGCTTCACGACCCGAACACGGGGGCACGGCGTGGCCCTCAGCGTGAGAACTCCACCGAATCGGTAGCGGATGCCATCGCCGCGGCGGACCGCTTGTTCACGGCGCAGATCCTCGACGATCTGGGCCCCGCGTCCCGCGCTGCCGCCCTCGGAGAATGGGCGTCCCTTCTCGATGACGCAGCTGACGACATCGCACTGCAGGATTCGCTATCCACAGGCAACCCCCTCTCCACCACTCGCATGCTGGCGGGCTCCCTCGGTGCGCGGGTGCGGTCCCTGGCCGCAGAAGTACTGAACCTCGGGGACGGTAAGGAACTGCCTGCATCGGGCCGCACCGTCCGCCTGCTGAACCGTTCCCTGGGTCCGACTCTGATTCTCGCGCCGTGGAACGCGCCGACCTTCGTCGCTGTCTCCAAGCTCGCCGCGGCCTTCGGCGCGGGCTCGCCTTCAATTCTGAAGCCGTCCGAATGGACTCCGGCAGGAGCGCAGATTGCGTTCGCGTTGTTCGTTCAGGTGTTGGATGCCCGCGCCCTCCCAGCCGCATCGGTGCAGCTCGTTCACGGTGGCGCGAGTGTCGGCAGTGCGCTGACCTCGGATCCTCGGGTTCGTGTCATCACCTTCACGGGAGGTCTCGCCGCTGGCCGAGCGGTCGCCCGCGCAGCCGCTGAGTCCCTTGCCAACGTGCAGCTCGAGCTCGGGTCGAACAATCCCGCCCTCGTCCTCGATGGCGCAGATGTGGGGAGGACTGCGTCTGAGCTCATCGCGGGTATGACACGCCTGAACGGGCAGTGGTGCGAAGCGCCCGGGAAGGTTCTCGTCCCGAGGTCCATGCACGATACGCTCACCGATGCGCTCGTGGCCGAGGCGGAGCGCATTCGGATCATGCACTCGCTCGAACCCGACTGTGACCTCGGGCCTCTCGCCTACGAAGCACATCGCGACCGCCTCGAGGCCGCCGTTGCTGAACATGAAGCTCGAGGGGCACGGGTGCTCCGCATCGGAACGACGCCGGCGGCGGATGGTTGGTTCTTCGCCCCGGCTGTGATCACGGGGCTTCCTGCTGCTGCGGCATCGGAAGAACTGTTCGGCCCGGCAGTGACTGTGCACCCCTACGACGACGTCGCTGATGCCATCTCCGATGCAAACGCCGTTGGTGGCGGGCTGGACGCGTTCGTGTTCGGCGCAGACGAAGACAAAGCAATCCAGGCCGGGGGCCGTCTTCTCGCCGGAGAGGTCAGGGTGAACGGCACCAAAATGGCCGACCTGGCAGGCGAATCACAGCAGACCTTCTGGGGCACGTCCGGGGTAGGTGGTCACGGCCCTGCTCAAGGCGTCGCCTTCTACCAGGGGCGTCGGGTCGTTGGGATCGACGACCCCTCCCTGCCCATCTAGATCGTCCATTCACATCATCCGCAAGAGAAAGCAGAATCACATGATCATCGGTGTTCCCACGGAAGTGAAGAACAATGAGAACCGTGTCGCAGCGACACCTGCCGGCGTCGCCGAACTCGCAGCGCACGGGCATCGCGTGCTCGTCCAGGCCGGGGCTGGTGTCGGCAGCGCCTTCTCGGACGACGAGTATGCGGACGCCGGCGCCGAGCTCCTTCCAGATGCGGAATCGGTGTGGGCAGCAGCCGACATGATCTTGAAGGTCAAGGAGCCTGTCAGCAGCGAGTACTCCCGCATGCGCAAGGACCAGATCCTCTTCACCTACCTGCACCTCGCAGCGGACGCCCCGCTGACGCGGGCCCTGCTCGACACCGGCACGACCGCCATCGCCTATGAGACTGTGCAGCTTCCGGATCGTAGCCTTCCGTTGCTCTCGCCGATGTCGGAGGTCGCGGGCAGGCTTTCCACCCAGGTGGGCGCGAACCAGCTGATGCGGTCGCAGGGCGGGCGCGGGCTTCTCCTCGGCGGCGTCCCGGGCGCGCCGAAAGGCAAGGTCGTCATCATCGGCGGTGGCGTCGCAGGCGAGCACGCGGCCACAATGGCGCTGGGGCTCGGAGCGGAGGTCACTCTGCTCGATGTGAACCTCCCTCGTCTGCGCGCGCTCGAAGCACGCTTTGACGGCCGGGTGACTACCCTGCGCTCGAGCCCGTACACCATCGCTGCTGCGGTGGAGGACGCGGATCTCGTCATCGGCTCCGTTCTCATCCCCGGGGCGAGCGCTCCCAAGCTCGTCACCGACGAGATGGTGGCTCGCATGCGTCCCGGCTCCGTCCTCGTGGACATTGCTATCGACCAGGGCGGATGCTTCGAAGGCTCCCGTCCTACGACCCACGATGATCCCACCTTCCCTGTTCACGACGCTATCTACTATTGCGTGGCCAACATGCCGGGTGCCGTCCCCCGCACCTCGACGATTTCTCTGACCAATGCGACCCTGCCCTACGCACTGGCCATTGCCGACAAGGGATGGCGGGCGGCACTGGCCGCAGATGCGTCCCTGGCTCGAGGCCTCAGCACCCATGAGGGCGTGCTCACGAACGCGGCAGTTGGCGAGGCTCTCGGCATCGAAAGCGCCGCGGTCGAACGGGTCCTCGCCGCCTGATCGCACATAGTTGCGGGGGCATCACGCCCCTGCAACTATGACCGAGGAGACATCATATGAACACACCGCGCTTCGATGACCGAGCCGATCTGGGTTTCGCCTGGAGTGTCAAGGACTCCTTCCTCCGTTACATCCGTAGCATGCCGGACGGCGTCATTCGCTGGGGCGGGGGCGCCTCGGTCACCAACGACGGGCAGTTCTACTTCCCGTTGATATCGGTGGCCCGTACCCCAGAAGGAGTGGACCTTCAATTCGGCGGCGAGGTTCGGTTCGTCGCTCATCGCGGACTGCTCGCTGTGACCCTCAGTTCTCCGTTGATCCGGGTAGTTCGGACCACCGCGACTCTCATCAACGGCGTAGACGGCGCCCATGACGAGCTATGCGAGATCGACCTTCCCGCGCAGACTCACGACGATGACGTCCTCATGTGGCTGGAAGCCCCATCAGCCCTGACCCCCGCTGGCTCCGAGCTATTCGCCGGTTCCTACGCGGTGAACGAGGTCATGGCACCAGTGACCATACGAATCCCGCTCGGGCCGGGCGCGAGCTTTCCCACCACTACGGTCACCCACGCCAAAGTCTGATCTTCTCGAGCCAATGATCCTTGATCTGCTCGAGACCTAGAGGTGCAACCTGCACCGCTGAGTGAAAGGGAGGGGGAGGCTGCAGCTCCCCCTCCTGACTCAGTGCCCTCTTTGAGCGGACTCATCCCTATGGGATCACATTCGCACGCGACCAGAAGCGCGAAGCCACCGGCGCGTGCGCTTGAACATCGTGACTGGATGATCGCTCAAACGCGCCTGCCGGCGTGTATACCGGGCGCTCGCGCCTCCGTCAGTGCTTCGTGTCTTTGCGTGGGCTTTCATTCTTGGAGCCAGAGTCACTGTCTCGAACGCGCCCGTCTTTGCGGTGGACGATGACCTCGCCGTCGCCTCGCCCCGACTTCTCCACGATCTCTTTTGCTCGGCGCTCGGCAGCCTTCTGCGTCGGCTCATGTGCCGAGGCGCGCTTGTGTCCTTCCTTCACGACGTCCCAGCCGCCTCGCTCGTTATTGGGGACCACATGACGGTTTCCGTCGTTGCCGCTTCCCATGTCCGCTCCGTTCTCTTGTCGGATCTTCTGAACCTTCTTTTTCCAGTCCTCGTTGGACTCGCCCTCGTCAGTTCCCATAGAAAACCCCGACGAGAACGTCCACCATGGCGGGATCGGTTTCTGGCCCTGGCAGAAGGACCGCTATGGTCGCGACAGCGATGCTCAGACTGAGCGAGATGAATCCGACACGCGCGAACCACCCCCGACGACTGAGCCACTTCTCGTCGGCTTCGAGTATCTCGAGCTTGGTATCGATGAGTTTCGCTGCGCCGTCTTCAGGCGCCATCGAGACGAGGCCGTCTCGCAGCGCACGAACGTCAAGGGCATCACCAGTACGCGGAAAAATCACCACCACGCCCGAGACCGCTGCGATGAAGGACAGCACGAGGCTGGCGACCGTCGCCCAGTCGAAGGACGTTCCCACCTGAAGAGCACCCACGACGCTGGCCGCTCCAACAAGGATCGTCGCGCGCTGCTGCATGCTGGCATCGCGTGAAACAAAAGAGGCGATCTCCGAGTCGAGCTCGGACGCTAACAAAGCGAACCGGCGACGATCCGCGCGGGCGCCGATGCACCCCAACATCATTTACTCTTCGGCCGCGGTGGTTGCGTGGGCGGTTTTGGGGGCTTGGGAGCGTTCCGGTGAGACTCACTCCGGCGGTCATTGCTCGGGTTCTTCTGAACAGGGCGCTTCCAGTCGTCGTTGTTGCCCTCACCCTTAGCGGTCATCCGATGTCCGTTCTTGCTCAGCCGGCGTCCTCGCGCGACGAATGTGACGATCAGCCTCAGCATACAGACGGAGGAATCCAAGCTCGTAATGATATGGACTCGAGTTCCTCTTTCTGCAACTCGGCTCGTCACGAGCAACTAGTTGTGATGTCCAGGGAGCCGCCGCTGGTCGAAGACCCTCTCCTCCAAAGTGATCGCACTCCAATCGTCGAGTGTTCAGCGGCGCTACTGTCCAGTCTTCGAGCGCCGCCGACAATAGTCGCTCCTCGACTTCCAGCGCTATGCAAGCGGCCGTACGAACATCTAGCTGAGACGCCGCGCATAGACCGACCATAACCAAGCTCCCGCCCCTTCCCCTCTTCCGCACCCAGATGAGTGAGATCTACATCGGTGACGTGCTCTGGACGACGTCCTGACCTTCGCTGACCCCGCATCATGCCCGTGACGGTCCCCGCTCCAGGCTTCGACATCCGGCGAAAGCCACGGGGCTTCAAGCTGACGGAGCGCGAAAACGCCGATGTCGTGAACACACGAACGGTTCGCTCATCTGGGATAAACCGAGCTGCATCTGCTGTCGTGGTCGCCTTCGCTGAGCAGCGCGGCATCCGCGCGCCTGGAATCCCGTTTGCAGCGCCCAGCAGTTCTTCCTGCAGCTGACCGTTCTCGACTCGAGTGGCACCGCGGCGAGCAGGGCCGGCACTCTCCTGAGGCACGATGGCGTGGACCAGCGCTCGTTTCACTGGCTGTCCAACTTCCCTCTGAACGGCGTTTCGTCACCATGCCTCCCGAAGCGCAGGATGCCGAACGTCGTGTTCCATTCTTGGCTGCGCAGAGCGCTTGGCGCTTGCTCAGATCGCTAGGTGTTAGTCCCTCGGCGGCAAGAACGCGCCGATTGACTCCTCATCCCACATCGTTTGCTGGATCCCGACAGGTCCCTCGTCCGGAGGTGTGGGAGCGACGTCACCTGCGTGGTACAGCCACCAGTCGCGCCCATCCTTCTCGAGCGATCCTGACATCGTAAGCCATTGCTTCCCCGCATGCGCAGACACTGCAAGTTCGTACTGCTCGGGCGTCAGTCGAACGCGGACACGCCGCACCTTCGCCCCCTTCATCACGTCGACCCGCACCAAGTGAACCGGCGCGGCGGTGGAATTGTCCAGGAGACTGACCTCGCCGGTTATCTTGACCTTCTGTGGCTCGCGCGCTTGTTCAAAGGAGGCAACTACGCGATCCAGAACAGGAGCCTCGATAGAGTCGAAAGCGATCTCCCGTCGCTGCGTCGTGGCCTCCCCCCGTTGAATGCTGACAGCGGCATCACCGTCGCGTCAGAGTCGCCAGCGCACGCACCAGTTCGAAGGACACCCCCTGTGGCACGAGCTCTGAGAACATCTCGACGCGCGGTGCACGCTTGAATTCAGTGAGCGTCTCACGTACGGCGCCGATGGCGTTCTCGAACACGTCCACGATTGCTCGGCCTGACACCAGGTCGGCTTTGCGCGGGTCTTTCAGCGCGACGTTCTCGGACTTTTGGCTGGTGTGGAAACGTGTAGATGCTGGCACATGAGCCGTAACGATGAAGCTCCCCACCTCGGTCTGCCCCATGAACACTTGCTCCATGAACCGTTTCGCGAGGAAGCCACTCGACTTACCTTGGACGGGCCTTTTCGAACGGACCGCGCGGGCCGCTGCCACGAGGGAGTCGCGGGCTGCGGTAAAGATCGCTTCTCCTTGTGCCCAGGGGATGAGGCCCGCGTCGACCGTCGTCTCTTTCTTCTATTGGGTCGAGTCCAGGTCAGCGGCGGCGCTGATGAGGATGAGCGCTTCGATGCGCTCGGCCTCAGAGCCGTATCGGTGGAGCAGGTAGCGCCGGGCACGTTCGAGAAGCTGCCGGTAATCCCCGCTTTCGGGATTGAGTGGAATGACGACTTCATCGATGTCGGAATCGCTCGGTGACCATACTTCGTATCGACCCGGTGCTTTCGATGCTGGCGCCCACTGCAAACGTCGCAGCAGCGTGGTGATGTGCAGCGTTGAGCCTTCGATGCCCTCGAGCGTCATGGCTTGCCCCCGCTGCCGATGCGAAGCATCATGTCGCATAGCGCCCGGTCATCGAACCGCTGGGTCAGAGGGGCGGTCACTGTCGGCTCCTTCGCGGTGCTGGCTGGCGCGCCGTCGAGGTTCACCCAGTATGCAGAATGACGCACCCGCGCTCGCTTGTCGGTTAGATGTATCCAGTCATCTTGGCTCTGGGGCACCGACATTACGATGAGGATCTTGCTGACCGAAGGATTAGCGCTGCGGAGCATGTCGTATCGCTCTTGGGCGATCTGCACGCTGAACCCTTTGGCTCCGGGTGCTGTCACCGTCGCCTTCAGTTGGACTTCAAGCCGCGCGACCTCATCCACAACGTGCACGCTGCTCCGGTGGGTCAGGATGAGGTCGATGCCTTCGTCGATCTCCGGCTTCGCCACCACCACGCCGCTCGCGGCGGCGATAGCTCGGACGAGACCTTCCTGATACATCTCTTTGAGATTCGAAAGCCGTTTCGGCGATCCGCGAACGATGGGCGGCGGGGGCAGCTCGGCCGCCGGACTCAACGTGGACATGACCACATGCTAGCTAGTACATGACACAAGCCTGCGGCACTGGCTGCTGGCACCGGTGGTCCCGTTCTTCGACGGGCCGGATGTAATGGCAGGATGATGCCAAGCGTCGGAGAGCAGCCACGTCCCCGAGATTCCTGAAACCTCGGCTGCTGGCGCGTGCTCATCTTGGAGGATGTTCATGACCGCAGCAGGGCTCCTGCTTCCCGTTACCGGGGTGCGTTCGGCGTGGCTTGATCTTCACCACGCCATCGAAGCGCACGACCCCACCAAACCCCTGGTGCTGAATCTCCCGGCGACACTTCCCGACGGAGGGCTCTCCGATTACGGCCTGCGTATGCAAGCCATCCTTACCTGGGGCCAACGCGCCACCCGTCCCGTTCTACGCCTCGCTGACTATGAGCATGGCGACGACGGGACCATCTTCCACGACGCCTCCGACTTCCATCTCGTCGCCGCTTCCCTGGCCCACGGCATTTTCGACCGGGACGGGAACGAAGTCACCTCGGACCTCATCCCTCTATTGCGAATGGCTCTCGCCATGAGGAGAGAGCTCCCCGAACTCTCCCCCGCGCATCTGGAGCTGGGACGGCACTCGATCATCCTCGCCTCCCACTTGCCGAGACAGAGCCGCAGTCTGGACCTGCACACGAAGAGAGACGGGACGTGGGGTATTGAGGAAGAATCTCGAACGCTCTACCACGACATCTGGCCCGAGTACGGCGTCGATGATTCTCTTCGCGATCCGTGGATGGAGCAGGACGAGCAGCTGCTCCCCGAACGGGCCCCGACACACATCGCGCGCACCGAATGGCCGGTCGGGCACCCGCTGGTTGAGATCGGCACGCCGTTCACCCCGCTCGCGCTGCGCACGTTGTCCCCGGCCGGCCGGGCATTGGAGCTAGCTACGCAGACGAGGGTTCAGCAACGTCGTATCTCCGATGAGGTGGGCGAAGTCCTCTTTGAGCTGATTCAGAACACCGAATGGCACGGACTTCCTCCGCAATCCGGCAACGGGCGGGGATGCCGCATTGTGAGCTTCGACGTAGTGAGAATGCAGCGCTCGGCCGTATCGGCACTGCCTGAGACGGACTCGTACTTCGCGCGCTACGTCGAAGCCCTCCTCGACGACCTCACAGAAGATCGCTCCGCGAATACATCTGTCCTCCTCGGGGTTGCAACCGTCGTGGACAGCGGGCTCGGCCTCGCCCGATCCGCAGCGGCCGCGCTCAAAGAGGAGCATTTGTTCTCCGAGACGAATGAAGTGAACTACCTCATCAAGGCACTGGACAAGAGCGTGCGAGTGAGCCGGCGCGCCATGGGGAACATCGGGCTCCCCCGGGTTCAGCAGCTGCTGTCGAACCTGCGCGGATTTATGTCCATTCGGACCGGACGGACGGAGATTCACCGCGACTTCGTGCGCAATCGCTTCGAGGATCTGAGCCTCCCTGAGGGGCGGGCCCGCACCTCACAGTTCATCGACTGGGTGCCGGACACATACGAAGATTTCGTCGTTGGTCCTCGCGTAGGGACCGATGTCACGATCATGTTTCCGGTCGCCTACGAGCGAGACGGAGCGCGCCTGTGACCGTCACGCAAGTGGACGAGAACTGTCTGCTGCTCGTCTGCGACGTGGAGAGTTCGGGAAGTAGAACCCCGGTCCTGCTGCACTGGACGGGGAACGAGTTCACCGCCAGTTCCGCTCATGTTCTCGCTCTCGCGAAGTACGAAGCACTCCACCCCGAAGTCGCGGAGGTGTGGTTTGTCTACCCAGAGGACTTGCAGGTCACAATGACCTCGCTGCGGTCTCTCAAGGACTACAAGGCTCGAACAAGCGCGAACAACCCGCTCGCGCACCGCTTCTTCCTCGTCGATGTCAGCGGAGCCTGGGTCGAGCAGTCGGCAAGTGCCCCGGACCACGTCCAGGTTACCCCAGAGGTCATGCAGTCCGTACGCGAGGACGGCATGCGGCAGATCTTCCGCGACTCCGATGCCATCGCCAGCGCCAGCGCCGGCTACCATTTCGAGCACCCCGGCGGCAAACACTCGGAGTACTTCCTCCGTACCGCTCAGGCAGTCGCCAGAACCCAGCATGCGTACTTCATCGCCATGTGTCTCCTCCCCCTCGTCACCGTCGTCGACCGAGCGCGGTTCTGGGCAGACACCGCAGGGATTCTCCCGGCGTTGAGCGCGCTGCGGGATCTGCTAATTCGTCTCTCGTCAACGGCACCGGAGATTTCCGTCGACTCGTTCGGTGGCCACAAAGGCCGAGAGGCGCTGCGACCGGCCCAGCAGGACTTCGTATTCATCTCCAGCAGCACATCAGGCAACCTAGGAGCTGCGCTGGTCGCCGAGAAGAAAGCTCGCGCGGAGCGGCTCGTCACGCTGTATCTCCTGTCGGGCACTCGGCCCGAGGACATCAAAGGGCTCGTGGCGTGCGATCTCACTGACCGAGACCCCAACCCCATCCGGTCTCGGAGGACGTCCCGATTCCCTCCACACATGACAGCAACCATCGAAGACTGCGAACACTGTGCCGCAGGCCACGGCGTCACAGTCCTCGACGGTGACGGATTCTTCCCAAACGCAAGCGACCTGCGCCTCCGCATGCCGAGCATCGCGGACCGGCCGCGAACCGTAGGTGACGAGGTGAAGAAAGGGCGACTCGAGGAGTTCGACGGCGACACTTTCTTCGACGATTTCTACGGTCTGGATGCCATTCGCCCGCGCACGCTCACAAGCAGCGACGACCTAACCACCACGGTTGCGCACCTCTTTCCCGACCACCCCTCCGCTCAACACATCCGAAATCATCTCGCCAGCGTCCTAGACAGCATGATCGACCCAAACAAGCCGATTCTGGCCATCCGAGCCCTCGCGGACGAGGACTCGCGTGCGCTCGCCCAGTTCGCGGCGGATCACGTCCTCGAAGGCGCAGTGAAGGACGAGAAGCGGGACGTGTGGGTGCACCCCGAGCAATCCACGAATCTACAAGACCTTCCGGCGAACTCAACCGTGCTCGTGTGCGCCGGCGTCATCGCCTCGGGCCGATCTCTGCTTTCCATGAATAGAGAGCTGAGATCACTGCCGGACAATGTCGACACCGCCTATCTCCTTGGCATCGCACACTCTGACGTAACAGGATGGGACATCCTCCAGAAGACGCTAGGAGTCCGCAGCACCGATGAGAAGAACCGGGTGGGCTACGGTTGGCTTCTGCCTCGAGAGCTCCGGCAGCCGGGGTTGCCGAACGCGTGGGGCCGTGAGCGTCGTGTGCTCGATGTCTTGGACGAGTGGCTCAGTGACCAGCCGGATAGCGAGGCTCTGCGGAAGGCTGTTCAGGACCGGTACACGATACTGTCGAACCTCACGGCGGACAACCTCTTTCCTGGCGCCGCCAATGACGCAATCTGGGCGCTCAACCGGCGGTTCGCGCTGTGGAAGAAGGACTGGAAGACCCATCCGCGAACGGTTGCCCTGAACGTGCATCCCACGCATGCCGAGGTGATGGTCACCGTGGCCCACCTAATGTTCGAGTCCCGGCGCTCGAACACTAGCCTCGACCATGTCCGCGGGACGACGAAGCGGCACGGCTATGCGCTGAATCCTGCGATGTTCGACCGCTTCAACGACCCAATGTTGCAAGCCGCCATCCTCCGGTGCGCAGAACCCGGCGAGCTCGACTACTCAACGTCGGTTGAACCGAGTCGCGTCTTCGCCGACATTGTCCTCTACGCGCTCCAACACATTACGGAACAGGGAGGCGACTCCAGCTACGAGTTTCTGCTGGCTCTAGCTACGCCGTTCGCCACCCCGGGAAGTCCGGGAGCGATCCTCGAAGCCAGCAGCCTAGCCTCACTGCTCGATGGCGCTGCGGAAGCCGGTGGAGGCGATTTCGGAGGCTTCCCGCCCAGAGTTCGAGCGCTACTACTTTTTCTTCGCGCGAAGCGAGCATCCGCGTAAGCCCCGGGGGCGCGTGGGTGGCGTCAGCCCACTACCCGCCGCGATACGCTCCGACGATGGACATCGATCTCACACTGGCAAGTCCTTCGGTCCCAGTTGGCGACGATGTAACGCTATGGCGCTACCTCGACTTTCCGAAGTTTCTTGACCTGCTGGCGTCCAAAGCGCTCAAGATGCCTCGCGCCTCCAGCATGGAAGATCCCTTCGAAGGGGTGATGGGCGATGGCGCCATGTCCGCCACCCTCGAGGTGCAGAGCGCGAACCGCGCGCCCAGCTATTGGCGGCACGCCTTCATTAACAAGTTGCAGAGAGAGTCGTTGTGGTGGAGGGACCGCACGTACGTCTCCTGTTGGAACGCCTTCCCCTCCGAGAATGCAGGTCTGTGGCGAATCTACGGAGACGAAAAGGGAGTGGCCATCCGGACCACCTGGGGTTCGCTTCGCCGGTCCTTTGCTGGTACGGCCGACTGTGTGACCGACGTGTTCTATGGCCCGGTGTCGTATCGGTCAGCGGAGACCGACTTCGAGATCCCTCCGACCTACACGGATCAGTACTTCGTCAAGCGACAAGAGTTCTCGCACGAGAAGGAGTTCCGGTTGATGGCCCATGACGAGTCCAGAGAACACGACTATCGCGACACCTCACTCGAGGGCCTCCCAGCATTCGCAACATTACCTTGCGACCTAAACGTGCTCATCGAAGAGATCGTCATCAGCCCGCGGCTCGGAGGATGGGTACAAAAAACCGTCGAAGACGTCTCTCGGCGGTACGGCGGCACCTGGCCCGTCACGAGATCGAATCTCTACCGACCACCGCCCCGAGAGATCCACCGCTTCTAGTCTGCGAGGAGCCAGCCCCATCGCAAGGGCCCCTGAAGTGCTCAACGCTGGACAACGCTGAATCAACATCGGACGTCCTCGACGCCCCAATACCCGGACAGAATCGGCTCGTCTCACAAACGACCGTTTATGACACACTCGCGTGTTTCCGACGATTCGACTCGAATCTGCGCTGGGCCCGTGTCACAACCCGTCTCGAATTCAATGGTTCGAAAGCTGACGCGGGCCACGAGTTTCGCTACAGTTCCGTCATGGGCCAAATCTTTGGCTACGCGAGAGTCTCGACGAGCGAGCAAAACTCGCAGATGCAGTTCGACGCGCTCCTCGAAGCGGGCTGCGACCGGATCCTCACGGAGAAGGCGTCCGCGAGTGGAGAGCGCCCAGAGCTCGCCCATCTCTTCGACCTGCTCCGATCCGGCGACACCGTCGTCGTCTGGAGGCTCGACCGCTTAGGTCGCTCGGTCCACGACCTCATCGAGCTCGTTGAAGAGCTGCAATCCAGAGGAGTCGGTCTCAGATCACTCCGAGAGACTATCGACACGAGCTCCGCCGGCGGCCGCCTCGTTGTCCACGTCTTCGCAGCTCTCGCGGAGTTCGAGCGCGATCTCATCCGCGAACGGACGGTCGCCGGTCTCGCATCTGCCCGCGCACGAGGACGGGTGGGCGGGCGCCCTCGCGCCCTCTCCCCCGACCAAGCCCGCCTTGCTCGCTCCGCGTTCAACGCAGGAGAGACGTCCGTCAATGACATCGCCGCAGCACTCGGCGTCACGCGGTCCACCATCTATCGAGAACTCAGACGTCCGCCGAGCAGTTAGCGTCGGACGGCCTAGGCGGAAGTTGCGCTACTCGGGTCACATCGTTCCGCAGCATCAGAACCCGAATGGTTTCGGCTTCGGTAATCGGTGCCGCTTTGACACACGAGTTGGAGCCTTTCGGGGCCACAAAGGAAAGTCAAGTCCATCTTCTAGGTGTGCAACGGTGTGCATGTCAGGCCATACACGGCCCTCTAGGATCCCTCGAACGGTTTCGTGATTGACGCCACACAATGCCGCTACGGATCGGATCGAGTCGTCCCCGATTAATCGACGAAGTTCAAGAGCGAAGGCCTGTGCCGCACGCCCGGCGACGTCGGTCGTTACACCGTTGGGCCACGGGACAACGATCTCGTTCGGCCTCTTGCGCGCTTTGCCAACCACGCGTCATCTCCAGCTCTCAGGAACCGTCGCGCTCGAAGAAATTGCAAGAAGGGTCGCGGAATTGAAGAGTTCCGCGACCCTTGCAAGATCAAACATGGCTTTTGAAAGATGTCCGACGAACCTACAAGCGACTCAGAAGTCCCAGTCGTCGTCCTCGGTGGCCTCGGCCTTGCCGATGACGTACGACGAACCCGAGCCCGAGAAGAAGTCGTGGTTCTCGTCGGCGTTCGGCGAGAGCGCGGACAGGATCGCCGGGTTCACGTTCGTCACGGTGGACGGGAACATCGGCTCGTAGCCGAGGTTCATCAGCGCCTTGTTGGCGTTGTAGTGCAGGAACTTCTTGACGTCTTCGGTCAGACCGACGCCGTCGTAGAGGTCCTGCGTGTACTGCACCTCGTTGTCATAGAGCTCGAAGAGCAGGTTGAAGGTGTAGTCCTTCAGCTCGTCACGGCGCTCCTGGGTCTCCTTCTCGAGCCCCTTCTGGAACTTGTAGCCGATGTAGTACCCGTGCACCGCCTCATCGCGAATGATGAGGCGGATGAGGTCGGCCGTGTTCGTCAGCTTGGCCTTGGACGACCAGTAGATCGGGAGGTAGAAGCCCGAGTAGAACAGGAACGACTCGAGCAGCGTCGAGGCGATCTTGCGCTTGAGCGGGTCATCGCCGGTGTAGTAATCCATGATGATCTGCGCCTTCTTCTGAAGGTTCGCATTCTCCGTGGACCACCGGAACGCCTCATCGATCTCCTTCGTCGACGCGAGCGTCGAGAAGATCGAGGAGTAGCTCTTGGCGTGCACCGACTCCATGAAGGCGATGTTGGTGTACACCGCCTCCTCGTGCGGGGTGATCGCGTCGGGGATCAGCGATACGGCGCCGACAGTGCCCTGGATGGTGTCCAGCAGCGTGAGACCCGTGAACACCCGCATCGTGAGCAGCTGCTCTTCCGGCGACAGGGTGTTCCACGACTGCACGTCGTTCGACAGCGGCACTTTCTCGGGCAGCCAGAAGTTATTCACCAGACGGTTCCAGACCTCAAGGTCCTTGTCATCCTCGATGCGGTTCCAGTTGATCGCCTGCACGTGCTCGACCAGCTTGAGCTTCTCTGGGGGGGTCATCCGTCTTTCCTTGTCTCCGTGGACTCTTGCCTGTCAGCGATGCAATGCCGACAGGTCTCCTTGAATACACCCTTGTTGGTGTGGTGCCGTGTGTGCGCACTTCGGACGCTTGACGGCATGGGTCTTCCTTTGCGAACCGCCGACATCTTCGCGCGAGTCTCTGCGCTGGCGGACTTGCCGAAGTTGGGATTGTTCGGCCCTTGCCTCATCTCGGAGAGAAGTGCCTTCGATTCGTCAGACATCGTGTGCCCGTACGACGGATGATCCGATCCGAACTTTCCGAAGTTCGGATTCGCCTCACCCGTATTCATTCCCTTGCGCTGAGCGGACCAACGTGCCCTCTGCTCGTCCGTGCGACGCTGACCCCAGCTGGGATGATCAGGGCCGGTGGGCACGTGCTTCTTCTTCCGTCCTCGTGCGCGATCGCCTGCGGCCTTCCGCTGCTCGACGGTCCACACATGCCCACGCGGGCCCAGCCCGCCTTCCGACAGATTCAGGAGCCGATGTCCGTTTCCTCGTAGTTCGGCAATCCAACGTTGTTCCGCTGCGCCGAGATCTTCAAGCTCGCCAGCAGTCACGAGCTCCATCGGCTGGAAGTAGACGTCTTCATCGGTCTGCATGGTTCGCAACCAGTCATAGAACGGATTCTTCGTGCCTGCTCGTGCGGCTTTCAGATGCTGCCGGCGACGCACCTCTGTCGTCTTGGTCGTGATTCCGACGTATCGGAACTCTGGAGATTCGAAGCGCCGGGCCGCGTAGACGACGCCGATAATCGGCGAACGTTCTACCCAGCCCGGCACATTCGTCATCTTCATACCTCAGATCAAAGCATGCAAGAAACGCACTCATCCATGGACGTGCCCTCGAGCGCCATCTGGCGGAGGCGGATGTAGTAGATCGTCTTGATGCCCTTGCGCCATGCGTAGATCTGCGCCTTGTTGATGTCGCGCGTGGAAGCGGTGTCCTTGAAGAACAGCGTCAACGAAAGACCCTGATCGACGTGCTGCGTTGCCGCGGCGTACGTGTCGATGACCTTCTCATAGCCGATCTCGTATGCGTCCTGGTAGTACTCGAGGTTGTCGTTCGTCATGAACGGCGCCGGGTAGTAGACGCGACCGAGCTTGCCTTCCTTGCGGATCTCGATCTTCGACGCGATCGGGTGGATCGAGCTCGTCGAGTTGTTGATGTACGAGATCGAGCCGGTCGGCGGCACAGCCTGCAGGTTCTGGTTGTATATGCCGTGCTTCTGGATGGAAGCCTTCAGCTCAGCCCAGTCGTCCTGCGTGGGGATGTGCTTGCCCGCGAAGAGCTCCTTGACCTTCTCGGTCTCGGGCAGCCACGCGCGGTCGATGTACTTGTCGAAGAACTCCCCCGACGCGTACGTCGAGTCCTCGAAGCCGTCGAAGGCGACGCCACGCTCGATCGACAGCGCGTTCGAGGCGCGCAGCGCGTGGAACAGCACCGTGTAGAAGTAGATGTTCGTGAAGTCGATGCCCTCTTCCGAGCCGTAGTGCACGTGCTCGCGAGCGAGATAGCCGTGCAGGTTCATCTGGCCGAGGCCGATGGCGTGCGAGCGGTCGTTGCCGTCTTCGATCGAGCGCACCGAGGCGATGTGGCTCTGGTTGCTGACGGCGGTCAGTCCGCGGATCGCCGTCTCGACCGTGATGCCCAGATCATCGGCATCCATCGCCAGTGCGATGTTCATCGAGCCGAGGTTGCACGAGATGTCCTTGCCGATCTGGTCGTACGACAGGTCGTCGTTGTACGTGGTCGGCGTGTTCACCTGCAGGATCTCGCTGCAGAGGTTCGACATGTTGATGCGGCCCTTGATCGGGTTCGCCTTGTTCACCGTGTCCTCGAACATGATGTATGGGTAGCCCGACTCGAACTGGATCTCGGCGATGGTCTGGAAGAACTCGCGCGCGTTGATCTTGGTCTTCTTGATGCGCGGGTTGTCGACCATCTCGCGGTACTTCTCGGTGACCGAGATGTCGCCGAACGGCACTCCGTAGACCTTCTCGACGTCGTACGGCGAGAACAGGTACATGTCTTCGCCGTTCTTGGCGAGCTCGAACGTGATGTCGGGCACGACGACACCCAGCGACAGGGTCTTGATGCGGATCTTCTCGTCGGCGTTCTCACGCTTCGTGTCGAGGAAGCGCATGATGTCGGGGTGGTGTGCGTTGAGGTAGACCGCGCCCGCACCCTGACGTGCACCGAGCTGGTTCGCGTAGCTGAAGCTGTCTTCGAGGAGCTTCATGACGGGGATGATGCCGCTGGACTGGTTCTCGATCTGCTTGATCGGCGCACCCGCCTCGCGGATGTTCGACAGCAGCAGCGCGACGCCGCCGCCGCGCTTGCTCAGCTGCAGCGACGAGTTGATGCCGCGCGAGATCGACTCCATGTTGTCTTCGATGCGCAGCAGGAAGCAGCTGACGAGCTCACCGCGCTGCGCCTTGCCCGCGTTGAGGAAGGTCGGAGTCGCCGGCTGGAAGCGACCGGAGATGATCTCCTCGACGAGCTTGACGGCCAGCTGCTCGTCGCCGTCGGCGAGTCCGAGAGCGGTCATCACGACGCGGTCCTCGAAGCGCTCGAGGTAGCGCTTGCCGTCGAAGGTCTTCAGCGTGTAGCTGGTGTAGTACTTGAACGCGCCGAGGAACGTCTCGAAGCGGAACTTCTTGTCATAGGCGAGGTCGTTGAGCTTCTGGACGAACTCGTGCGAGTACTTCTCCAGCAGGGCGCCGTCGTAGTACTCCTTCTCGACGAGGTAGTCGAGACGCTCCTTGAGGGAGTGGAAGAACACCGTGTTCTGGTTCACGTGCTGCAGGAAGTACTCCCGTGCGGCACGCTTGTCGGCGTCGAACTGAATCTTGCCGTCCGCGTCGTAGAGGTTCAACATCGCGTTGAGGGCGTGATAATCGAGGCCCTCGTACGCAGCGTTCGCCTTGAAAGCGGCCTGCTCTGTCACTGAGTCGTGCTCTTCGACTGCGATACCCACCATCGTTCCAATCCGTCGCTCACGCGATCAACGTCGTCCTGCGTGCCGAATACTTCGAAGCGGTACAAGTGCGGCACATGACACTTGCGGCTGATGATTTCGCCGGCAGCCCCGAAGGAGTCGCCGAAGTTGGTGTTGCCTGCGGATATCACTCCGCGGATGTTCTGCCGGTTTCGCTCGTCGTTGAGGAACCGGATGACCTGCTTGGGTACGGCACCCTTCTCTTCGCCCCGTCCCTGTCCTCCGCCATAGGTCGGAGTGACGAGGACGAAAGGCTCATCGACCGCGAGGTCGCCGTCACCGCGGTGCAGCGGGATACGCTGCGCCGGCAGGCCGAGCTTCTCGATGAATCTGGCCGTGTTGCCCGAGGTGCTGGAGAAATAGACCAGGAGCGGCGCGGTCGTCGCGACTGCTGTCATGACTCACCCCTTTCGCTCCGGACGCTTCGACAGGCTCAGCGATCGAAGGCCCTACGCCAGACGAGAGGCGAGGGCGTCGATCTTGTCGGGAC
This sequence comes from Microbacterium profundi, assembly GCF_000763375.1. Taxonomy (NCBI): domain Bacteria; kingdom Bacillati; phylum Actinomycetota; class Actinomycetes; order Micrococcales; family Microbacteriaceae; genus Microbacterium; species Microbacterium profundi. The sequence goes on along the minus strand of NZ_JPSY01000002.1, from coordinate 195,696 downwards.
GGAAGCCCGACCAGTGGTCCTCGTCGGTGACGACGACGGGCGCCTGCATGTAGCCGAGCGCCTTGACCTGCTCGAGCGCCGAAGCGTCTTCGGAGAGGTCGTGGATCTCGTATTCGATGCCCTTGGCATCCAGAGCGCGATACGTCGCGTTGCACTGCACGCACGAAGGCTTGGTGTAGACCGTGATCGACATTTTTTCCCCTCAGATCAGAATTTTCCGGCAGACCCCCCGCCGGGAGTTCAATACTACATATGGGTACGGACATTGCGGGTGACCACAAGGGCTAGTAGTTACATCCGTGTAGTTTTCCACCGCTCTCCACTGATACAACACAGGTTGTCCACCGTTTCATCCACAGATCGCGAACTCGTTTCGGAGGTCGCGAAGCGCATGATCTCGCGGTTCTCAGGTCGTCTTCGGAGATCCATCCACAGGCCGCACGCTACGCGGGGGTTCGGACATCCGATTTCCTGTGGAGAACACTCTCCGGCGTGTCGCGGCGTGTCGTGAGCACGCCCCTGCACAGCACCTCCCGCGACCCGGGTAGCGTTGTGCCGTGGCGGGATATCGGGACCTTCTTCGCACCCCTGGGGTGGGGCGCATGATCGCCGCTCAACTGACGGCGCGCTTCCCCAGCGGCATGGCATCGTTGGCCATCCTCCTGCATGTCGAACAGCAGACCGGGTCATACGGCTCCGCCGGGCTCGTCCTCGCCGCGACGTCCGTCGGCCAAGCCGTCTCCGGCCCCGTCACGAGCCGCTGGATGGGCGCGTGGGGCATGCGCAGGGTCCTCACCCTGACCGCCGCGATCTGCACGCTCGCTGTGCTCGCGCTCGGCCTGCTGCCGCTGAACGTCGCCGGCTACATGGCGTTCGGACTCATAGCCGGCCTGTCCACTCCGCCGATCCAATCAGCCGTGCGCACCATCTACCCGAAGCTCGTCAATTCCTCCCAGCTGACGCCGCTGTTCTCGCTCGACGCCTCGCTGCAGGAGATCATCTGGATCCTCGCGCCGGTGGCCATCACCCTGGTGTCGACGCAGATCGGCACGACAGAGGGCCTCATCCTCGTGGCGATCGTCCTGGTGCTCGGATGCGGGTGGTTCATCCTCAGCCCTGAGGTGGGTCGCGTGCGCATCCCCCGCAGCCGCCGGGCCCTGGGCCGTGTGCTCCTCAAGCCACCGGTGGCGCTCGCCACCGCGATCGGGTTCCTCGTGATCGGTGCGTGTTCGGCCGTGGAGGTCGGCGTCGTCGCCACCTTCGAGCACGGCAGCCTTCAGGCCGGAGTCGTGCTCGGTATCTTCGCCTGCGGCAGCCTGGTCGGAGGACTTTCCTTCGGCCACATCCCGATCGGCCCCTGGGCGATGGCGCGACGCCTCATCATCGTCACCGTTGGCCTCGCACTCACCATGGTCATGCTCAATGCTTACTGGCTGGGCGGCGCGCTGTTCCTCGCCGGGCTCGGCGTCGCCCCTGCCCTCGCCGTGCTCTTCGCCATCACCACCGCGAGCGTGAAGTTCAGCGAGACGGCCGAGGCGTTCGGGTGGGCCGGCACCGGTCAGCTGATCGGCGCCGCCGCAGGCTCCGCCATCGCCGGATTCCTCGTCGACGGCACGGGCGGACCGCAGGGCGCGTATCTGGCCGCCGTGCTGTTCGCTATCGTCGGTGTGACGGTCTCCGTGATCTTCGTTCGGGCTCTGCCCGATCTGCGCGATCGCGATCCCAGTCCCTTCCCTGACACCGAACCAGTGGCGGTCACCCCTTCATGAGCATCCCCTCCCTTCCAGGCGCACGCCCGCCCGACCAGGCTCCAGAGGTGGTGTGCATCGGCGAGACGATGGCGCTGATCACCCCGACGGATGCTGCGCTCGCCGACGCGCACGAAGCCTCCCTCGGTCTCGCCGGCGCCGAGTCGAACGTGACCGCGGGGCTCGCCGCGGCAGGGCACCACGCCGTCTGGGCGTCCCGCCTCGGCGACGATCCGCTCGGCGTTCGCATCTCGTCGGAGCTGACCCGACGCGGTATCGAACTGTGGGTTGAACTCGACCAGGATGCCCCCACCGGCGTGATGTTCAAGGATCCGGCCGCTGAGGGCTCGTCCGTCTACTACTACCGCCGGGGGTCGGCTGCCTCGCGCATGGCGCCGGGGATGCTGTCCGCAGAGCGACTCGCCGGTGTGAGGATCGTGCACACCACCGGCATCACCCCCGCACTCTCGCCGTCCACCCGCGACATGGTCGATCGGCTGTTCGAAGATGCGCGCACCGCCGGTGCGCTGGTCTCGTTCGACGTGAACGACCGCCGCGCGCTGTGGTCGATGGAGGATGCCGCGGCCACTCTCGCCCGCCTGGCGAACGCCGCCGACATCACACTGGTCGGCCGCGACGAGGCCGAAAGGATCTGGGGCACGTCGACGGCGGAGGAGATCCGTGCCTTCCTGCCCGACTGCGACCTGCTCGTCGTGAAGGACGGCGACGTGGGCGCCACGGCCTTCCACGGCGATGCCCACCCGGTGTTCGTGCCTGCCCCAGTTGTCGATGTCGTCGAGCCCGTGGGCGCCGGCGACGCGTTCGCGAGCGGGTTCCTCGCGGCGACGCTCGAGGGCAAGCCGCTCGCCGAGCGTCTGTCCGCAGGGCACATCGCGGCCGAGCGCGTACTCACGATCGCCGCGGACATGCCGCCCATCGACTGATCACTCGTAGGCTGAAGACATGCCTGCTCCCGTCCAGCTCCCCCGAATCTCCTGGGGGAATCCCGACGCCAACAGCACCGCCCTGCTCGTGCACGGTCTCGGCTCCTCCGCCGCACTCATGTGGCGCCTGGGCGATGCGCTCGCGAACGCCGGATGGCACGCCGTCGCCGCAGACCTCCGCGGCCACGGCGACGCGCCCCGCGCCCTGGACTACACCGTGGGCGCCTATGCCGCCGACCTCGCCGCCCTCTCCCCCGCGCGGGGAGGTGCGTGGGATGCCGTCATCGGTCACTCGCTCGGCGGTGCCGCGAGCACCGTGGCCGCGGCATCCGATCCTCACTGGACGAGCAGGCTCGTCCTGATCGACCCCGCCATCCTCGTCGACGGGAAGAACGCGTCGATCGTGCGTCGCAGCCAGGAACGCGCATTCGCCGACAACCGGATCGAGGTCGTGCGGGAAGAGCATCCGCACTGGCATCCGCAGGAGTTGGAGCTCAAGGTCGACGCCGTGGTGCGGGCGAGCAGGTGGGCGGTCGAGCAGACGAGCGCACAGAACCAGCCTTGGGATGTGCGAGCGGATGCCGCGATGCTCACCGTCCCGACGCACATCATCGGCGCCGACCCCGAGGTGTACAGCCTGTTCACGGGGCAGGTGGCCGACGGGGTCCTCTCGACGAACGAGAACATCTCGATGTCGATCGTCGCCGGAGCAGGTCACTCCCCGCACCGCGACGAGCCCGACGAGACCATCCGCCAACTGCTGGAGGCACTGTCATGCGATGTACTGAGCGACCGGAGGGAGTCGAAGTGACTTTCGACCCGAAGGCTTATCTGCCCGACGACCTGCTCGACCGCATCCGGGAACGCGCGCCCATCCATGATCGGGAGAACACCTTCCCGGAACGGGATCTGGAAGAGCTTCGGGATGCCGGATACCTGAGGATCCTCGTCCCGGCCGAGCGCGGCGGCGCTGGTCTCGGGCTCGAGCAGGCCGCTGTGCTGCAGCAGCGTCTTGCGACCGCGGCACCCGCCACTGCCCTCGCGATCAACATGCACCTGGTGTGGACCGGCGTCGCGAAGGTGTTCAGCGACCGCGGCGTGCCCGGCATGGAGTTCGTGCAGGACGGCGCGACCCGCGGCGAGGTCTTCGCATTCGGGATCAGCGAGGGCGGCAACGACCTCGTCCTGTTCGGCAGTGACACGGCCGCCGTGCCGCAGGGCGACGGTTACGCGTTCACCGGCACGAAGATCTTCACCTCGCTCGCTCCGGTGTGGACCAGGCTCGGTCTGCACGGCCTCGACACCACGAGCCCCGATGCACCCAAGCTCGTGTTCGCGTTCATCGATCGCACGGATGCCGTCACCACGAGCGATGACTGGGACACCCTCGGCATGCGCGCGACGCAGAGCCGCACCACCCGGCTGGACGGCGCGGTCGCCGCGCCAGAGCACGTGGTGCGTCGCATCGATCCTGGTCCGAGCCCCGACCCGATCATCTTCGGCATCTTCAGCGTCTTCGAGCTGCTGCTCGCCTCGGTCTACACGGGCATCGCCCGTCGCGCGCTGGATCTCGCGGTGGAGACCGTGCAGAAGCGGACCTCGAAGAAGACCGGACTGACGTACAGCCAGGATCCCGACATCCGCTGGCGCATCGCGGACATGAGCCTGGCGTACGACGCGCTTCCCCCGCAGATCGCGGCGCTCGCGCGTGACGTCGACGAGCAGGCCGACAACGGCGCGCGCTGGTTCACGCTGCTGTCGGGCACCAAGCACCGGGCGGTCGTGATGGCGAAGCACGTCGTCGACGAGGCGATCCTCACCGCCGGTGGCGGCTCGTACTTCTCCTCCAACGAGCTCTCGCGGCTGTACCGCGACGTGCTCGCGGGCATGTTCCACCCCTCTGACCCGGAGTCGGCGCACTCGACCGCGGCGAGCGCACTGCTCGGCCCGCTGGAGAACTAAGCGAGAAAGCCGCGCAGCAGTGCCTCGGAGCCGGCCAGGTGATCGCGCATCGCATCCTCCGCGGCATCCGGCTGGCCCATCAGGATCGCAGTGATGATCTGTTCGTGCTGCATACCGGAATGCTCGATGTTGCGCGGGAGCAGGGGAAACGTGTCCAGCCAGGCGTTGATGCGCGCACGATTCTCCGCCACGAGTGCGACGAGCGACGAGATGCCGGCGGCTTCGGCGATCTCGAGGTGCAGGAGGGTGTCCAGTCGGCGATACTCCTCCGGCCCGGCGGGCAGGGCGGCTTCGTGCCGTGCCCACAGTCGCGATCTCACCTCCGCGTCCAGTGCGCGGCCGGCCGCGGCTCGCGCCGAGCCGCTCTCCAGCACCGATCTCAGCCCCAGCACATCGTCAAGATCGGCGGGATCCACATGCCCCGCGTCCGCCGGCACCGGCAGCGGATCGGCTACGAAGGTGCCGCCGTATCGTCCGCGGCGGGGTTCGAGGTATCCGGCATCCGCAAGTTCGCGGATCGCCTCACGCACCGTGTCGCGGCTGACGCCGTACGCTGCCGCGAGCTCGCGCTCCGGCGGGAGCGAGGCACCGGGTGCCACCACACCGAGTCTCACGGTCTGCACGAGCCGTGCGACGGTGTCTTCCAGCGTGTTGCCCCGGCGAAGCGGCCGGAACACGGCCTTGCGCACCTCGACGAGGTCGCGCTCCGAAGGATTCTCACTCACCATCTCAGTCTCTCAGAGCGCGTCCGGTCACAGCGGCGTGACGTAGGCGTTGCTGATGCCGCCGTCAACCACGAACGCACTTGCTGTGATGAACGAGGCATCGTCCGACGCGAGGAATGCGACCGCTGCCGCCAGCTCCTCCGGCTCGGCGAACCGGCCCATCGGCACGTGCACGAGCCGCCGCTGGGCGCGTTCGGGATCCTTGGCGAAGAGCTCCTGCAGCAGCGGGGTGTTGACGGGACCGGGGCACAAGGCGTTGACGCGGATGCCCTGTCGCGCGAACTGCACTCCGAGTTCGCGCGACATCGCCAATACGCCGCCCTTCGAGGCCGTGTAGCTGATCTGCGAGGTCGCAGATCCCAGCAGCGCGACGAAGGACGCCGTGTTGATGATCGACCCTCTGCCTGCTGGCACCATGTGCCGCAGCGCCGCCCGACTGCACAGATAGACGCTCTTCAGATTGACGTCCTGCACGAGGTTCCAGGCCGGCAACTCGGTGGTCTCGATCGAATCATCGGACGCCGGGGAGATGCCCGCGTTGTTGAACGCGATGTCGATGCGTCCGAACTCGGCCGCGACGCCGTCGAACAGCGCGTTCACCTTCGCCTCATCGGCCACGTCGACCGGGCGGAACGCACCCCCGATCTCGGCCGCAGCGGCCTCGCCGGTTTCCGGATCCATGTCGGCGATGACGACGAAGGCCCCTTCAGCGGCGAATCGGCGTGCCGTGGCGAAGCCGATGCCGCCGGCACCCCCGGTGATGATCGCGACGCGATCCTTGAGACGCTGAGTCAGATCGATGCTCATGTGCAGGTTCCTTCGATGCGAGTGGAGGGTCGGTATCAGTCGGTCGCGAAGAAGACGTTCTTCGTCTGTGTGAAGTGCTCCGCGGCATCCGGGCCGAGCTCTCGCCCGAGGCCGGAGGCCTTCATGCCTCCGAACGGAGTGGCGTAGCGCACGGAGGAATGCGAGTTCACCGACAGCACACCGGCATCCACTCCCCTCGTGACGCGCACGGCTCGGCCGAGGTTCTCCGTCCACACAGAACCTGCCAGACCGTAGACGGTGTCGTTGGCGAGGCGGATGCCATCGGCTTCGTCTTCGAACGGCAGCACGGAGACCACCGGCCCGAAGATCTCCTCCCTGGCGACTCTGTCTCCGGGCTGGGCGATCACCACAGCGGGGGCGAACCAGAAGCCGTCCCCGCTCGGCGCGCTTCCCCTGAACGCCACGTTCGCGCCGTCGAGGAAGGATGCGACAGTATCGCGATGCCCCGCCGAGATGAGCGGCCCCATGTCGGTTGCTTCGTCGCCCGGGTGCCCGACCCTCCACTTCTGAACGGCAGGCTCGAGCAGTTCGAGGAAGCGGTCGTAGACGCTGCGCTGCACGAGCAGCCTGCTGCGTGCACAGCAGTCCTGTCCGGCGTTGTCGAACACCGACCCAGGCACGGCCGCTGCCGCCTTCTCGAGATCAGCGTCTTCGAACACGATGTTCGCCGACTTGCCGCCGAGCTCGAGCGTGACGGGCTTGAGTGCCCGCGCGCAGCCGGCGGCGACGTCGACTCCGACCTCGGTGGATCCGGTGAAGACGATCTTGCGAACGTCCGGATGCGCGACGAGGCGCTGCCCGACGACGGAACCGGAGCCCGTGACGACCTGGAAGAGCCCGTCGGGAAGACCCGACTCCCGCGCGAGCTCACCCAACCGGATCGCCGTGAGCGGTGTGAGTTCAGCGGGCTTGAGGACCACGGCATTGCCTGCTGCAAGGGCGGGCGCGAAGGCCCAGGCCGCGATCGTCATCGGGAAGTTCCACGGCACGATCACACCGATCACGCCGTATGCCTCGTGGAAGGTGACATCGAGGCCGCCCGCCACCGGGATCTGCCGCCCTGAGAGGCGCTCCGGATCTGCGGAGTAGTAGTTGAGCACCTGTGCGACGTGGCCGGCTTCCCAGCGCGCGGCGCTGATCGGATGCCCGGAGTTGCGTACCTCGAGTTGCGCGAGTTCCTCCACCGCAGTCTCGATGCGCCTTGCGAACGACCGCAGCGCGTCGGCGCGGGCGACCGGAGCAAGAGCCGCCCAGGTGCGCTGCGCCACGACGGCACGTGCGACGGCGGCATCCACATCCTCCACGCCGGCTCGCGGCACGTCGCGAATGGGTGTCCCCGTGGACGGGTCGATCACTGTGAACGCGCTCATCGCGCCTCCTTCTCCGAGTGGGCGAACTCGCGCGCCTGCGCCACGAGGTCTTCGAACAGCCGTCGGTTCTCCGCGTTCTCTTCGGGATGCCATTGCACACCGACGAGGTAGCCGTTCGCGGAGTCCTCGACCGCCTGTACCAGGCCGTCGTCGGTGCGCGCGGAGACGACGAGGCCGTCTCCCAGGCGATCGACCCCCTGGTGGTGATAGCTGTGAACGCGCAACCCGCCGTCTCCCAGAATTCCTGCGAGTCTCGTGCCGGTGGCCACCGTCACCTCGTTCTCGGCGAACACTCCCCCGCCGAGCTTGTATCGATCGGTGCCGAGGGATTCCGGCAGATGCTGCTGCAGTGACCCGCCCCGCGCCACGTTGACGAGCTGCAGCCCGCGGCAGATGGCGAGCACCGGCATCTGCCGCCGCTCAGCGGCGTGGAACAGCGCAAGCTCCCAGGCGTCGCGATCAGTGCGCGCCGCGTCGGTCGACGGATGCCGTTCGTCACCGTACAACTCCGGCTGCACATCGGCGCCGCCGGTGAGGATGAGCCCGTGCAGCCCGGCGATCGCAGCATCCGCCGTGGTCTCGTCCTGCGGAGGCAACAGCATCGCGATGCCGCCGGACGACGTGACACTCGTCAGGTACTGTGCGGGAAGGAACGACGCCCTCACGTCCCACACCCCTTGCTGCGCGCGTTCCAGGTAGGTCGTGACGCCGATCAACGGCCGGACCGCGTCTTCAGAGCCGTTCGAAACCACGGATGCGCTCCCAGTCTGTGACGGCGGCATCGAAGGCCGCCACCTCGATGCGCGCCTGGTTCAGATAGTGCTCGACCACGTCGTCGCCGAACGCGGCGCGAGCGACCGTCGACTCGCTGAACAGCCGTGCGGCCTCACGCAGCGTCGTCGGCAGATGCTCCACCTCGGCCGTATAGGCGGACCCTTCCAGCCGTGGGGGAAGCTCCAACTCGTTCTCGATCCCGTGCAGGCCTCCGGCGATGATCGCTGAGATGCCGAGGTACGGATTCACGTCGCCTCCCGGAACCCTGTTCTCCACTCGGAGCGACGGGCCGTGACCGATCACGCGCAGAGCGCAGGTTCGATTGTCGATTCCCCAGGCCACGCCGGTCGGCGCGAAGCTCCCGTCGGCGAAGCGCTTGTAGGAGTTGATGGTTGGTGCGTAGAGAAGTGTGAACTCGCGCATCGTCGCGAGGATGCCTGCGATCCAGTGCTCCATCAGCGGACTGAAGCCGTGTGCACCGTCGCCAGCCATGACAGCCCCGCCGTCGGCACCCCGGACCGACAGGTGGATGTGGCAGCTGTTGCCCTCACGCTCGTTGAACTTCGCCATGAAGGTGAGCGACTTTCCGTGCTGCTCCGCGATCTCCTTCGCCCCGTTCTTGTAGATCGTGTGCTGGTCGGCCGTCTCGCGCACTTCGGCGAAGCGGAACGCGATCTCCTGCTGGCCGAGGTTGCACTCCCCCTTCACGCCTTCGTTGTACATGCCGGCAGCGTCCATGCTGTTGCGGATGTCACGCAGCAGCGGCTCCAGGCGTGTGGTGGCGAGCAGGTTGTAGTCGACGTTGTAGTCGGTCGAGGGCGTGAGCCCCTCGTACTTGCGCGCCCAGGCTTCGCGATAGGTGTCGTCGAACACGATGAACTCGAGCTCGGTGCCGCTGAACGCGGTCCAGCCCCGCTCGGCGAGGCGGTCGCGCTGCCGGTCGAGGATGGCGCGCGGCGAGGGCGCGACCGGACGCCCGTCGCCCCAGACGAGGTCTGCCATCACCAGCGCCGAACCTTCGATCCACGGGATCCGCCGGAGCGTCGCCGGATCCGGACGAAGCACCATGTCGCCGTACCCCTTGTCCCAACTCGACATCGCGTAACCGTCCATGGTGTTCACATCGACGTCGACCGAAAGCAGGTAGTCGCAGGATTCGGCGCCATGGTCGAGGACCTCCTCGCGGAACAGCCGCGCGGAGATGCGCTTTCCGGTGAGTCGGCCCTGCGCGTCGCCGAACGCGACGATCACGGTGTCGATCTCGCCGTTCGCGATCGCTTCGTCCAACTGCTCGACGCTGAGGTTTCCCGGCATTGATCCGCTCCCGTCCTGTGAGATCCGGCATGCACCGAACCCTTCGCACCCTAGAACACTTTCTCATTTAAAGGTAGACGGAACCGACCATTGAGTGCCACACTCTCGTGCAGGGCGCAGCCCGCGTCTGTCCAGGTGCGAACGGAGTTCGGATGTCTGAGCAACACAGTGGGTCCCGCAAGGTCGCTGGGGCGACCTATACGCCGGCCGGCAGCGACTACTTCAAGAAACGGACATTGAAGCGCAGCGCCGGAGTGTGGGGCCTTTGGGGACTGGCAGTGGCAGCAGTCATCTCCGGTGACTTCTCCGGTTGGAACTTCGGAATCGACTTCGCGGGCTTCGGCGGGATGCTGATCGCCTTCGCGATCCTCGTGATCATGTACTACGGCATGATCTTCTCGATCGGGGAGATGGCTGCCGCGATGCCGCACACCGGCGGCGCATACTCATTCGCACGTTCCGCCCTCGGCCCGTGGGGTGGCCTGGTCACCGGAGCCGCCGAGACGATCGAGTACGTGGCCACCACGGCGGTGATCGTCTACTTCTCGGCATCGTATGCGAACGGCATCACCGCCGAACTGCTGGGGTTCACGCTGCCGGGTTGGGCCTGGTATCTGATCCTCTACGTCGCCTTCATCGCGTTGAATTCCGCGGGCGCCGCGATCTCCTTCCGCTTCGCGATCATCGTCTCGATCATCTCGATCGCCATCATCGTGGTGTTCTCTCTCATGGCGGCCTTCTCCGGGGCGTTCAGTTGGGACAGCCTGTGGAACATCGCGCCTGACCCCGGCCAGACGGCGTTCCTGCCGCACGGCGTGCTGCCGATCCTGTTCGCTCTGCCTTTCGCGATGTGGTTCTTCCTCGGTATCGAGGAGCTCCCACTCGCCGCAGAGGAATCGCACAACCCGACTCGCGACATCCCGAAGGCCGGCTTCTGGGCACGCGGCACCCTGATCGTGACCGGTCTGCTCGTGCTGTTCCTCAACACCGGCGTGCTCGGAGCCGAGGCGACGGGCGTCGCCGGAGAGCCGTTGCTCGACGGGTTCCGCGCGATCGTCGGCGACCAGTTGGCGGCAGTGCTCGCCCTGTTCGCATTGATCGGGCTGCTCGCATCGTTGCAGGGCATCATGTTCGCGTACGGCCGCAACATGTATTCGCTCTCCCGTGCCGGCTATTACCCGCGCTTCCTGTCCCTGACCGGCAAGCGTCAGACGCCGTGGGTCGCCCTCACCGTCGGTGCCGGTATCGGTTTCGTCGCGCTGGTCGTGCTCGACATCCTCGGCACCTCCGGTATCGGAGCCGTGGCCGGGGCGATCGTGCTGAACATCGCCGTCTGGGGTGCTGTGCTCGCGTACGGCCTGCAGCTGGTGTCGTTCATGATCCTGCGTCGCAAGTACCCGAACGCCGATCGTCCGTATCGCAGTCCGTGGGGCGTACCGGGTGCGGCGGTCGCGCTGCTGATCGCCGTACTGATCTTCGTGGGCTTCCTGTTGAACCCCACATTCGGCCCGGCGATCATCGCGATCGCGATCGTCTACGTGATCATCCTGCTCGGGTTCGGACTGTTCTTCCGGCACCGACTGGTGCTCTCTCCCGAAGAGGAGTACGCGCTGTCCGGTGGAGAGCACCGCGATCCGCAGGTCGAGGGGTACGAGGCCATGGAGGACGAGGTCTTCGACTCGAAGCCGTGATGAACGGGCGGCGAGGAGCGCGCGTCACTTCCGGTCGAACTCGAATGCCTTCAGCAGCTCTCCGACCGCCTGCTCGCGCTGCTCGCCGCCCTCATCGAACATGTGCGTCACGTGGGTGCGTAGATGGTTCTCGAGCAGCAGGCGGTTGAGGGATTCCAGCGACTTCTGGATCGCGCGGGACTGCGTGATGATGTCCATGCAGTACTCCTCGCTCTCGATCATCCTGGCGACCCCGCGCAGTTGACCTTCGAGGATGCTGGTGCGGTGCAGCGCACGCTTCTTGATGTCTTCGATCACGGTTCGAGGGTACCCCGGGTCGACGCTCCCTGAGCTTGTCGAAGGGTCGGCACGCTGCGCGTGCGAGGATGGCACACATGCCGCGCACTCCGATGGCCCTGCTCTCTACCGCTGATCAGGAGCGCCTGCGGGCCCTTCGCCGCATGAAGGCGATCGCGATCGGCGCGCTCGTGTTCATGGCGGTCGTCTTCGTCTTCGCGTTCGCATTCCAGGAGCGACTGGGCTGGCTCGGCTATGTGCGCGCGGCCGCCGAGGGCGGCATGGTCGGCGCGCTCGCCGATTGGTTCGCCGTCACCGCGCTGTTCCGGCGCCCGCTCGGCCTGCCCATCCCGCACACCGCCATCATCCCCAATCGCAAGGACGAGATCGGTCGCACCCTCGGCGAGTTCGTGGAGACGAACTTCCTCGCCGCTGACGTCGTGCGCACCAAGCTCGCCTCGACGGCGATCGCCAGGCGCGCGGGCGAGTGGCTGCAGCACCCTTCGACAGGCTCAGGGACCTCGCACGCCGAGCGCGTTGCGGCCGAGGGCGCGACGATCGCCACCGCCGTGCTGAACGCGCTCAGCGACGACGACGTGCGCGATCTCATCGCCGATCTCGCCCGCGAACATCTCGTGCAGCCGGAGTGGGGCCCTCCCGCAGGTGTCTGGCTGGAGAAGATCGTCGACGCAGATGCCCACCACGGCGCCGTCGATCTCGCCGCGGACAGCATCGCGACCTGGCTGGACTCGAATGCCGGATCCTTCACGGGTCTGGTCTCGCGTCGTCTGCCCTCATGGGTGCCGCGTCTCGCGCACCGGTTCGTCGACGACACCGTCTATCACGAGGCGGTCAAGTTCGTGCACGCCGTGCAGGACGATCCGCAGCATCCGGCACGGCTCGCGATCGACGGCTATCTGGCCCGCCTGGCCGACAACCTCCAGAACGATCCGGCGACTCGCGCGAAGCTCGAGAACGCGAAGGCGTCGCTGTTCGACAGCCCCCGGGTCGGCGCGTTGGCCGCGGAGGCGTGGAACACCGCCAAGGCGGGACTGCTGACGGCGCTGGCCGATCCCGCGAGTGGGCTGCGCGTGCGCGCCGCGCGTGCCGTGCAGGAGGTCGGCGAGCGCCTGACGACGGATGCCGCGTTGCAGACCCGCGTCGACACGTGGGTGTCCGAGGCCGCCGTGTTCCTCGTCGACCGCTACCGGCACGACATCGCGTCGATCATCACCGAGACGGTCGAACGCTGGGATCCAGCCGAGACGACCGAGAAGATCGAGCTCATGGTCGGGCGCGATCTGCAGTACATCCGCCTGAACGGCACCGTGGTCGGCGCCCTGGCCGGCCTTGCGATCTTCTCCATCGCGCAGGCTGTGATTCCGGGAGTCTGAGGGCCGGATACGGCTCAGCGCGCGGCGAGACCCGCCAGCAACTCCAGCACGCACAGTGCCGCGAGGCGCACAGTGCGGCCATCCGCCGAATCGGCCGTGGCATCGACCTCGGCGATGTCGGCGCTGACGACGCGGGCGTCGCCCGCGAGGGCGCGCACCAGCGCTCGCAGCTCGTACGCCGCGAGACCTCCCGGCACACTCGCTGGGCACCCCGGCACGACCGATCGATCCGCCGCATCGACGTCGACGTCGAGATGGATGCGTGCCTCAGCATCCACCCCCGCGATCTCATGCGCTTCGCTCGCGACGTCGGCGATGCCGCGACGGCGCAGCTCGTCGAGCGTGATGACGCGGATGCCCCAGTCGGCCGCACGCCGCGCATACGCCGGGGAGTTCGCATAGTCGGCGATTCCGATCTGCACGATCCGCGCAGGGTCGATGCGCTCGCTCTCCGGTGCGTCCTCGACCAGGCGGCGCACCGGCGAGCCGTTCGAGATGCCGTCGCGCAGGTCGAGATGCGCATCGATCGTGATGAGCCCGTTCGTCCGGGCGCCGCGCGCGACAGGGTAGGTGAGGGAGTTGTCGCCGCCGAGTGCGATGACGAGGTCTGCGGTCGCCGACAGCTCCTGCACGCGGTCGACGGTGCTCGCGATTCCGGCGTCGCCGTCCGGCTCGGTGATGTCGCCGGCATCCACGATGCGCAGCGCGGTGTCGAGGTCGACGACCGGCGGTCCCATCAGGGTCGCGCTGTACCGCGACAGGGCCTCGCGGATCGCGGCGGGTGTCGAGTGCGCACCCGTCGGCGAGAGCGAGGTGCGCCATGTCGGAACACCCAGGATCGCAGCATCGGCCCGCTCTCCCACCGTGGCCGCCGGCCAGCCACCGGCCCGCGGCCAGAGATCATCGTGTGTGAGAGCCATGGGATGCTCCGTCCTTCCAGACTCGAGTGACCAGTGGCACGCCAGGGCGGTACGAGAGGTGCACGTGGCTCGGAGCATCGAGCAGCACGAGATCTGCGCGGGAGCCCGGGGAGATGCGGCCGACGTCATCTCGGCGCAGGGCTCGCGCTCCCCCGGCGGTCGCCGCCCACAGGGCCTCGACGGGTGTCATGCCCATGTCGCGCACGGCGATCGCGATGCAGAACGGCATCGATGAGGTGAAGCTCGAGCCGGGATTCGTGTCGCACGCGAGCGCGACCGTGACGCCGGCGTCGATCAGCCGCCGTGCGTCCGGATACGGCTGACGGGTGGAGAACTCCACACCGGGCAGCAGTGTCAGCACGGTGTCTGATCCCGCGAGCGCAGCGACATCGTCATCGGTCAGGTAGGTGCCGTGGTCTATGGATGCTGCGCCCAGCTCGACGGCGAGCCGCACACCTCCCCCGGGGCCGAGCTGACTGGCATGAACCCGGGGGATGAGCCCGCTCGCGATCCCCGCTTCCAGCACTCTGCGCGACTGCTCGACGGTGAAAGCACCCGTCTCGCAGAACACGTCGATCCATCGTGCGTGCGGAGCGCAGGCCTCAAGCATGGGACCGGTGACGAGGGCGACATACGCATCCGGATCGTCGACGTACTCCGCCGGAACGACATGCGCACCGAGGAATGTGACCTCCGGCGTCACCTCGGCGGCAAGACGCACGAGACGCTCCTCGTCGTCGACCGTCAGTCCGTAGCCGCTCTTAATCTCCACCGTCGTCGTGCCCTGCGCGAGCATCTCGTCCATGAATCCACGCAGGCGTGTGCGCAACTCGTCATCGGATGCCGACCGCGTCGCAGCCACGGTCGAACGAATGCCGCCCGCGGCATACTTCTGCCCCGCCATCCGTGCCTCGAACTCAGCAGCGCGGTCGCCGGCGAACACGAGATGGCTGTGGCTGTCCACGAACCCGGGGATCACCGCACGTCCGGCCGCATCGACGACCTCGACCCCTTCGACAGGCTCAGGGATCGTCCCGGTGTCTGCGACCGCTCCCGACCACGCGACCCGGCCGTCTTCGATCAGCACCGCGGCGTCGTGCAGCGTGCCGGCGTCGGTGTTCGTCGTCAGCTCACCGATGTTCGTGATGAGAGTGTTCACAGCATCGGCACCTTCAGGCCGCGCTCGCGGGCGATGTCACGTGCGTGTTCGTACCCGGCGTCGACGTGGCGCATGACGCCCGTGCCGGGGTCGTTCGTGAGCACTCTTTCGAGCTTCTCGGCGGCCAGCGCGGTGCCGTCTGCGACGCACACCTGGCCGGCGTGGATGCTGCGCCCGATGCCGACGCCTCCGCCGTGATGCAGCGACACCCAGGACGCACCGGATGCCGTGTTGAGCAGGGCGTTCAGCAGCGGCCAGTCGGCGATCGCATCGGAGCCGTCCTTCATCGCCTCGGTCTCGCGGTACGGCGAGGCGACCGACCCCGAGTCGAGGTGGTCGCGTCCGATCACGACAGGTGCCTTCAGTTCGCCGGACGCCACCATCTCGTTGAACTTCAGCCCCGCGAGATGCCGTTCCTTGTATCCCAGCCAGCAGATGCGTGCGGGCAGACCCTCGAAATGGACTTTCTCGCCCGCCTGTTCCAGCCAGCGGTGCAATGCAGCATCCTCCGGGAACAGTTCCGCGATGGCGCGGTCCGTCTTGTAGATGTCCTCCGGGTCACCGGACAGCGCCACCCAGCGGAAGGGCCCTCTGCCCTCCTCGAACTGCGGGCGGATGTACGCCGGCACGAAGCCGGGGAACTCGAAGGCCCGCTCGAATCCCCCGAGCTCCGCCTCGCGGCGGATGGAGTTGCCGTAGTCGAAGACCGCGGCGCCGGCATCCTGGAATCCGACCATCGCCGCGACGTGCTCAGTCATCGACGTGCGCGACCGGCGGGTGAAGTCCTCCGGGTCCCGATCCGCTTCGGCCTTCCACTGCTCGACCGGGACGCCGATCGGCAGGTAGGCGAGCGGGTCGTGCGCGCTGGTCTGGTCGGTCACGATGTCGATCGGGACTCCTCGGCGCAGCAATTCGGGGAAGACCTCGGCGGCGTTGCCGACGACTCCGACGGAAAGCGCCTCGCCGGCATCTTTGGCGGCGAGGACGCGTGCCACCGCAGCATCGAGATCGGCGGTGTACTCGTCAAGATATCCGTGCTCGACGCGGCGGGCAAGGCGCGTCTGATCCACGTCGACGATGAGCACGACGCCGTCGTTCATGGTGACGGCCAGCGGCTGCGCCCCGCCCATACCGCCCGCGCCGGCGGTCAGCGTGAGGGTGCCTGCGAGCGACTCGCGCCCGAGCGAGCGCGCCACAGCCGCGAAGGTCTCGTAGGTGCCCTGCAGGATTCCCTGCGTGCCGATGTAGATCCATGACCCGGCGGTCATCTGCCCGTACATCGTGAGCCCCAGCGCCTCGAGCCGGCGGAATTCGGGCCAGGTCGCCCAGTCGCCGACGAGGTTCGAATTGGCGATCAGCACGCGCGGCGCCCATTCATGGGTGCGGAACACGCCGACCGGCTTGCCGGACTGCACGAGCAGCGTCTCGTCCGGCTCGAGCTCGTCGAGCGTGCGCACGATCGCGTCGTACGCCTCCCACGAGCGCGCGGCCCTGCCGGTGCCGCCGTACACGACGAGGTCTTCCGGATGCTCGGCGACCTCCGGGTCGAGGTTGTTCATCAGCATCCGCTTGGCCGCCTCAGCGCCCCAGCTCTTCGCGGTGCGCTCAGCGCCTCTGGCTGCGTGGATCTCAGGCATGTGCGTTCTCCTTCGCTGTCCGGGCGACGGCGCCCGATCGGACGAGGTCGGTGACGGCTTCGATCTCGGGCGAGAGGAAGCGATCGGGACCTGGCCCCTCGGCCACGGTGCGCACCAGGTCGCGCACGGCCCCGGTGGCCGGCCCTGCTTCCAGGGGACCGCGCAGGTCGAGAGCACGAGCGCCGGTGAGCACTTCGATCGCGAGCACGCGGGTCAGCCCGTCGATCGCGCGACGGAGCTTGCGTGCGGCCGCCCACCCCATCGACACGTGATCCTCCTGCATCGCTGACGACGGGATGGAATCGACGGATGCCGGGACCGCGAGGCGCTTCAGCTCGGAGACGATCCCCGCCGCGGCGTACTGCGCGATCATGAGCCCGGAATCGACTCCCACCTCGTGCGCGAGGAACGGCGGGAGGCCGCGGCTGCGCGCCGGGTCGAGCGCGCGGTCGGTGCGGCGCTCGGAGACGCTCGCGACATCGGCGACGCTGATCGCGAGGAAGTCGAGCACGGCGGCGACCGGCGCGCCATGGAAGTTGCCGTTCGACTCGATCCGCCCGTCGACGGTGATGACCGGGTTGTCGATGACGCTGGCGAGCTCGCGCGAGGCGATGGCTGCCGCATGCTCCATCGTGTCGCGGGCGGCACCGTGCACCTGCGGCGAACAGCGCAGCGAGTAGGCGTCCTGCACGCGCCCGTCCTCGGGGCCCGCGTGGCTGGCGACCATCGGCGAACCGGCGAGGAACGACCGCAGGTTCGCTGCGGAGCGTGCCTGTCCGGTCTGCGGACGCAGCGCCATGAGGTCGGCGGCGAACACGGCGTCCGTGCCGAACTGGCTCTCGATCGACATGGCCGCCGCGAGGTCAGCGGTCGTGAGCAGCATCTCGAGGTCGTGCAGGGCGAGCAGCAGCATCCCCAGCATCCCGTCGGTGCCGTTGATGAGGGCGAGTCCCTCCTTCTCGACGAGCACGAGCGGCTCGATGCCCGCGGCGGCGAGAGCGTCGGATGCCGCCATCTCGGTCCCTGAGCCTGTCGAAGGGCCTGAGCCTGTCGAAGGGCCTGAGATGCGCACGGCCCCCTCACCGATCGCGGCGAGCGCGATGTGTGCGAGCGGGGCGAGGTCGCCTGAGCAGCCGAGGGAACCGTACTCGCGCACGACGGGGGTGATGCCGGCATTGAGCATCGCGGCGTACGTCTCCGCCACGACGGGCCTGACACCTGTGCGACCGGAGGCGAGCGTCTGCAGACGCAGCAGCTGCAGGGCGCGCACCACCTCGATCTCGACCTCGGCGCCGGTCCCTGCCGCATGGGAGCGGATGAGGCTCGCCTGCAGCTGATGGCGACGCTCGGGCGCGATGAACGTCGTGGCGAGCGCGCCGAAGCCGGTGGACACGCCGTAGTGAGGGTGCGGATCCGCGGCGAGCGCATCGATCACATCGCGCGTCTCGGCGATCCGGTCGATCGCCCCTTCATCGAGCGAGACAGGGGCACCGTGACGGGCGACGGCGACGACGTCTGCGGGTGACAGCGGCGCAGCACCGACGAGAACGGGTTCAGTCATGCCTTGATTCCACACCGCGCCGATGGCGTCGGACAGCGGTCCGTGACATCCTGTGTCTGTGATCCCAGACAGTGCTCGCACGGCGCAGGTGCCGGCGGCCGACCAGACCCTGCGCATCCTGCGTTACATGGCCGGGCGTCCGGCGCCCGTCGCGGCTTCTGCGATCGCCCGGGAGCTGCAGCTTCCACGATCGACGATCCACCACCTGCTGAACACGCTCAGCGCGCACGGATTCGTGCTGCACCTGCGTGAGGAGCGTCGCTGGGCCCTGGGGACGACGGCATCCGAACTCGCCGGGGGCTTCGCCCGTCAGCAGCCGCTCGCACGGCTCGGACGCCCTCTGGTCGCGGCCCTCGCCGATCGTCTGGGTGAGAGCACGCATCTGGCGGTGCTGAGCGGCGCCGATGTCGTGTACATCGTCGAGGAGCGCGCGCCGAGGCGACCCGCCCTCGTCACGGACGTCGGAGTCCGCCTGCCCGCGCATCTCACGGCGACGGGGCGGGCGATGCTCGCCGCGCTCCCCCGCGAGCAGGTGCGCGCCCTGTACCCGGACGCCGCGGCGTTCTCGACTCGCGCCGGCGAGCCGATGCGGCCGGCAGATCTGCGTGAAGTGCTGCGCAGCGTGCGTGCGGCGGGCTTCGCCGCAGAGCACGGCGAGGTGACCGCGGGGATCCGATCGGCGGGGGCGGCAGTGCTCGACGCATCCGGCTGGCCGCTCGCCGCGGTCGCCGTGACGTGGGCCGATGGAGCGGGCCCTGCAGAGTCGGATGCCGCCGCCGCAGTGCGCGAGACGGCGGCAGAGCTCCAGCGCCGCCTGCGCTGATCCGCTCGGCCCGAAAGCACGGCCCAAAAGGTGGAGGGGGCCGCCGGGCCACCCGCCCGACGACCCCCTCCACAGGAACCGGCTCAGTGTCCGATCAGCCGTTCGCGCCCTTGCGGGGCTTGAGGAATGTGGCCGGCTCCTGCTTCGCGCGCTTCGCCGCTCGCTTCTCCTTCAGCGATGACTGCGCAGTCTTCTTTCCTGCTTTTGGGTTGGGTGTCTTTCCAGACATCGGGACTCGCTTCCCCTCTCGTTCGGCTGGCGGTGTAACCCATGACCATAGCCGGTTCCACGGGGAAGTCAAATTACCCGGTGAGGAGGAAAAAACCGAAACCGGATCGCATGGGCGGATCGAGTGAGCACTACGCTCTAATGGTGCTCGATACTCTCACCGGATTCGTGGTTGTGGGACTCGCGATCGCCGTCGGGTACATCGTCGGCCGCATCGATTTGCTCGGCGAACACGCACGGCACGTGCTCGGTCGACTGACGTTCTTCGTGCTGTCACCGTTCCTGCTGTTCACCGTGCTCGCACAGGCCGACGCCAAGGTGCTGTTCTCCTCGCTGCTGCCGGTGTCGGCGATCGCGGCGGTGCTCGTGATCGCTGTATACGCGGTGATCGCCAGGCTGATCTGGAAGCGCGACGTCGGCGAGAGCGTGATCGGCGCGCTCTCTGCCGGCCAGGTCAACTCCAACAACATCGGCATCCCGCTCTCGCTCTACCTGCTGGGCAGCGCCGCCTATCCTGCACCGGTGATCCTGATGCAGCTGCTGGTCTTCACGCCGGTCTCCCTCACGATCCTCGATGCCGTCACCAGCGGGAGGACCTCGGCATGGCGCACGTTCGTGCGCACGGCGACGAATCCGATCATCCTGGGCTCCGCTCTGGGTACGCTCGTCTCGGTACTCGGCATCGATCTGCCGCCGATCGTGATGGAGCCCGCTGTCCTCCTGGCGAACGCCTGCGTGCCGGTGCTGCTGATCAGCTACGGCATCTCGCTGCACGGTCAGCGGGTTCTCGGCTCCTCGGGCCACCGCCGCGACGTGCTGCTCGCCAGCGTGCTCAAGCTGCTCGTCATGCCTCTGCTTGCCTGGGTCGTCGCCCAGTTCGTGTTCGGCCTGTCCGCCCACGAGGTGCTGATCGTCGTCGTGCTCGCGGCGCTTCCGACCGCGCAGAACGTCTTCAACTACTCTCAGCGCTACGACATCGGCGAGTCCATCTCACGCGACACGGTGTTCATCACGACGATCGGATGCGTGCCGGTGCTGCTGGCCGCGACGTTGCTGCTGGGATAGGCCTGCGGGTCAGAACTCTTGGGCTGAGGGCTCGGGCCTGCAAGAGTGTGAGCATGAGCGCACTCCGCATCCTGCATCTCAGTGACACGCACTTCTCGGGCGACGGCGGCCGCCACTACGGCGTGGTCGACACCGCCGAGCACCTGCGCCGCGCGCTCTCGCACGTGGCGCACCTCACGTTCGACCTCGTCGTCGTGTCGGGCGACGTGAGTCAGGACGGTTCCGAGGCGTCGTATCGGCAGATCCGGGATGCTGTCACGCCGTGGACTCTCGCCCGCGGCGCCCGCCCTGTGTTCGCGATGGGCAATCATGATCGGCGCGACGCCTTCCGCGCGGTGCTGGGCGAAGGACAGCCCGATGCCGACGAGGTGCCCCTGGGAGGAATCGACCTCGACCGCCCTGTGGCATCGCTCGTCGAGCAGGACGGCTGGCGGATCGTGGTGCTCGACAGCTCGGTGCCCGGTGCCGGCTACGGCGCTCTGGATCCCGAGCAGCTGTCATTCCTCCGCGAAGCGATCTCAGAGCCCGCCCCGCACGGAACCGTAGTGGTCGTGCACCACCCGCCGCTGCGCGCGCAGACCGACCTGCTGCAGGCACTCGCCCTCGACGAGCACGATGGGCACGAGCTGCTCGACATCGTGCGGGGCACCGACGTGCGCGTCATCCTCAGCGGCCACTATCACCTGCCGATCACCGAGATCGTCGGGGGCGTGCCGGTGACGGTGGCGCCCGGTGTGACGAACCTCTCGCGAGCGTTTGCCGATCCGGCGGAGGAATCCGCGATCGACGGCTTCGGCGGCGCGGTCGTGACCGTAGGCGAAGGCAGCGTACGCGTGGTGCCGTTCGTCGAGAGGCTGACTCCGGACGATGTCGTCTTCCACTACGACGCCGACGTGGTGGCGCAGATCATTCAGGATTCCGGACCGCCGACTGAGCGACCGGCGCCGCAGCCCTGAACGCAGAACAGGCCCCGCCGGAGCGGAGCCTGTTCTTCACTGTCTCAACACAGTGTGGGGGTCCTAGGTGCTTACTCGAAAACAAATGAGATAACTCGTCAAATTTGTTCTCTACTCGAGAAGGCACGGTCGGAACGTTTAGTACGAGAACCAACTATAGCCAAGATTCGAACGCCGAAGGAACTACCCGGTGAGGTCCAGCAATCCATCGTGGACGGATACCGGTCGGGAGCTTCGATGAAGGAACTGGCACGAGTCTTTGGGGTTCATCGGACCACCATTCGTGCAGCACTGGATCGACATGGTGAACCGGTTCGGGTTCGGACGATCTCATCAGTGCAGGTTGCTACGGCCAGCCGGCTCTACCTGTCCGGACTGTCGCTTACGGCGGTTGGCGAGAAGCTCGGCTTCGACGCACAGACCATCGCGAATCATCTTCACCGCATCGGCGTTCCCGTTCGGGAGCCACACGAGCGTGTCTGATGACTGCAACACCTCACTGATTATGAACAAACGGGCGAAAAAGTCAATCCTCTGCCCATCCAGCTCAAGTGCTGGACTTGGAACTGCTCTTCGCGCCTACGACTACGGAGAGCGCAATGGCGCCAACCGAGCCGATCCCGATCAGCGCCTTCTGGCCGATCTCCTTGCCCGCGGTCGTCCGCTGTTTCGGATCACGGAAGGCCTCACGCCGCGAGGGCGTGGTCAGAGCATCCCGCGTCGACTCGATCCCGAGCGGGCTGTGGAAGTCATCAATACTGGCGGCAGCCGAGTTGAGCGAACCGGCCACCGCGCGCGCGGCACCAGCGTGAAGAAGGATGTTTTCGTTCGCGATGCCACCGGCAGCATCCATCTGCGCCATCAGGTGGGTTGTATGCCCGACCACAGCAGACCGGCGCTGCTCACGGGCAGCAGCGACACCGAGGCGGTGACCTGCAAGGTTCTCTGGAGCCGTGGCAAGCACGTGGTCGATCTCGACGATGCGAAACTCGTCTTGGAGCTCGAAGCACCGTGCAAGAACGGCAAGTTGTACTGCCACCTCGCGTTCTATCTCTTGGGTGGCTCTCTTGAGCTCCCCGGCCTTGCGTTTTCCCTCAACCTTGTCAGCCAACGCCCCCAGGGCCAGCAACGCTTCCTCCTGCACATTCAAGATGGATTCGGATACGCCGCTCACTTTGTCCCATGTCGTCTTGGGGTCTCCACCGTGCGCTCGAAGCACCACTGCTTCGTCGATGGCTGCCGCCGCGCTCCTCATCTGGGCAAGCACAGCGTCCCGCTGCGCGCGCCGCACGTCGTCAAGCTTCTCGTCAATGCGGACCAACAGCTCTTTCAGCTCGCGCGCTTCCGCCTGCTGTGCGGCTTGACTCATGAGTCCGCCGACACCGGAGAGCACCGAAGGATTGGACAGCAACGAGCCGGAACCGTCCTCGACTTGGAGCCACTTGAGCGAGTTCTTACCTGTTTCCCCGAGCATCGCGTGGCTGATGCCCTTTGTCTTTGTCTTCATGAGGCCACCAGCATCTTTGAGCCGTTTCGCGGACTCGGGCGTGAGCTTGAGATACAGCGCAGATTGTTCCGCTACCCCAGCCGCAGTCTCCGCGATGTCCGCTCCGGCTTTCAACAGCGGCCGAAGCTTTCTCAGACTGAATTCGCTGGCGTAGGGCAGCAGACCTGCGCGCTCAAGGAAGCGCTCTACTGCCGAAGGTTCGCCCGTCACGACGACGCCGTCACCGTCGCCGATGAGCTCGACTTCACCTGCCATGGCATAGTCCCTTCGTAGCCTCCTGTAAATCTATCGGGAGTCATCGACGCTGACGGGGGCGCCACAATCACTGGCCTATGCATAGCTGAGGATGCGCTTATGCCACGCATCCACACGGGCCAGTTCTGCCTCTAGTTCGCCAGGGTCAGGAGCGACGAAGTTGACCTCTTCGCTCTTGTCGTGCCGCGGTGCCCACTTCGAGACCTGGCCATACCCGCTTTGGAAGTCGGTATTGTCCTCCGCCGTGATCTTTGCAAGGAGCTTCACCATCTTCGGTCGAACCTCGGTTGTCCCTCGATCAACGACCTTGCCGACAACGTCGTTGCGGACGATTCTCTCCCAAGTCTCGGAAAGCCGTCCCGCCCACATCTGTACGCGGTTGCTGTACTCATCCGGCGAAAGCATCGGCTGGTCCTTGCGGAGCCTCGCCAAATCTTCACGCAGATCACCGATCCGCTTCTTTGCGTCTTTTGCTTTCCACGGGTGCGTATCGAGTACGACCCCAGGGATGCCTCGAGTGTCCTTCACGATCGAGCGCTCTTGCATCGAAACGCCTTCTTCATCAGCCGAACGAATTAGGTCGCCAAGGAACGTCAGATCGTGGGTAAATACAATGATCTGACGCTTCTCCGCCAGTGCTGCGATGCGCTTGGCTACCTTTTCACGTCGGCCATGGTCGAGCGAAGTGATCGGGTCGTCCAACACGAGAGCCGAGTCGGAGTCATCGAAGTTCAGCTCAGTAAGCAATCCCGCTAGCCCGAGCGCCGTCTGCTCACCCTCACTCAAGACATCACGAACGGTCTTGGTGGTCAGTGTCGCCCCAAGCAGACCGGGCTTGTGCCGGAGCTTTCCCTTCCCGCCCCCCTTGTCGTCCAGTTTTACGTGATCGAGGCCGAGTCGGTCTGATTCGCGTGAAAAGCGATCGTTAACCAGTTCATTGACGTAGGTGCGCGTGAGCGCGATGGACTGCTTCGTGATCGGTTGAGTTGAGATCCCGTTTCGAATCATGGTGATGTCGCGCACAGCTCGCTGTCGCGCGGCGTCCTTCTTTAAGTTCTCGGAATGCTTCGCGAGTTCAAGCGCGTCTTTGATCTCATTCTTAGTATCGGTGGCGGCTCGCAATTGGGTTGCGAATTCGGCAGCGTCGATCCTCTCGGCATCCGCCTTGATCTGCCTTGCGTTGACTCTCAGTACGTCCGTATCGATAGGCACGAGCTCTACAAGCGGCTCTTCTATTTCGCCGCGCAGTCGTTGATCAATCCGAGACTTTGCGAGATCAGCCGCGTCGAGGACGCCACGAAGTTCGTCTGCCAGCCTTGAGTCTTCAGCTTCGATGGCCGCGAGTGCATTCGTTGTCGCAACGGTTGCAACCTGCAGCTTCTGCAGATCGTTCTTAGCACTCTGCGCGGCAGCTTCTTTGGCCTTTGCATTCTTGGCCGTCTCGTCATGAACGAACGAGCGGAACCGCGCAAGTCGCGCAGACGCATCCGAGCCGAGCTCCTGCTGGCAGAGCGGGCAGCGGGCGTTGGCATCAACGTTCGGGAAGTCGTGTTCATGGTAGGCCTCTTGACGTGAATACGCTTCGGCAGCTTCCCATAATGCCCTCCACGTTGTAGAGCCGACGCCGTCGAGAGGTTCGTCTGTGAAGTTCGACTTGGACGCAAGGTCAGCGGCAGCTCGGAGCTCCTGCGCTTCTATCTGAGTCGCTTCGAGCTTGGTGCCAGCGTCCACGCTCAGTTCGTTCCCCAACGTGTCGAAGTGATCCGCCAGAAGATCGAGGGACGCAGCGACCTTCACCAGCCGCGCCTTCTCGTTCACTGGGTTCGTCGATTGCAGACGCCCCTCTTCCTTTACGCGATCAGCGAGTACGTCCTCGGCCTTTGTCGGGAGTTCAACCGCTGCGTCGATCTGCGCGTCGGTAGTGTCGGCGTCGAGCGACACAGCGAAGGCACCAGCGGCAGTCGAGTCGAGAAGCCCTGGAACCTCGTAGGGCGCACCATCGACACTCGTCAGCGCACGATCCACGCCTCCCCGAAGTAGATCGGTAGCTTGGATGAGTTGGTCAAGCAGGGTTAGTGCTGAAGGGCGATAGCTAAGTTCAGTGTCGTTGACGAGATAGTGATCGCCGCACGCCTCGTCATAAAAGTGGACCTGACGTAGCTCCGCGTCAACGTCGTTCGGCCACACGAGTGTCCGTTCTTCTCCATCCACGCGATACGTGATGACAGCACTTTGTTCCTTCGGCGCAGTGGGGCTGAAGGCGTTCGGCAAGATCGTCTGCTGGTGGCGCGCTCCGACTGCGTCCTTGACTAGGCGGGCGAAACCAGACTTGCCGCTGCCGTTGTCGCCATAGATCACCGTCAACCCCGACTCGCCGAACGTTAGCTCTCCACCATTGGCGAGCGCGTTCACATTCGCGAGATCGCCAATCTTAGTTAGCTCAACTCGCGCGCCCGTGCTCGCGGAGGTTGGAAGATCCTTCGCCGTGAATTCAGAGGGTTCGCGCAGCTCACGTCCCGCGACCAAATCAGCCGAGAGCGATATCGCAAACGCTTCGTCGACTCCACCCCCTCGGAGTATCTGGGCTGCAAGAATGCGGATCCAGAGGGGCCGCTGATTCAACCAGGTAGAGATCTCTTCTTCAATCGACGGCATCGGTTGCTCTCTTCCATGTTGGGCCGGTGCTCATCAGACTGAGTCTCCTGGATTGTTTTGGGGCGACGGACGCATCAAAAGGTCTTCGATCTCGCGATGTAGTTGCTTCAAGATCGGCAAGCCGTATGTACTGGGAGATGCGCCACCTTCCTCGACGAGCCTGCTTGCGACGACACGCTTGCCGGGCATCTTCAGCGCGTGTTCGGACGCCCAACGGTCGAGAAACTTCGGCCAAACTTCGCCAGTTGCGTCTGGCAACGTTGGCATCTCGGGTACTACTGCATCCGGGTTGCACTCGGTCAGCAACTTCGCGATCACACGCAGATATGGGCCAGAATCCAGAAGGTTCTCGAGCGTCAATGCACCGAGGGTGATGATGCGCTCTGCGGGTACACCGCCCGCTATGAGTGATGAGCGTCGCTCGAGTCCGCCGCGATCCCCGTCCACCAAATACGCCACACGTGCTCCCGCAAGGTCTAGCTCCGGATACATCTCCGGAGCGACTTCCGACAGCCCGGGCGCAACCTGGTACTCGAGATCAGCGACACCAATCGCTCGCTTGATGAGCGTTGGCAACGCGAGCATTTCGGAAGCGCCCTCGCCGAGCACTACGTACCGAGCGGTCGAGAATGCAGCGGCTCCCGCTCCCATTGCTAGAAGCAGTGGAGAGAACCCGGCAGCAGCGCTCCAAAATGATCCTTGTATGACGCTGCGGTACTCGAGTGTCGGATGAGGGACAACTGCGCGGATATTGGAGCCTAGATCGGGTGGGAGACACGCAGGTGAATGGGTGGTGTAAATAATCTTCGCTGCCTGCTGCTGAGTCATGAACGTGTTCACCAGATCGGCTTGCGCATCAATATGGAGATGAGTCTCCGCTTCGTCGATCAGGAGAACGGGCGGCACCTGCTCTTCCCGCACTTCCAGGAACGCGACAAGAGCAACAAACATCTTCAGTCCAGCGCTGCGCTCATCGAACTGTGTGATCCGCCGACCGTCCTGCTTGATGCGAATGGACAGCACGGTGCGTTCCGTCTTCAGCACAACCGTCACGTCAGATTGCTTCCAGGCAGTCGCGAACTTCTGTGCAAGAGTCTGGTTTGCCGCGTCTATGAGCGTTTCACGTTCGCCCTCGTCTCCGCTCGTGTAGGTCGCCCAGAGCTCACGAAGGTCTAGCTCGGCCATGCCGACGAGATTGGCAAGTGACGCAGGAGGGTTTGCGACGAGCTCATCCGAAAGGGTGTGGGACGACTCAAGCGTCCGATCCTGTTCACTGAACAGCAGGATGTTTGGTGCCCTCTCATAGAGTTCCGAAGCCACACTGTTGGCTGGATCTTCGCGATCGATCCACGTCACCATCGCGCTCAATGCGGTGGTGAGCGGTTCGGCGACACCGTAACGTATCGCAGCGTCGCGAATCTCGCGCAATTCTATTCCGTGATTAGTGGCAACCGAGGCAATATCGCCTTCTCGCACGTCCTCGAAGAACGCGGATAACACAGCCTCTGCGCGCTCCGCCAAGACGGCATGTGCTTCATCGCTGGGTTCCACGTTGCCGTCCGCATCGGGCTCTGGATCCGAATAGGCCAGCTCTGCCATCACCTTCTTGGTGTGAGCAGCGCGAACCTTCTTGATGGCGTCAGCGAGCGGCGCGACGGCCTTGCGCGGAGACGGTTCGACTTCGCTTCGAACGTTTGACTCCCCGGCCGCTGTGCGTGAAATCCAAAGTGATGTCGGCGCATCCTCAAGGTCGTACTGTGCAGTTGCTTCTCGATCCAAGTCGTCAAGAATGTACTGCACACGACTTACAACCGCGCCATCCCCGATATTGAGCCCGCGCGATCTCTCGGAAGCCGTCAGAGTCGCGCCATTATCGATATACGCGAGCGCACGAAGCAGTGTCGTCTTCCCCGCCTCGTTTGGTCCAACGATCGCCACAACCTTGTTGTCGAGGTTCACGTTGCCATCGGCAAGACGACCGAAGCCGTGGAACTCAGCCTTCACCAGCCTCATATGTTCCAACTTCCCGGCGCAGATCGCGCGTAATCCTCAATACCAATCGCCTTGAAGTGCTGCTTCGCGGACTTGATCTTCGCGAGTTCGCTCGGGCGAAGCTTCGAGTCGTCCATAGTGCTTTTCGTCTCGCGAATCATGTAGATCCGGTCTTCACCGTCTTCACGCTTGATGATCGCCCAGTCGGGGTTATACGGGCCGACAGGTGTGTCGATCTTGAACTTCGACGGCAACTTCATGAACATCTTGACGTCCTCGCGAGAGTCGAGAAGTTCGGCGAACTGACGCTCAACGTCGGAGTCGTAGACAACGTAGTCGAAGTCGGTCTTCTGCTTGTTCTGCACCTGATACATCTGGTCGAGGAAGCGCTCCTTCTCTTCGAGCCCGTCCGCTTGCAGGTCCCGCAGTTCGTAGACATAGCCAGCAATCTTCTCGTACTGGATGCCGTCCACGACGATCTTGGACAGCTCGGTCTGCAGTGCGCGCTTTGCCATCGCGATGAAGTCGTTGGGGTTGCTAATGAACTCTTCGAGCCGACCAGAGCCGATCAGGATATCGACGATTGTCCGACGAGTGAGGGACGTCGCCTCTTGCAGTTCAGCGATGATGTCGGGGAGGTCGTAGCTTCCCTTGAGATCCGCCGAGCGTGTGCCTAGTTCGGCACCCTTCGCACCGCCGCGCAACACCTTCACACCGGCACGAGTGACTTGGATACGTAGTGCGTCAATCTTGGGCGACTCCCGGATCGCCTTGACCGAATTCTCGATGATCTGGTCGCGCTTCACGCTGACCCGATACGTGGTCTTACGGCTGATCGCGTGCCAGAAATCATCGAACTCCGGCGTCGAGTACAACTGCTTATTGAGCAGACGCGGGTGCCGATTGCTCTTGGGCCTGACGTAGCGCTCGATGCTCGTGTGGCGCACCAGGTCGATGATCTGCGGTTCGTAGTCGTCCAGATACTCCGGCAGATTGAGCGAGAATCCAATCGTGTCGGGAAGGAACTTCGACGTGACGTTCCCCTCTGCCAGATAGCCGTTCAGCGTCAGGTGGTCAAAAACCTCCTTCGACCATGTGAAGCCAAACAGTTCATCGGTGACCGCGCCATCCTGAGCCTGACGCGGGATCTTCGCAAACTCGCTGACGCGCACCCGGCCAATTTCCACACCAGCCGACTTGTACTCGTTCTGCAAGCTCTTCGCGAATGCCGTGTAGGACTCGTTCGCAATGACCGTCAGAGTGGCGATGCCACGGTCAGCGACGCGTGTATAACCATCCGCTGTCTTGGTGACAGGCAAACGAAGTCCACGGCCGATGGTCTGTCGACGCTCGACCTCAGCCCCCATCTCGCGTAACGTACAGATCTGGAAGACGTTCGGGTTGTCCCAGCCCTCGCGCAGCGCTGAGTGGCTGAAGATGAACCGCACCGGCTCGGACTCGTCGAGAAGCCTCTCCTTGGCCTGCATGATCAGTTCGTAGGCATCATCGTCCGCCTTGCTCGCTCCCGATGAGTCTTGGAAGCTCGTGACCTTGCCGCGCTTGATCTGCGAGAAGTACGCTCGACGCAATTCACTCGGAGCCTGCGGCAGGAGTTCCTGATAACGGGCGGATTTGGCGCGCTCTTCGATGAACACCTCATCGAACCACTTCACGAACTCACCATTGGCGTCCTCGTTGCTGGCTCCGTCACCGAGGAAGCTCACGACCTTGTCGACGAAGAACAAGCTGAGCACCTTGATGCCCTTGTCCCGAAGCATCGACTCCTTGCGGAGGTGCTCGCGAATGGTCTCGCGGATCATTTCCTTATAAATTGCACTACTCGAGCCGCCGATGCTCTCGCCCTCGTAGAGGAAGCCGTGCTGATTCAGTTCAATACTGCCCGGTTCACCGCCATACGCGATGTTCATCCCACTCATCACGCGCCAACCGTCATAGACGGGGTTGTTCGTGATTCGCGCGTCGGAAAGCTCCTGGTCCGGTTTCGCTGAAACAATACGTCGCTCAAGGCTCCCGTCAGCTTTCCGCACTGATAGCTCGACTCGAGCCGCCCAGCTTGGCTCACGCTTAACCTCAACGAGCTTGATGTACGGCGCTGCGTCGGCACCTTGCTGCTGGACATCCGCGACCACGATCTGCTTAACGAGACCGAGATCATGCGCATCGACCGGGTCGAGCCGGTAGACGACATTGCGCTGCTTCTTGTGCGTGGCACTGTAGCGAAGCGTGAAGGCTGGGTCGAGTTCACCCACTGCCGACTGCGAAAGTTGCGACTCCATGTTCTGCGGCTCATCCATGATGACCACGGGGCGTGTCGCCTTGAGGTAGTCGATCGGACGCAGGCCGTTGAGGTTGTCGCGAGTCTGGTGGATGATGCGAGTAGCCGAGTTTCCACGGATCGAGTCGATCGTCATGATCAAGATCTGCACGTTCGTCGAAGTGGCGAATGCCTGCACCTCTTCAGCGCTCTTGCCACTGTAAACAGAGGCATCAAACGGATACCCCGGATAGAGATCTTTGAAATGCTGACGCATCAAACGGATGCTGGTACTTACACCCTCACGAATGGCGACACTCGGCACGAGGATTACGAACTTCGTGAAGTTGTATTTTTGCGCCAGTTCGAAAATAGTGCGTAGGTAGACATAAGTCTTACCCGTGCCGGTCTCCATCTCGACGTCGAAGTCGAGCTCATCGTTGTAGAGCTCCGCCGCAACCTCGAGGCCATTGCGGTCCTGCACGCGTTGGACGTTCTGCAGCACAGTAAACTTATCGAGCACCACGTTGTTACCAACAGCGCCGACCTCCTGCGTGAGGTCGATATCGAGGGCGGCCTGATTAGTCTCCGTCAAGGAGACCTGGCCGCGCAGGGTCATGACAAGCTTCTCGGCGTCCTTAGGCTGACCGTCGAAGAGATCGACAACGGAGCCAATGGCGTCGAGCTGGAATGGCTGGCTGGGGTCGAACTTGAATCCGGCACTACTCATTACGTCGTCCACAGTTCGATGCCCTTGCTCTTGCAGAGCTGGACAAGGTTAGTCTTCAACTCGTCATCACCCTTGAATGCGTCTTCGAGCACGATCATGCGCGCAGGCGACTTGTCAACGAGTGCACGGAGTTGTTCCAACGTTGGCTTGACGTGTTCGTTCAGGTACGCGAGCACACCGATATCTCCGTCGCGGTCACGAACGATACGAACGTCGAGGTCAGCAACCTCAGCCGACTCGATCTTTTCAGTCAGTGAATAACCCTGCTTGAGCAGAACTTCGGTGAGAAGGTTGTCGGGTGTTGCCTCATCGGCGCTGCTGCTCTCGCGTAGATCAAGCATGTGTTGCTCGAGGGCATTGAGTTCGACGTCACTCGACAACTTCCACTTAGAGAAGTTTGTCTCGGCAAGGCGATAGGCACGTACACCAGTGTCACCCGAACGATCATCACCGAGGCGGTTCCGCTCCTCCTGCTCGATCGACTTCGCCGCGGCACGGATGCGAGCCACGGAGATATCAGCGATCGATGTCAGGCCCGCGGCGCGTGCATCGTGATTTTCAGCCAGGGGTTCTGGTAACTGAACTTGGATGAAGCGTCGTTGTCCTTCACCATCGGAATTGGCCATCATTACGGCATGTGCCGTTGTGCCAGAACCAGCGAAGAAATCAAGGACAATTGAATCCTGCTCCGTCGCCGCCTCAACGAGGAGCTTGATGAGGTTTACTGGTTTCGGGTAATCAAACCATTTTGGGTCCAGGCCAAGCTTGGCAATGTCGGCCGCGCCTTCATTTGTAGTGATGTCCATGATGAGGTCCTTAACCGTCGCAGCATCCACATCGCGAACTTTGGTATAGACCTTCCAACCAGAGGGAGATTCAATGAAGGCGAGATCGTATGATTCGGCTTCGACCTTTTTGGTACTCCACCGAAATGCGTGATACTCGTGTGTGCCATTGTTGTTCCGCTTTGGACTGATCTTGACGTACCCAGCATGAACGTGCCCATCCGTGACAGGGCCTGTCCGTATGTCGCCGCTAGCGGGGTCGTAATAAATGTCGTACACAAGGTTCGGGCGAGTCACCTCATTGAACGCTGAGTTCGTGTTGTAAAGCTCGTTCTTTAGTACGTATGGGCCGCGCTCATCGCTCTCAGGCTTGTAGTTGAAGCCCTTATAGATCGTGGGCATTAACACCTTGAGACGAGACGCGGAGCCCCTGAACTCAGGGGCATCGTCGCCTCGCCGGGCATAACAAAGCAAGTACTCCTTCGTTCCGGCCGCACCACTCGCCGAGATCTGTCGCCCCTTGAGGTTGCTCACCCAAACAAAAGTATTTAGGTAGTTTGACTCGCCGAAGACGCTGTCGCAGAGCTTCTTGAGATTGTCGTATTCATGGTCATCGATCGAGACAAAAATGACACCGTCCTCGGTGAGGAGGTTGCGCGCGAGCTTGAGTCGCGGGTACATCATGTTCAGCCAATTCGAGTGGTAACGACCCTCGGTGTCTGCGTTGGTTGAGAGCTTCTTGCCCTCCTCATTGACCTGACGTGTCCATTCCAGGTAGGTGTCGAGGCCCTCCTTGAAGTTGTCGGGGTAGACGAAGTCTTTACCGGTGTTATATGGCGGATCGATGTAGATCATCTTGATCTTGGCGTGATAGTGCTTCTGTAGAATCTTGAGCACTTCGAGGTTGTCGCCCTCGATGAAAATGTTCTTGGTGGTGTCCCAATCCTTGCTGTTCTCAAGGTCTGGTCGCAGCGTTGCGGTCGTCGGCTCCTGAGCAGCACGCAAGGCACGTTTCTTCCCCGGCCAGAACAGGCCGAAACGCTCGTTGGGCTCGGCAGCGTCCGTGCTGAGGAGTTCCTGGAGCTTGGCGACGTCGACCTTGCCATCGGCAATGGCTTCCGGGATCAGATCGGCTAGCTGCGCTGCCAGCTCGGTCTGAAAGTTCGGTGTCGTAGATGGTGTTTCGTTAATGTCGTCGGTCATTTGTCGTTCTCCGTGATTGCGTTAGTAGTTTCGTGTGCGATCGTTGCCGTGCTGCTCATGCGGCGACCCTCCATCGGATCGTGAACAGCTGCTCGGTGTGCTGCGTGCCCTTGAGGGATTGCTCGATGAGGTCAAGGAACTTGTCAGCCTCAGCGCGCAAGCTCTTGCGGGTGTCGCGGAAGTCTTCATCGGCGTCCTCGGCGCGTTGCTCCCAGCGGCGGGCTTCCTTCTTGTGGCGAAGTTGCTCCATCGGGTCGTCTGCCTGACGTGCGAGCTTGCGGGCTTCCTTCTCCTTGGCGCGGTACTCGCGGATTTGCCCTTCATGCTCCGCCTTGCGATCCTGCTGGTTTCGATACAGCAGCTCTTCCTGTTGGTCGTAGTAACGAGAGTTGCGCCCTTGGACTTCTTTTTCGAGTTCAGTCCGGCGCGCGTCCAGGTAGGGAGCAAACTTGGCATCGTCCACCTCGATCAAGCCGTCGCTGGTGCTGACGCAGGCCAGATCAAGGATGTCCGCCACATACTCGTGGTCGAGCCATTCGCCGTCGTCGGTGAGCGTGCCGGCGAGCATGTAGGACTCGGAGATGTCGTCGTGTTTGGCTTTCATACTGAAAGTGACCAAGTTGACCGTAAGCTCGCCACTTCGGCCTTCGAGCGCCTTAGCCGCGCCGCTCGCGCGCTCCGACTGCGCGAGGCTGAACACTAGTTCGCGGCTCGGCGTCGCGCGCTCTTTCGCTTCCTCGAGCACATGCTGAGCGAGCGGGCTGGCGTAGCGATACTGATGGGCGTTGTCGAGCGGCTGGGACTTGAAGTAGTAACGGCCAGTCGGCGCATCATCGACAGGTGAATTGTGTAGCACGAAGTGACGTCCGTCGCCCTCGAACGTGGCGTAGCTGGCCAGTCCGTGACGAGTAACTGCGAGGAGCAGGCGCTCGAACTTGTTCAGCACCTCTCCCGACTCCGTGTCATATGCCTTCAGGCGGTCTTGCACGTGCGGATCAAGGTTGTCGAAGACCTTCGCCTTGGCCCGGGCCATCTCACTGGATATCTCACCCGCGTACTCGGCCTCCAGTTGCTTGAACGCGCCGTCGAGTTCGTCGGCGGTTCGGCAACTAGTGAGGATGTTGCTGATGGTCTTCTCGAAGTCGAGGCCATCTTCGATTGCTCCCAGCACTTCGTCGCTGGCACCGAAGACGCTCTCGAACAGGTGGAACTTGTTCGCCAGTAGTTCGAGGATGCGTTGCTCGGCGATATTGCCCTTGTTCGAGAAGTTCACGACCACAACGTTGTGCTTCTGTCCGAACCGGTGCGCACGGCCGATGCGCTGCTCTACGCGCTGAGGGTTCCAGGGCAGGTCGTAGTTGACAACCATCGAGCAGAACTGCAGGTTGATACCTTCGGCAGCTGCCTCCGTGGCGATCATGATCGTACCCTCGGTGCGGAAATAGTCCACCAAGGCTTTACGCCGGTCAGCAGCGGGAATACCCGTGATCAGGTCGCCGTCCTTGTTGGCCACGAGCCACCTCTGATAGATCGCCGCTGATTCGGGTGAATTGTTGGAGCCGTTGAATAGAACCAGTCCTTCGCCGCGCCCGATGTCTCGCAGGTGACGGGCGATGTATTCCTGGGTCTTGGTGCTGTCGGTGAAGATGATCGCCTTCTGAGGGGCACCGATCTCTGCAAGTCGTGCGAACCCCTGATCCAGGGCGTCGCCGAGTTTGGCCGCTTTCTGGTTGACCGTGATCGAACGTGCCAGCGCTGCAAAGCTCCGGAGTTCGGCGACCTCGGCCTCGATGCGCTGCCGAAGTGTTGGATCCGCACCCGCATCGACCTCCGGCCCGAACGCCGTGTCCTGGTTCTCCTCGACTTCCTCAACCTCGTCACTGGTGAGGTCCTCGTCAAAGAACAGACCGCCACGCGCATCGCGGCTCTGACCGGCGTCAAGCTCGCCGGCCAGTCGGTTGGCGATGTTCTCCAGCGTGCTCGAGACTGCGTACGTTGAGGAGCCGAGCCGCTTCCGAATGATCAGCGCCGACAGATGCCGCTGCGACCCGGCGAAGGCGAGCAACTCATCCCTTTGCAGGTATTCGTTGACAAGGTCGTATAGACGCACTTCCTCCGGTGACGGGTCGAACTCGACTGTCAGCGGCAGTCGCTTGGTGAAATGGATGTACTTATCCGCGTCTCTGCGCAGGGTCCGCTTGGCGATCGTCCCGACCCGTTCGGCCAGGTCATCACCCGAGACATCACGGTTCTTGATGTAGCGCTCACGGAACGCATCGAGCGAGTAGAAGTAGTCCGGGCTAAACACCGAGACCAGGCCATACAGCTCTTCCAGCCTGTTCTGAAGCGGAGTCGCTGTCAGGAATACCGTCTTCGATGCACCAGACACCACATGGGCGACAGCTTCGGAGACCTTTGCCTTGCCGTTCCAATAGTTGCGAAGCCGATGTGCTTCATCGGCAATGACCAGGTCCCACGCTTTCAGCAGCGACTGCTCGTTGCGCAGTACAAACTCGTACGAGCAGATTAGAATCTGTGGGGTTCGC
Organism: Microbacterium profundi; assembly: GCF_000763375.1. Lineage (NCBI taxonomy): Bacteria > Bacillati > Actinomycetota > Actinomycetes > Micrococcales > Microbacteriaceae > Microbacterium > Microbacterium profundi. The sequence goes on along the minus strand of NZ_JPSY01000002.1, from coordinate 160,373 downwards.
AGTCCTGACGGAGAGAGTAGCGACGCTTTGGACTTCGCGTCGAGCAAGGCAGAAGGGATCAAGAATTTCTCAGATAGCTCCTGCTGCCACTGCTGCCGCAGACTCGACGGAGCCACGATCAGGATGCTGCGCTTCCGCTCCGCCCAGTACTGCGAGATGACGATCCCCGCCTCGATCGTCTTGCCCAGCCCGACCTCGTCCGCGAGAATCACACCGGGCAGGAACGGCGTCTGTAGCGCGAAGAGAGCCGCATCGATCTGATGCGGCTTGGGCTCGACCTGCGCGTCGAAAAGGAGACCAGCGAGCTTCCCTACGTGGTCGTTGGCGTAGCTTCGTTGAAGCTCGTGAGCAAAGTACTTGGCCTGGTAGTCGCTGAGCGGAGTCGTCACGAGACAAAACTCCCGACTGCCGAGGCACGTGAAGTTGGCATCAGAACAAGCGACGCAATCGCGAAAGCCTTCGGGCAGGGGTAACCGATCATGCGTGCTCCTTTCTCCACAACCTGGCGGTCGGCGCAGTTATCCACAAAGCGTTCTCTCAGAGTATCGGCGACCGCGGACAGCGGGCCGATGCGCTTCGGGTGATTCGATTCCGGGAGAGACCTCGAACCGGAAGATGAATACTGCGCTTATTATTGCATGAACAGGGATTTTCGTGAACCCTTTCACCAACGCGGGGTTACCCGGTGCAGTCTTGTATGGTGCCCATCACCTCTCCACTGGGGCGTCTTCACCATTTGAAAAGGCGGCGACCGCTCCAGCCGAACGCTCAGGAGCGCTCAAAGCTGGGCAGTCGCCGCCGTAGCGGAGAGGTACGCGAAGTCGCTTACGCCGCTCCTCCGGTGTCGCTGGCGTCCTCGACCGGCAAGACGCGAACATCCTCGGCCAAAGTCCACGGTTCGAGCGTGACCATCGCCCAGACGACCGCCTCCCAGTAATCGGGATAGATCGCCTGGTTGCCGTACCACTTCGGGTCACCGGTAGTTCGAACCTCGACGCGGTAGGACGTGTGTGCGAGTAGTAGTCCGCGCACGGCGTCTGGTACATCGGTGTTCTCGCCATTTAGGTCAGGAAGACCGACGACGACCGCGCTACCGGCGAGCACTGCCGTCTGGCGTGCTGCAGGCACGTGGTACCACCACAGGAACGAGGCTCGGGAGTTGAACAGCAGTTGCCGTACACGCCCTTCTTCGTTGACGTAGATGGTCACGCCGAGGTCGTGTAGGTCGATCGCTTCAATCCACCCACCGACGGCCGCACGGTAGTCCTCAAGCCCCGCGAACTCGCGTTGCTCGAGTGGCTGCTCGGCATCCGCTGGGATGATGATCCCGGTCACCATGATCCACCTCCCCACGCACCGTGCGATTCCTCCGTGGGCTTGTGAACGGTAAAGCGGAAGCCGGGTCCGGGATCGGTGGAGTGAGCGAATAGCATGCACCAGAGCGCTGCCTCGTAGACATTGCCGAAGCGAGCATAGGTGTCACGCCAGACTCCGTCGTCGTGCGGGCTGATCTGCACAACGAACTCGTGTGGGTTCAGTAGTCCGTCAAGCACCGGCTCCGGGATCTCCGCGCTCCCATCAGGGGTGACCGTGCCAGCAACAACGACGTCGCCGACGATGGCACCTGCCGTATCGCTTCGGACGTTGTAGTACCAGCACAGTGCCGTTGCCCGACCGTTCATACGCTCGTGCTGGCGGGGTGCCGCCTCGTTTGCCCAGAACGTGATGCCGAGTACCGGTATGTCGAACGGCTCGAGCCAGCCACCCGCGACTTCTTGGAAGTCGCCGATGCTGGCCAACTCCTCGACGCGTGGCTCGCTGGCCTGGCTATGCGGGATGACGATAGTAGTGACCATCGGTCCCACCTCCTTACTGTTGTCGCGGCCGAGAACTCTGGTGTTCTCTGACAAGCCGCGGGGCAGCAACGAGGGACAAGTGGTTTTGAGGGCAGCCGCCCGGGGAGAGCGCGCTGGCTGCGCACTGCAATCCCCAGACGAGCCGCCCCTCTGCTCCCCAGTTCAGAGGGAGCTCTTGGTGTCAGGCAGAGCCCGACTTGGCACGCGACGCTTTCGCTCCCGTGCCACCGAAGATGGCCTCGATCGCGCTCTGCTTGGTCTTCGCCTCGCGTTCGATCTCGGCCCTGACCGTCTCGGCACGCTGGAGCACGTTGGGATCGGACTTGCTGGTCTGAATCCAGGACTCCAGCGCGAGCCGGATCTCTTCGGTGACGCTGCGGTCGTTGAGCTGGGCGATGACGTCCAACTGCGCCCGCAGGTCGTCCGTGATGCGCACCGCGAGGGTTCGCACCGGACTGGATGTCGCCGATGGTTCGGCGACGGGGTTGTTCTCACTCATGGTGAGCCTCCTCATCAGGAGCGGCGGATGAACCCGGGATGGGTTCGTCTACACCGCATGCCAATGAGGAGCGAGGTCGATTATGGGCCGATGCTGTACGGCGTCAATCTTCCGTTCGCGAGCGTTGTAAATAATACGGCGACCGGAGCCTTGAACAGATAGTGCTCATGAGCGAAACGGTGGGTTCAAACTACTGGAAGATCGGCGCCAAGAGTTCTCGTCGACGCGCGCGCCAGACACCACGGTCGAAGAGTTCCATGGCCTCGTCAAACCACGCGAGATTCGCTGGTTGGCGTAGCGTGTTCACGTCAAGTCGCTCGTAGATGCTGTCCCGCACAAGTGGGGCCTCGATTATAGACATGTTGAAGAGGGGCATCATCGGCATACCTGCTCGAGCGCCCCAGTCAACCACACGCAGGAACAAGTCGGTCAATGCGTCCCACGCTTCTTCATACTGCGCATCCGTCCACCCCGGAGCGCGCATTCGACGAACGCTTTCGGCGTACTCGGCAATGACGTCAATTCGCCCCTCGGCGGTTGCCCAAGTGGCGGGGTCTGTCTGGAGGATCTCCACTACAACCAGCTCAAGTCCACGGTGCCGGAGAGCCTTACGGACTACTCGTTCAAGGTCGATCGTGTCGACCCGGGCAGTCACATAGTCCAGTGGTCGGCGATCGGGATCGCAGATGACCCTTCGGTACAGCTCGACAACATTGGGCACTGCGATCGTGTCTGGAGAAAGGAGGATATCGCCAATTGCCCGGTACGTTTGTCGCATTCGCTCTGCATCGGTTCGCCATTCAGAACGGTACTGGGTCAGCACCTGCTCAGAACGCTGTGGCTCTTCGCGGATCAGGGCGGTGTCAGTGGCGTTGCCGCCGTGGATGATCACATACTCCCAGGCGCCAACAACTGCCCATGGGTAGTTGACCGTCTCCCTAATCGCCTCCGCTGATAGCCCTTTTGCACAGAGATAGGCGAGGACATCCCCGTACTCTCCAGCAATCGCGGCAGCCAGCACTTTTCCTTGTCTGAATGCGCTGGGACCATACTGCTTCTCGACCAAATAGACAGCGTAGAACTCCGCTGAGGTAAGAGGCCCTTCGTCTCCGATGAAGGGTGCCGGATCCAGTTTCAAGGCGCGAGCGAAGAAGTGCGCCAGTCGCCAGCGCGGCTCCGGCATGCTCGTTTTCGCGATCCGGCGCGCGAGGCGTGCTGCGTCCACATTCGCTCGGATGTCCTCCTCCCATTCATCTGCGAGGCCAACGAGGCCAGCCTCAACAGCGTCGACGTATGCTTCGGCGCCGTCATCAGCTGAGTGACGCGCAAGGAGCATGCAGGCTTCGACCAGGAGTGGGGCATTGTGGTTTGGACGCACCTGCAGTGCCGCGATTAGTTGCTTCAGGTACGCCATCTCCAAGTTCTCCGCCGAGGCGCTCAATGGTAGCCAATCGTCTATGACGTCCCCGTCGATGATTGCCTGGAGGAGTTCGACTCGCGCCTTCCTGTGCTCAAGTATCAGACGGGATTGCCAGCCACCTGCAATCCGGTCGCGCTCAAGAAAGTAGTCTCCGACCCCGGGGTACAGGTCAGACTGCTCGATCAACGTCGACAGCAGCTTCCCCGCAGTTCCGGACAAAAGCTTGGGATCATCGTCGTGAGTATCCAACCATTTCATCAATGCCATGCGCGCCGGACCAGGAAGGACTGCGTATAGATGGGTGATCGTCACCGACCAGTCATCACCGCGCTCCAGAAGGGACGCGACTTCCTCAACGAGACCGTCCGGGGAATCGGCGCTGAGGCTGGCACGCAGATGCATCCCAACGAGATGCTCTTGAACGGTTCGATGGACCCAGCGATATGACGTATGTAGACGACTCGCTGCATGATCGGCGACCGTAAAGAGACCCTCTGTGCGAATCAGTCGGTTGACTTTGTCACGGTCTTTCTTCTTCGTCGCATTGAGGAGTGCGTCCAAGGTTGCGACTTCTCGCCAGCCTGCTCCGCGGCGCGAATCTCCAGCGTCTCGGGCAAATCCCGAACCGTCGGCCATCTGCCAAGCGAGGTCTGTAACGATGCGGACAAGGTCGTTGATCACAACATCGTCGACTTCTTGCGCCCCAGATGCTTTCCAGATCCGCTCGAACGTCAAGGCGATGCGGAATTTGTCAAGGCGAGTGAGGCCGGTGGGTGTTAGGCGGCGAGTTGGATCTCGTCGGTTGGTGGCTGGTTGATCCACGCGGCCGGGTCTCGGTCGAGGATCTTCGGTCGCGTCTGTCGCGTCGTGAACCGTTCGGGGTGGGCGCGGCGGGCGGCCTCGAGTGTGGCGTCTCGGTCGCGGTCGATGGCGTCGGCGTGCCCGTAGTGCACGTCGGCGGGCGTGTGCATGCCGATGCCGGTGTGCCGGTGGTGGTGGTTGTAGGCGTGCACGAATTCGTCCAGGAACTGCCGTGCGTGGGCGAGGGAGACGAACCGGTCGGGGAAGACGGGCAGGTACTTCATCGTCTTGAACAGCGCTTCGGAGTAGGGGTTGTCATTGGACACGTGCGGTCGGGAGCGGGACGCGGTCACGCCGAGATCGGCGAGCAGGGTGCGGACGGTCTTCGACGTCATCGAGGGGCCGCCGTCGGAGTGCACGACCTCGGGGGTGCCGTGGATCCCGAACGCGTCGGTCATCATCTCCTTGGCGAGTAGGCCGTCCTCGCAGGCGTGCACGATGGCGCCGACGATGTAGCGGGAGAAGATGTCGATCATCACGTACGCGTCGTAGTACGTGCCTTTGACAGGGCCGGCGAGTTTCGTGATGTCCCAGGTATAGACCTGCCCGACGGCGGTCGCGATCAGCTCCGGCACCTTCCGCGGCGGATGGGTCGCGAGCCGGCGCCGCTCCCGTACCTGCGTGTGCTCGCGCAGCACCCGATACATGGTCGAGACCGAGCCCACGTATTCGCCGCGCTCGAGCAGGATGGGATAGATCTGCAACGGCGGCTTGTCGACGAACTCGTCACTGTTGAGCGTGGACAGCACCAGCGACCGCTCGACGCTCGAGAGCTTGTTCGCTGGGGCAGGACGAGCCGACGGCGGCTCGGGGTCCGGTCGGCGTGCGCGGGAGGCGGCGCGGGTCGCGGTCGCACGCGCCACGCCGGTCAGGGCTGCCGCCTGCCGGGTCGGCACGTCCGCGGCGGCCAGTTCGACGTAGGTGTTCATGAGCGCTTCCCGCGCCGCGGGTCGGTGTCCGCGCTCTCGGAGATCTGCCCCAAGAGCGCGTGCGCTTTTCCCATGATCTCCAACGCCGTCCGCGTCATCGACAACTCCACCTCGGCCTTCCGCAGTTGCGCCTTCAACCGGGCGTTCTCGGCCTGCGCGGCGCTGGGACGACCGACCGCTTCGCCGGGGTTCTTGCCCTCCAGCAGACCCGCGTCGCGCTGCTTGCGCCACTCCGAGATCAGCGACGAGTACAGGCCATGTCGGCGCAGGTATCCCGCGCCCTCACCCGTCTCGCACGCGACCTCGTACTCGGACAGGTACTGCAACTTCTGGCCCGGCGAGAACGAACGCCGACGCGTCGGCCCGTCCGGGATCGAGGGTGCGCTCACGACTCCATCATCGGCCGCGACGACCGCGACCGGGGAACTCAAACTCATCAGATTGGTGATCCTTCAACTCGCCCCACGAGGCGGACTTGCTATAAACCGGTGGACTCACTCAACCCTGACACGTAGGGATGTACTGGTCGTACAGATCCGCGATGGTGTGGAAGTCTCGGGAAAAGCCCGCCACGTAGGCGACAAATCCAAGGAGCAAGGGGCTGTCAGCGATGTCGGCGATCATGCCCTTGCCTATCACGTCAAGGGTTCGCGCTTTCCGCTCGTCATCCGGATCAGGGAACCAGAGATCGAGCAGCTGCCGGATGCGCTCGCTGCGCATCCGGCCCGTCCAGACGACGTCCGAGCCCGCCGCGCCGCGTATCTGGATGTGGGAGGATGGCCGCGCTGACAGCACGATACTTCCCGGAAGCATCCCCAGCACCTCCAATGCTGCCTCCAATCGCGAGCGGGGGGCGCCATCCGGCACTTCGTCGAAGCCATCAAGACACACCAGCGCATCCCGCCGTTCGAGGAGTGCACGAGCAACCTTGCTGCGCGCTGCATCGTCGAGAGGCCCATACGTACGCGCCGCAATCGTCAGCATCACCGCCACGAGTTCCCCCACGGGCAGCGCATACTCAGGAAGCTCGTCGGCCAGTTCAGTGAGCGGCAAGAATAGCGACACTGCCGTTGGGTGCACTTCCATGTGCCGAAGCACCGCGCCACGGAGCAAGGTCGACTTACCCGTCCCCGGCAGGCCGTAGATGACCACGCGCGCACCGGGCGCCTCCAAAAGTCCATTGACGTCGTCCGTCTCATCGCGCCAGAGTCGAGGCAACTCGGGCACTCCTGACTCAGCTGTCTGGGTCCGTTCCTGACGCTCAGGATGTGCGTCGAGGAGCGGGGCAAGCAACGAGGTACGCAGATGCTGCGGATAGTGCTCGGGCAACAGCTCCATCCGCCGCCTCAATTCCCGCTGGACACGCTCCGGCCAGACGCCGCTACGGGTTGCGCGTGTTTCTCGGGCAATTAGTTCGATCTCTGCGAGCAGGTGTCCGGCGAGCCGGTCGATCACTGCGTTATCGCGATCCTGGCGGATCTGCTCCGGTAGCACGGCTCCGAGCTCTTTCCATGCCTCAGTTTGCCGCCAGCGCTTCTCCGTCTGACCCGTCTTTGTCTTGTTTGCCGGCCCTGGGGTGATGCGAAGCAGATGACGCAGAGCGGCCCGCTCCCGACCGTATTCGGCAAGCCCCTTCAGACGACTGTGTAGCAAGTCCCAGGTGTCAGCATCTGTCCAATCGTCATCGACGGCGCTCATCTCCCGAAAGAGTTGGTTGGTCTCAGAGCAGCCGACTTCCGTGCTGACATCCTTCGGTGAGCGCCATCCAACCTTGTGGACTCCTGGTTTCTGCCAGTGCAGGAGGAGGCGCAGTTCATGAAGCACACGTGTTCGACTCGCGGTAACGGTGACTCCCAGATCGGACATAGTTCATCGTATCGAGCGCGTCAGTGCTGACCTTCCACCTCCAAAGCGTTCCACGTGTCCATACACGATGGGCCTCTGGCCCGCACCGATTCTTTCGGTGCGGGCGTTCTCCCCTTCCCCGGTCATCAGCCCTTTCAGTGGGCGCTGACAGAGCACTGCCACATCGACACTGCCCTCGCGCCCCGTCTGTCAACGACCGCGATCAGGCTGAGCCCATGACCACGAACACCCGAGCACCTCTCGATCCAGCGCCACTCGAACAGGCGACGGCGATCCACAGATGCGTGCCGAAGGGAAAGCGCTTCGCACCAACGAAGCCCTACCTGCTACCCGAACGTCTCTCTCACTCATTGCGACATGAATCAGGAGCACTCTAATGACTCTTTCCACCGTACGCTGCACCGCTTTCGGTGCGGCCCTTGCCCTCACCTCGGTTCTTCTGCTGGCGTCATGTGCCGGTGCCCATGGCACGGCCGAGGCAGATCAGCAGCTCGCCGCCTCATGTCCCGCGAAGTCGATCGCCTCGACCACTGCGATTGACGTATCTGGCTCGTTCCAGTCCGACTCAGTGCACACCGGCACCTTGGACGCAATCGCCATCGAAGTACGCCGTACCGCCATCTGCGGAGGTCATCTCCGGGCCTTCGCGTTCGCTTCCTCGACCGGCGCGACCATGATGCTCTACGACGGCGACCTGATCGTGGATGCGCCGACCGAGAACGCCCAGCTCCGTAAGGCCGGCAAGCTGGCCGACCAGACGCTTGCCACTATCACCGAGCACTATGACCGAGCGCTCACGGATGTCACCGGCTATGGTTCGGATCCGCTCGGGATGCTGGCACTCTTCCAGCAGACGAACACCGCCTACCCGGGTCATGCCCTGACGAACGTGCTGGTGACCGACGGTGCCCTCAATATCGGCATCGACCCGACGTCGGTGCCCAACGCGGACGCCGCCCGAGCGCTCGCAGATCAGCAGCAGGTGCCCGATCTTTCCGGCGCGGAGCTATCGATCATCGGGATCGGGAAGCAGGGCACGGGCGAGTTGCCGTCGTCGGTGATCGCGAACTTGACGGCGTTCTGGGAGCAGATCTGCCGGAACACCGGCGCGAGCACCTGCCACGTATCCACCGAGGGGCGGTGAGTACCGTGGCGACAACTCCTAAGACGAACACCACGCCGCTGGACCCGCTGGTTGTTGCGGACGACGCCGAGGATGCTGCGTCTCGCGTGACGATCCCGCATGCGGAGCAGGCGACCGTGTTTGCCCGCCCCGATGGCATCGGGCACCTCTGGGTCGAGGACGAGTACGACGAACTCCAAGAAGAACAGCACCATCTGTGGTCAGCATCCGCCGACAACACGTCCCGCAAAGTGGCGATCGAAGCCGCCAAGCTCCGGACAACCGCGGCTGAGGCCGAGGCCTTGATCGCCGCGAACCGAGCAGTGGTCGACGCGGCCCGCGAGCGGGCTGTGCGTACGACCAACGTGCTCGCCCCATTCCGTCGCCGCGCAAAGGGCGCCAAGCTTTGGTACCAGGCCGGTAAAGCGGGACTGCTCTGTGGCGACGTCGCGGGGTTCGGCACAGCCGCAATCTGGCTGGGCGAATTGCCGGCCATCGCCATCGCGCTCGCCAGTAGTGCGGCTATCGCAACTATTGCCGCGGGGCTTATCGGCGTCGATGTCCGCGACCGTGAGCAGCGCCGCCAACGGCAACTCGCCGTTCCTGATCCGTCACAAGCGCAGCAAGAGTTTCCACACCTATTCATCGAGCCCAGCGGCGGTGTGCTTCGCCGAATGCTCATGCTCGCGGTCGTCACCGCCAGCATGATCGGGGTCGGCATCGCCGCCCTCCGCTCTGCCGTTGACGATCCGTTCGTGGGCATCGTGTTCGGCGGCATCGCTCTCGCCGTTGCCGGGGGTTCCTTCCTCGTCTCCTACGCCGGAGCCGACGAGGTTGCTGATCTCCTCGACCATGCCGATGCGGACTACAACCAGACAGCCCAGAAGCACCTAACGCTGAGCGGCCACCCGGCCTTGCGATCAGCTGCTGGGGCGGAGGCCGAAGCAGAGAGCATCACCCTCGAACACTCCGCTCGCGGCGAGGCGGCTGAACGCCGCGTGCGATCGCTGAAGTGGGGCATCCTTCGGCGCAACCCCAGCCACGCCGGCCACGGCCCGGCGACCGCTCGTATCGGCGGCCAGACCCCACGACGAGAGGACACCCGGTCATGAGTTCGCTACTGCTTCCTCCCGGCCTCAGCAACGGAGGCACCCTCGGCTCACAACCCTCACCAGGCACCGAAGTACAACTGCGCTGGCCCGGCCTCGATCCCGTCGAGCCGTGCCTGGACATCCTCATCTTCGACGACTCCTGGTCACTCTGCGGCCTCGCCGGCAACGACCCAGTCGGGAACCGGTACTCGGAAGCCCGGCGGGCAGTGCAGCTGCTGGCACAGTGGACGACCTCCTCTCGGCAGCAAGTTGCGGTCGCGCATTTCGACTACCCGAGCATCGGCCTCGACAACCCCCACCGGCTCGACCGTGCGACGAGTCGCGCCCAGGTATTGGCCTCGCTGACCGCCCCCTCGAGTGTTGTCGGTTCAAGTGCGCTTGCCCCCGCGATGGGCGCAGCCAACCGACTAGCCCGGGCTCATGGTGGCATCGTCCGCTGCACGATCTTCTCCGACTTCGAACTCACCGACGCCAACCCGTCGCAGCCGTATGACGAGATGGCGCAGTTCCCCGGACAGATCCACACGGTTGTCCTCAACGCCAACCCACCCGTCATGCTGACGGCGCGTACCAACGTCACCATCACGCGCATCGCGACCGACAGCCCGCCTGGGCTCGCGGCTGCGGCCCTGATGCACTCGCTCACCACAGGCCGGCGTGGTGCCCGACGCTCAGCGCTGCGTCAGCCGCGGTCACGGAAACCGCCCTAGCCGAACAACCAGCAGCACCCGTTGTTGTGATCTTCACGACATATCCGAACAGAACATTGACTTCCGCTTGGAATTGGCGCACACCAATACGCCTGGCTCCAAGTGGGCTCCAGACCTCACCACGGTGAGGAACCACAACTGAATAGGCAGCCCGCGAGGGAAGCCAGACCTCATGAAAGGAGGGCGATATGACGACATCACCAAACGAGAGGGAGGCTGCGTCGGTCGGTGCACTCCTCTGGATCACGGAAATCGGCACCATACCGATGGCCGCTCCTGAGCAGTACGGCGGACGGCGGTGGGATGAACAGCTGAACAACGTCGCAGAGTGGGCCAAACGAGAGGGCATCACGCTGACGACAGATGGTGACCTGTTCGCCGCACACGTATCCGGCACCGGCTCATCGGGCGAGCGACTCGGCAAGCTGCTCGAGTTCGTGGACAAGTACCCGACCAAGAAGCTCTTCGTCCCGGGTTCGGTGTTCGCGAATCTCAGCCCTGCTGATCGGGCCATGTACATCACCACCTTGGATGTGCATGACACGGAGCTGATCATCTGCGACCAGTGAGGTCAAGGCCGTGTCCGCTGTCGAAAGGCAGCGGACACGACTCCCTATCCACGAATGACGTAAAAAGCACATCATTCGCGACTAGAAGATTGACGGCCGATTCGGGCTAGTGCACAGTCAACCGTCTCCACAGCTCGCGCCATCTGCGAGCCCGAGAGAGGAGTACATCGACATGACAACCACCACCAAGTACAAGGGCAAGAAGTTTGCGGTGATCTACGCAGATCCGCCATGGGACATCGCCCAGAAGGGCGCCCGCGGAGCGGTCAAGCACTACGAACTTATGACACTCGCGCGAATAGAAGCACTACCGGTCGCAGACCTGGCTGCTGACAACGCCACACTTCTGCTGTGGACGACGAACGCCGCCCTACCTGGGGCGCTCGAAGTCATGAAGGCGTGGGGCTTCGAGTACAAGACGAACGCCGTCTGGGACAAGTACTACATGGGACTCGGGAACTACTTCCGCGGCTCCCACGAGATCCTGCTGCACGGCGTGCGCGGTCGCGCACCATTCAAGTTCCGTGGGCAACGCTCGACGCTGCTGTTCCCACGTCAGGGCCATTCGCATAAACCCGAGGAAATGATCCCGCTCATCGAGCGCGTCCTCGACGGCCCGTACTTGGAACTGTTCGCGCGTCAGCGCCCGAACAGTCATGCCGATTGGTCGATATGGGGCAACGAATGTGACGCCGATATCACCATCCCTGGCTACCCAGTGCCCAGCGACTTCACCCGCGGCATGGCCGCACATGAGGGAGCAGGTGATGAGTGATGGCCGACGACACTCCCCCAAACATCGTGCAGCGCTTCTTCCGCGCCTGTCTGCTCGTCCTCGGCGGCATCGTCGCCCTTTGGCTCGCGCTCGAACTCCTCGCCCAATTCTGGGGCTGGTTGCTGCTGATCGCTGCCATCGCGCTTATCTTGTGTGCCGCGGTCTGGGCCTACCGCTACTGGTGGGGTGGGCGATGAGAAGCTCAAGCAGGTTCACCTCTGTTATGTCGTTGTGGAATAGACAACGCCCCTCTTTGTCAAGCTGGTTGTGAGTCGTTCATGATCAGTAGGGAGTCAGGGTGATGACTGTCAGTCCAGGGTTCACGGCCACGGAGATCCGTGAGATCGTGCACGAGTATCAGGTGCAGCCGCACGGTCAGAAGCGGCCGTGGCTCGCCGCGCGGGGCGTGTCGTATGCCCGGCTGCGGCGGTGGCGCGACGCGGTGTTCGAGGGTGACCTCGACCGGGGGCTGGTCCCGCGAGAAGGTAGTGGTATGACGATCCCACCGAGCAAGCGCACCGCGCTGGAGAAGCAGCGTGCGAGAGAACGCGCCGCGCATGAGAACGAGGTGACGCGGTTGACCGCGCGGGTGCGGGAGCTGGAGGACACCAACGATGCGCTGGGAAAAGCTATCGGGCTCTTGCACGCGATGAGCGAGCCAGAGCCCGCCGAGATCCCGACGACGACCGATCCGTCGAGTTCCTGAGCATGGAGAACGACCTCGTGGCGGAGTTGGCCTGGATCACCGGATCCCAGCGGCAGGCGCTGGAGCTGACGGGGGTGTCCCGGTCGACGTGGCACTACCGGCAGCACCCGCGGGACCGGGTCGCCGATCCGATCCCGCAGACCGAGCGGGCGTACCAGTCGCGGATCAGCGAGCCGGACCGGGAGAAGATCACCGAGCACATCCTGTCCGGGTGGGCGGGACAGAACTCCGTCGATCACGCGTTCGCCTCGGCATGGGACCAAGGGATCATGCTCGGCTCCCGCCGCACCTGGTGGCGGATCGCAGCGGAGATCGAGGACCAGATGCTGCGCCCGAAGGTCCCGGCTCGTAAGGAGCGCACGGCGCCGCGGAACAAACCCGTGCTGAAGGCGACCGGCCCCGGGCAGGTTTGGACGTGGGATATCAGTGACCTGTACTCGCCGTGGCGTGGGGTGGTGTTCAAGGCGTACAAGATCACCGACATCTTCTCCCGTGAGATCGTCGGATGGCGGGTCGAGGACCGTGAGGCCGACCACCTCGCCGTCGAGATGTTCGCGCAGGCGATCGCCATGCACGGCACGCCGTGCATCGTGCACGCCGACAACGGCGCCGCGATGAAATCGAACCTGCTGCGAGACTTCCTGAAAGAGCAGCACGGCACTGAACTGTCACACAGCCGGCCGTACGTGTCCGATGACAACCCCTTCAGCGAGGCGGGATTCCGGACCATGAAGTACCGGCCGGGCTACCCGAAAGTCTTCGCCGACCTCGACTCCGCCAGGGCATATCTCGGCGAGTACGTGCCCTGGTACAACCAGGAGCACAAGCACTCCGGTATCGCGTTGTTCTCCCCGTCCCAGGTCCACGATGGATCCTGGCGCGAGGCCTGGCAGACACGCGAACACGCCCTGCAACGCTACTTCGAGGCGCACCCGGAACGCTTCCGCGCCCGCCCGAGCACACCCACACCCGCTGGCACGGTCGGGATCAACCTGCCCAACGAGAAACCACAAAACAAGGCCGCGTGACTCCACACAGCTTGACATCGCTCGCGCCCGTTCAAAACGATTGACAAATCAGGCGTTCGAGTTCATAACAGTCCCCATTACGTCGAACCGGCTTATGCCTATCGACGAACCCAACGTCCTTCCGCGACCGTTACGCGAAACCAAAGCCGAGGTGGGAAGGAGGTTCACGCATGACCAGTCATGCCCGCGGCAAGCGCCGCTATCGCAAAACTCAAGGACGCCGTGTCTGGGTCTTTTCGGAGCTCAACCACGACCTCCGTCCCGAACAGGTCGCGAAGATCATCACGGTTGCGGGCCTCGAGCAGGCACGCCTCGAAGTTGCTGCCCAAGCGCACGCGACAACGCATACAGACGAGGAGGCCAGCCATGCCTGACTCATTCGTTTTCACACGGCTCTTTCTCGCCCGACCGCTCAGCGCCTCGACAGTTGCTGTCATGCTGATGCGCCTTGCTTCAAGCGACATCCGGCGTCCCGTGGCATTCGAGCTGCAGGCCCGTAACGAGGGCATTGTCGCGACGTTTGGCTGCGCCCCAACGGCGGTTCACCGCCTGAAACGGCTCTTTGGCGGCATGGCGCCCGGACTCCGGTTTGAGGCCGCCAAACGCGCCGACATGGCCACGGTCAACCGAGTAACGGCCCGCCCAGGAGGGCTGCCACTGGCGGACGTGGAACCGGAGCAGATCGTCGGCAGCATCTATCAGGCGCTGGCCAGCCGCCGGAAGGAGGAAGTCGTCGGCATCCAGGTCGTACTGGGTGCGGTTCGTCGGCCTCAACAGTTGTCGGGCGCTCCCCTCGACCCACTCCAGCCACTCGGTTCGCGGATCCTCGACGGCGCACGTCCAGCGTCAACAGATACACGCAAACGTCTACACGAGCATGCTTCTGAGGTTCGCTTCGAAACGACGCTTCGCATTGGCGTCACTGCCGAGACGGTCAAACGAACCCGTGCCTTCACCTGGGAGGTCTTCGGTGCGTTCCAGCCTTTGGAGAGCCCCGGTGTTCGGCTGTCGCTGGTTCGTGACTCGGCGTCACGTTGGAAGTCCGGACGCCCCGGTGGTGGGAGCAAACTTCGCCTCCGCGTCGACGAACTCGTACCGCTACTCGGATGGCCGCTCGGCGAGCGCGACTACCCCGGCGCTCCGGCCGTGCACCCACGACTGCTGCCGGTTCCAGAGATCGTGTCGCGCACTAAGGGGGTATTCGCAACCGGGACAGCGCCCGGACCAGTCCGCCCGATAGGCCTCGACCCACAGAGCCGCCTCCTGCACACCCTGGTACTCGGGCCGACGGGCTCCGGCAAGTCCACGTTGCTTGAGCATCTGATTCAAGAGGACATCAGAGCGGAGCGCGCCTGCTGCGTGATCGAACCGAAGGTGCAGCTCATTAACCGCATCCTCGACACAGCGCCCGCTGAGGCAGCCGGTCGCATCGTGGTACTCGACGCCAGCGACGAGGATGCACCCGTCGGGTTCAACCCGCTCGACGTCGGCGATCGCGATCCAGACATTGTCGTCGACGGCATCCTCTCCGCCCTTGCCGCTGTTTTCCACGACGGCTGGGGACCACGCACCGAGTACCTGATTCAGGGATCGCTTCTCTCGCTCGCACGGGCGGGCCAAGTTCGCGGTGAGCCTTACACGCTCATCGACCTGCCCCGACTTCTCACCGATGCCTCGTTCCGTCGCCCCGTCATCGCCGCCGTGCAGGGCGACCTGACACTCGCCGCATTCTGGGATGAGTTCGAAGCCATGCGTCCCGGGCAACGCGCCGCCGCGATCGCGCCGAGCCTTAATAAGCTTCGCAAAATTGTGATGCGAAAGCCCCTCGTGCGTATCCTCGGGCAGTCCCAGCCACGCTTCCGGTTGCGCGACATCTTCCGGGAACGAAAGACCGTTTTAGTGCCGTTGAACGATGCGCTGGTGGGCGCAGGGGCATCCAAGCTGCTAGGGAGCCTTATCGTCGCCGAACTGTTTCTGGCCACAACTGAGCGCGCAGCCGAGAAAGACCCGATGAAGCGTCCCGGCATGATCTTCATCGACGAGGTGCAGAACTATCTGCATCTGCCAACACCTATCGGGGATGCCATGAGTGTCTTCCGTTCCTACGGCGTTGGCCTCCACGTCGCACACCAATATCGAGAGCAGCTGCCTGCCGCCATGCGCTCCGGATTCGATGCGAACGCCCGCTCCAAAATTTGCTTCCCGCTCGAACAAGACGATGCCCACGACATGGCGAAGCAAGCGCCAACGCTCAACGCTGAAGATTTCAAAGCACTCCCCAAGCACCACGTCTATGCGCGACTCGTGGCCGGTGGAACGACCACCGAATGGTGCTCCGCATCAGTCCTCCCGCCGCTCCCCGAGACCGGCGCAGGCAAGACCATCCGCGAGGCAAGCCGTCGCCTCTACGGAGCCGAGCCGACCGCCACATCGCCGCAGCCAGTAGCGGCCACGCAGCAATCGCCATCGGCACCAACGCACCAGAAGGCGAGGCGAACATGATCGGCTTCCTCTGGCAGACGGGATCCGGTCAGTATTCCGCTCGACGTTCGTGTCACCACGATCAACCCCCAGCGTTGTCGCCCCTGTTCCGCCCCTTCTGGCCACTTCCTGGCTGGGACTCCCGCTGCGTTGCAGCGGATCTTCCGACCACAGGCCGGAGGCAGCTATGAGTGCCCAGCGGGTCGCCCGGCTCGAGGAACACCTCAGCCTCCGCGACATTCGCATACTCGAAGACGTCGAACGATTTCGGCTCCTGAGCACCCGCCAACTCCAACGACTCCATTTGCCAGCCGCACCACTCGGCGACCACGCCACTGTCAGCAGCGCGACCCGAGGCACAACGCGCGTCCTGAACCGGCTCGAGCAGTTGCGCGTCATCGCCCGCTTGGAGCGGCGCATCGGCGGCATCGCACACGGCTCCGCTCTCATCGTCTGGCAGCTCGGCGCAGCCGGTGACCGCTTCCTACGCGCCCGACGAGGCGACCGAGGGCGACGACGCTACGAAGAGCCGGGACGCACCTTTATGCGGCACATGCTCGCAGTCGCTGACACCGCCGTCAGCCTGATCGAACAGGCGAATGCTGGACGCTTCGAACTCTTGGAGCTCGAACTCGAACCGGCCTGCTGGCGAAGCTTCACCAGCGGCAGTGCTGCGGAGATCACGCTCAAGCCCGACCTTCTGGTCGTCACCGCAGATGCCCACACCGAGACCCACTCGTTCATCGAAGTAGACCTCGGCACCGAGCACATACCCGCAGTGCTCCGTAAGTGCCGCATCTACCAGCGATACTTCGCCACCGGGACGGAACAGGCAGCTCGCGGACTCTTCCCGGCAATCGTCTGGATCGTGCCCGATCCCATCCGCGCCAAACGCATCCGCGACGCCATCGCCGCCGACCAAACCGTCACATCGAACATGTTCTGGGTCATCACACCGGAGTCCATGAACCGTCAGCTTGCCCCGTATCCGGAACCCATCACTACCTCACCGAAAGGAGGAACGATATGAACTCATCAACCATCACCACCGTCAGCCCAGACGAGACCGCCAAGGCGATGCAACTCATACAAATGGGGCTCGCCCTGGATCCCGAAGCACGCTCGGAAACGCTTGCACGGCTCATCGCCGGAAGCGTCCACGGCGGCATTGACACTGCGCTGTGCTGGTTTGCCGGCACCGGAGAACTCCGAGCCGAAACAGCGCTGGCCGAACTCAACGACCTCCGGGTGCCCTTCGAGCAAGAGGGTTGGGTCGACGCCCTCGGGCGATACGTCCTCGCCACCGGAGGCCGATCATGAACGAGCACGAACCCCGACCAGCCGCGCAATCAGACGATGCCGATTGGCGACGTCTCGAAGTCGCGCACCAACGCTTCAATGAGCGCATTACAGATGGCATCGCGATGGCGATGGCCGAGAAGGGCGAGATCAGCGACAGCACAGCCCGCATGATCGCCCACGTCCTTGGACGAGCTTTCGGCCGTGAATCCGAGCTCGCAAACTTCGGTCGTACTGGAGAAGCCAACTACCTCTCGCTGCGCGACGAGTACCTCCATCTCTACAGCAGCCCCAGCGCCGACGCATACGTGAGAGAAGCGATCGACTGGTTAGGCACGTACCTCGTCCAGCGAGAGAACTACGGCAGCGGCCGACAGTTCATGAACGAGCATCTGCCACCGAAACTCGACAAACTGCTCGTCCGCACGGACCTGTACGTCCAAGGCATCCCCTACCGAGTGCATCTTCCGGCCTCCGTCGATAGCGGAGGAACCGACGCGCTGTGCGAAGAACTCATCAACCTGGATATCGAGAAGGATGACGCACTCCAGGCATTTCTTTCCTTACCCGACGTCGACGCCACCACACCACAGCTCATGGAGGCATTCCGCGAAGCCCACGCCGGCAGCTACGAGAACCACGAGCAAGCGCTACGAGCACTCAGCCCACTCGAGGACTGGGAGAACGAGCTTGCCGACTGGTGCATTGATCACGGCGTCGACTTCGAAGCGCTCCAGTGGAACTACGAGCCACTGATAGAGCGGCTCCGCCAGATCTATGACCTCGTGGAAGTGAAGGGGTACATTCATGCGTTCGCCAGCTAGCCCGTGGAACTTCCCATGAACGCGCTAGCGCGAGGTGAAAACTACATCGGACATGCGCCCCCGGTCGGCAGCGATGAAACTGCCGTGGAAGCTCCGTTTGGACTGGACTTCCTCGCCCAGAAGAGGGTTAATCCGGAGGACCTAATCGAAGGAGGGCCCCTAATGAGCAATCTTGACGCTTCTACACCGATCGCTTTCACTGCCGCGCCACCAGCTCTACGACCTGTCGTGATTGAGCTGAACGAAGCGGATGGCGCGCTCAACCTCACGACGTCGACCGCGTTCGGGGGTGCTGACGTCCCGGTCGGATCACGCGCAGTGACGTATCTCCGGGTGTCAAGCAAGGGGCAGGTCAACACTGACTACGACCCCGAGGGCATCTCGATCCCAGCCCAACGCGTCTCGTGCCAGCGCAAGGCAGAACAACTTGGCCTCACAATCGTCGCGGAGTACGTCGAGCCGGGTAAATCCGCCACGGAGATGACAAAGCGCATCGCCTTCCAAGAAATGCTCGAACGCATTCGGCGTGACCGGGATGTCGACTACGTCATCGTCTACAAGCTGTCGCGTTTCGCCCGAAACCGCATAGACGACGCGGTGGTGATGGCAGACCTCCAGAAGCGTGGGGTTAATCTGATCTCCGCTACCGAATCGATCGACGCGACACCCGTTGGTCAACTGATGCACGGCATACTCGCCGCATTCAACGAGTACCGTTCCCGCGAAGATGGAGCCGACATCGCGTACAAGATGGCTCAGAAGGCCAAGAACGGCGGCACGCTGGGACGCGCACCCCTTGGCTATCTCAACGTCACGGAAAATGTCGACGGGCGAAAGATCAACACCGTCGCGATCGACACCGAGCGAGCACCATTCGTCCAACTCGCGTTCGAGCTTTACGCCACCGGAAACCACACCTACCAGGACATCGCCGATGAACTCACCGATCGCGGCTTGCTCACTCGCGCCACATCGCGAAGCCCTACGTGTCAGGGTTGAGTGAGTCCACCGGTTTATAGCAAGTCCGCCTCGTGGGGCGAGTTGAAGGATCACCAATCTGATGAGTTTGAGTTCCCCGGTCGCGGTCGTCGCGGCCGATGATGGAGTCGTGAGCGCACCCTCGATCCCGGACGGGCCGACGCGTCGGCGTTCGTTCTCGCCGGGCCAGAAGTTGCAGTACCTGTCCGAGTACGAGGTCGCGTGCGAGACGGGTGAGGGCGCGGGATACCTGCGCCGACATGGCCTGTACTCGTCGCTGATCTCGGAGTGGCGCAAGCAGCGCGACGCGGGTCTGCTGGAGGGCAAGAACCCCGGCGAAGCGGTCGGTCGTCCCAGCGCCGCGCAGGCCGAGAACGCCCGGTTGAAGGCGCAACTGCGGAAGGCCGAGGTGGAGTTGTCGATGACGCGGACGGCGTTGGAGATCATGGGAAAAGCGCACGCGCTCTTGGGGCAGATCTCCAAGAGCGCGGACACCGACCCGCGGCGCGGGAAGCGCTCATGAACACCTACGTCGAACTGGCCGCCGCGGACGTGCCGACCCGGCAGGCGGCAGCCCTGACCGGCGTGGCGCGTGCGACCGCGACCCGCGCCGCCTCCCGCGCACGCCGACCGGACCCCGAGCCGCCGTCGGCTCGTCCTGCCCCAGCGAACAAGCTCTCGAGCGTCGAGCGGTCGCTGGTGCTGTCCACGCTCAACAGTGACGAGTTCGTCGACAAGCCGCCGTTGCAGATCTATCCCATCCTGCTCGAGCGCGGCGAATACGTGGGCTCGGTCTCGACCATGTATCGGGTGCTGCGCGAGCACACGCAGGTACGGGAGCGGCGCCGGCTCGCGACCCATCCGCCGCGGAAGGTGCCGGAGCTGATCGCGACCGCCGTCGGGCAGGTCTATACCTGGGACATCACGAAACTCGCCGGCCCTGTCAAAGGCACGTACTACGACGCGTACGTGATGATCGACATCTTCTCCCGCTACATCGTCGGCGCCATCGTGCACGCCTGCGAGGACGGCCTACTCGCCAAGGAGATGATGACCGACGCGTTCGGGATCCACGGCACCCCCGAGGTCGTGCACTCCGACGGCGGCCCCTCGATGACGTCGAAGACCGTCCGCACCCTGCTCGCCGATCTCGGCGTGACCGCGTCCCGCTCCCGACCGCACGTGTCCAATGACAACCCCTACTCCGAAGCGCTGTTCAAGACGATGAAGTACCTGCCCGTCTTCCCCGACCGGTTCGTCTCCCTCGCCCACGCACGGCAGTTCCTGGACGAATTCGTGCACGCCTACAACCACCACCACCGGCACACCGGCATCGGCATGCACACGCCCGCCGACGTGCACTACGGGCACGCCGACGCCATCGACCGCGACCGAGACGCCACACTCGAGGCCGCCCGCCGCGCCCACCCCGAACGGTTCACGACGCGACAGACGCGACCGAAGATCCTCGACCGAGACCCGGCCGCGTGGATCAACCAGCCACCAACCGACGAGATCCAACTCGCCGCCTAACACCCACCGGCCTCACTCGCCTTGACAAATTCCGAAGGCCTGCTGGGCCAGTCTCGGATACCAAGATCCAACAGATGCTTCGTGATCGCTACTACATCGGAGAGATCACATATAAAGACGAAGTCTTCAAGGGACGCCACACTCCGCTCATCGACGAGGGGGTGTTCGACGCTGTGCAAGGGATCCTCGAAACACGAGGTGTGTCGGGAGAGCGTCGCCGCCGCTACACCCATTATCTCAAGGGCAGCATCTGGTGCGGGCACTGCCGCCTTGAGCGCAACTCCAACCGGCGGCTGATCCAGCAGCGCTCCGTTGGCAAAGGTGGCGGCGAGTACTGGTACTTCTTCTGCAGAGGTTCCCAGGACGGCACGTGTGACGCACCATTCGCCAACGTCGACAATATCGAAGCCGCAGTCGAGGAGCATTACAAACAGGTCGAACTCAGCCCCGAGTTCATACACATCGTGCGCGACAATCTTGAGCGCGCCATGCGTGACGAAGCCAACGCTGAGCATTTGCGCCGCGCCCAGCTCGAAGACCGACTCGTCGTTCTTCGGGCGAAGGAAGACAACCTGCTCGACCTCGCTGCCGACGCTTCGCTTCCTAGCGAGCGCATCCGCCAACGACTCCGCGAGCTTGGTCGTGAGCGGGAGAGCGTTCGAGAACAACTCGATACTGCCACCACAGACCTAAACGCGGGTAAAGCACACATCGAGGCGTTCCTCGAGCTGCTTACCGATGTTCGGGCGCTTTACGTCGCCTCCAGCGACGACGCACGACGCGCGCTGAATCAGGCGATATTCAACAATCTCTACGTCGCCAACGATGACGTCATTGGTGACGACATCAAACAGCCACTCAGGGAACTCCTCGCGGCACAGCGCGGCTGGACGGCCTACAGCGCCGACTTGGGTAGCACAGCGGCTGACGCGAGCGCTCAAGCCGAAGCCGCGCGCCACACCGGGCCACAACAAGAAGAGACCGCCCATATGGGCGGTCTCTTGGGATCAGATCTCTCGGGTCGTCTCACCGAAGCGATCCTCGCCGGCATCGAAGAGGACGGCGATTCTAGTAAGACTCTTATGGTGGACCTAAGGGGATTCGAACCCCTGACCTCCTCGATGCGAACGAGGCGCGCTACCAACTGCGCCATAGGCCCGTGAACCTCAGTTAGATTATCACGCTCCACAGGTGGGCTGCGTCGCGATGGTGCTCAGCCGGCGGCGCGTCGTTCGAGAAGCTGCCGCACATGCTGCTCGATCTCGGCGTCGTCGACGAACCCCATCCGCGCGTACGGCGAGGTCGCTTCCTTGGCCGCGGGCAGCGACACCGGCGCCGGCGCTGCCATCTCCTCCGCACGCTCGCGAAGTGCTGCGACGCGCGCGGCACGGCGCAGCGCCTGCTGCGCGTCGATCTCGGCCCGCGCGATCTGGGTGGCCGACCCTGCGACCTGCACCAGCGGCGCCGGCAACGGCCTCGGTGTCCACGATGTACGGCCCTGATCGTGCAGCGGCGGAGAGACACGACCCGCGGCCGTGCTCTCGGTGACGACGGAGACGGGGCGACGAGCCGCACGTCGTGACACTGATGCCATCTTCTGCAGCGTCATCGCGGCCACGAGTGCGAGAGAGCCGCCGGTCCAGACGAGCAGCTGCGCGCCGCCGCTCAGCAACTGCCACACGCCGAGTCCTGCGACGACCAGCCCTGCGATCAGGAGCACCGTCGCGACCGCACGCACCCGCCGACGGGCACGCGCCTGCCTCACGACGGGGTCGGTGCGGGTCGCTGCGAGTTCCTCACGGAGCCGTACGAGCTCGACCGACTCCTTCTCCGACTGCAGCCGTTTCGCAAGCTTCTGCTGGGCGTGGGCGGTGCGGGCGTTGAGCTCGAGGTGCACTTCGGCCGGCGTCTCGCTGGTCTCGGCGAGCACGCGCAGGGCCTGGTTCAGCCGGACCGCGTTGCGTTCGGAGGCGTTGTACTGGTAGCGACCGCGCCAGGAAGGCAGCAGATACAGCATCCAGAGCAGCACGGCGACGAGGACGATCACGCCCCCGCTCAGCACCGGCCCATCCATAGGGTCAACGGTATGCGACCCGGTCGCCCCTGCCCCTCACCCCGGGCGCGTGTCGCGACCGGGCGTGGACGATTCTCAGATCGAGAGCCGATCCGACGGCGGAACCATTGCGGCGTCTTGCGGCGCTCGCCCGTGGATCCAGCGGTTGAGCACGCCCTCTGGTGCATCCTCACGAGTGAGCGCGAAGGCGTAGTGGTCGCGCCAGTCGCCGTCGATGTGGATGTAGCGGCGTCGGAGTCCCTCGTAGCGGAACCCGAGCTTCTGCACGACGCGCAGGCTCGCCTCGTTCTCAGGACGGATGCAGATCTCCATCCGATGCAGGCCGAACTCCCGGAACGACGCATCGGTGGCGAGGGCGACCGCCGTCGGCGTGATGCCCTTGCCCGCGAACCGCTCGCTGACCCAGTACCCGATCGTCGCCGAGCACAGCGACCCCCGCGCGACGCCCCAGATGTTCAGCTGGCCGGCGATCTCGCCGTCGTGCTCCATCACGAACGGGTATCCTCCGCCGTCGCGGTACTGCTGCAGCAGGCGACGGATGCTGAGGCGCATGTCGAACGACGCCGATCCGTTCGGGATCGTCGCCTCCCAGCGCTGCAGCCACGAGCGATTGTTCACCAGTTCGTGCTGCAGCACGCGGGCATCGCGGGGGCGGACGAGCCTCAGCTCGACCGGACCGTGACGGTGCCCCGGCAGCAGATCCATGCGCATCCCCGCCCTCGAAACGCCTAGAGGCGCTCGCTGAATTCCTTCAGCCACGGCCGCAGTTCGGCGCCGAGGTCGTCGCGATCCGTCGCGAGCTGCACGATCGCTTTGATGTAGTCGACGCGGTCGCCTGTGTCATAGCGTCGTCCGCGGAAGACGACTCCGATGACACCAGGGCCCTCCGAATCCGCGGCGAGCTCCTGCAGCGCGTCGGTGAGCTGGATCTCTCCGCCCTTGCCCGGCTCGGTGCGCTCCAGAATCGGGAACACAGCTGCCGGCAGGATGTAGCGGCCGATGATGGCGAGGTTGGAGGGGGCGTCCTCCGGAGAAGGCTTCTCGACAAGCCCCGTGACGCGCACGATGTCGGTCTCGTCGGTCTGCTCGACAGCCGCGGCACCGTAGAGGTGGATGCTCGAGGGGTCGACCTCCATCAGCGCGACGACGGTCGCGCCGGTGCGCTCGTTGATCTCGATCATGGTGGTCAGCAGCTCATCGCGCTCGTCGATGAGGTCATCGCCGAGCAGCACGGCGAACGAGCTGTCGCCGACGTGCGCCTTCGCGCGCAGCACCGCGTGCCCGAGCCCCTTGGGCTCGCCCTGGCGCAGATAGTGGATGTCGGCCAGGTCGCTCGACTTCATGACGCGCTCGAGGCGGGCCATATCGCCCTTCTCGGTGAGCTTCACCTCGAGCTCCGGCACGGAGTCGAAGTGATTGGAGATCATGTTCTTGTTGCGGCCGATGATCACGAGGATGTCATCGATGCCGGCTGCGGCGGCCTCTTCGACCACGTACTGGATCGCCGGCTTGTCCACCACCGGAAGCATTTCCTTCGGCATCGCCTTGGTCGCGGGCAGGAACCGCGTTCCGAGGCCAGCTGCCGGAATGACTGCCTTCATTTTCTGGTGTCCCATCAGGCCAGCTTAGCGGGGGCTCCTCACTCATCGACACGTAGACTCGAGGCATGTCCACCGATGTCGAGCACGAGAAGCGCGCGCTGCGCGCCGAGCTGCGCGAGCGGCGGCAACTGCTCTCAGACGCACAGCGCGCGACCGCGGCATCCGGCATCCGTGAACAGCTCGATGCCCTGATCGAGGCGCACTCGGCCGAATCGATCTCATGCTTCCTCTCGGCCATGACAGAGCCCGGCACCCGGGAGTTCGTCGCCGCAGCCGTGCAGCGCGGCATCCGAGTCCTCCTGCCGGTCACGCGCGCGGACGGCCTGCTGGACTGGGCGGTCGCCGACGACACCGACGAGACCTCCGAGGGGCTCTTCGGATTGCCGGAGCCGACCGGCGAGGTTCTCGGCCCGATCGCCGTGAACGACGTCGATCTCATGATCATCCCCGCCGCTGCCGTCGACTCCACGGGCATGCGGCTCGGCTGGGGCCGCGGCTACTTCGACAAGACCATCGGATCCATGGAGAAATGCCCTCCCGTGTACGCCGTGATCTATGATTCCGAGGTACTCGAATCCCTCCCGCGCGAGGTGCACGACCAGCCGGTCACCGGCATCGTGACGCCCACCCGCACGCTCACCCTGTCGCCATCGCGACCCTGATCCACCCGAGACGATATGCCCACCTATGCCTACGCCTGCACATCGTGCGGCCACAAGTTCGACGCCGTCCAGAGCTTCTCGGACGACGCTCTCGCGATCTGCCCCGAATGCGGCGGCGCGTTGCGCAAACAGTACGGATCGATCGGTGTGACGTTCAACGGCTCCGGATTCTATCGGACCGACTCTCGGAGTGGCTCTGGCGGAAAGGCCGATACTTCGTCATCATCGAAATCGGAACCGTCGACAAGTGCCAACCCGGCGCCTGCTGCGGCTCCAGCCTCTTCCTGAGGTCTGCATCGAAAGATGGGGGTTCCCGTGTTCCAGGGATTCAAGGAATTCATCACCAAGGGCAATGTCATCGATCTTGCTGTGGCCGTCGTCATCGGCGGTGCGTTCACAGCGATCGTCAACGCTGTGGTCTCAGCGATCATCACCCCACTCGTCTCGCTGTTCTTCGACGCGGGTGCGACGGGTGAGATCGGCATTCAGATGACCGGCATCTACAGCCAGGAGGTCACATTCCCGATCGGCGATCTGATCTCGGCCATCATCAGCTTCCTCGCCGTCGCGCTGGTCGTGTACTTCGTGTTCGTCGTGCCGATGAACAAGTACAAGGAGCGCCAGGCTGCACGCAACCCCGCGGTCGAGGAGGAGACCCTGCCGACCGAGCAGGAACTGCTCATCGAGATCCGCGACGCGCTCCGCAGGGATGCATTGAGCTGACCGGAGCAGCTGCCCGGGCCCTCATCTCCTTCGGGAGGTGGGGGCTTCCTGCTGTTGTCCGTCAGTAGTGCGGTGGCACGTCGTCGCGCAGGCGTGCGTCGTTCGGGCCGGCGTCGCCATGGGGTTTCCTCGTACGCGCCGGATTCGTCACGACGTCCGGCGAAGGGTCGGTGTCAGGTGCCGGGGTGAGCCGGGCACGCCTGCTGCCCGGAACCCGCACGATGCGCTGGCGGGCCGGTTCGTTCGACTTCGCGTCAGGCATCGCCGGGAAGGTCGATCGGCTGCGTGTCCGTGTCGGAGCGCACGGTGTCCTCCGCGATGCCGAGCACCGCCGCGATACGCGACGCCGCCGTGACGGGGTCGCTGTAGAGGTCGAACGCATGCACGCGCACATAATGCCATCCGAGCCGGCGCAGCACGTGCGGGCGCAGCCGCAGCGTCTCTCGCAGCGACTCTCCACGTGACTCGGGGTCGGACTCGATGACGACGGCCTTGCCGCCGTGCTGCGCGACCAGCGGCAGCAGACCGCGGTAGTCGACGTCGACCGAGGCGCCCAGCCTGCGCAGTTCGCGTGCGAGAGCGAGGGTGAGGGGATCAGCGAGATCCTCGAGACGAGAGTCGCGCCCGCGTGCGGCGAGTCCGCCCAGGATGGACATGAGCGTGGATGCGCCGTGCTCCAGGCGTCCGTCGTCGAAGGACGAAGGGCGGATGGACGACACGAGCACCATCGAACGTCGCGCCCTGGTCATTCCCACGGTCAGCAGCCGTTCACCGTCCGGTGTGGACAGGTCACCGAAATCGCTGAGCACACGGCCATGCTTGGTCAGGCCGTAGCCGAGCGAGAAGATCACGCGGTCTCGGCTCTCCGCGACCGACTCCTCGAGGGTGAGGACGGCGAACGGCTCCGCCGTGTAACGACCGACGAAGTCGGCGACGTCCGACCGGCCGGCGAACGCACTGGTGACCGCCGCGCGGACGCGCTCGGAATGACGCGCACTCGCCGTGATGACCATGAGCGACTCGGACGGGCGATGCACGGCGTGCTCGACCACGAGCGTGACCACGCGGGCCACCTCGGCGTCAGGGCTCTCGACAGCGCCCGAGATCGGATCCGGTGCGCCGACGCCGCCCTCGACGTAGTCGACGGTGAGGCTGCCGCGCCCGAGGTACGAACCTGCCCACGGCAGGGAGATGATCTCGCCGCCGTAGAACGCGTCGTTGATGAGTTCCGCCAGGTCTTCGCCACCGGCGCGGTAGCTGCGGGTGAGCGTCATCACCGGCAGAAGCTCGGCGAGGCGCTCGAACACCGAGACGTCGTCGAACGGAACCTCCGCCTCCCATTCGCGATCGGCGTCGACAGCGACCTCGAACGGCGTCGGGCGCTGGGTGACCGGGTCGCCGAACGCGACCACCTGGCGCGCCCTGCGGATCGCGGGCGCGGCCTCGGCGAGGTTGATGGCCGCAGCATCCACCAGCATCACAGCGTCGAACTCCACCGAGTCGGGGATCTCCGGCACCTGATACGGCGAAGATATCCACGCGGGGGCGAGCACGTTCATGAGCGTCGGCGCGGCACTGATGATCTCTGCGGTCGACGGCACTCCCTGCGTGAGCGCACGCCGCAGATGCTGGGACTCGGTGGGCTCGTCGACGATCGCGATGCGCCACTGATTGGCCAGCTGCCATGCGAGTAGTGGGCCCGCCATCGACGCGTGCGCCTCGTCCACGAGGCGGAAGTCGCGCTCAAGCCGGTCGACCACCGCGGTGTTGGCGCCCAGCAGGGCACGGTCGTCCTGCAGCGCGCGCTCGAGCAGGGACTGCCACCAGGCGAACTCCAGCTCCTCCGCGACCTGATCCTCGGCGACGTGACGCACGGAGAGCTCCGCAAGCAGCGGCTCGAGCCCCAGCGTCGCGAGAGTGTCCCGGATGGTCGCACGCTCGACCAGGTTGTCGAACACATCCGAGCGGGCGGCGAGCCCGGCGAGGGTGCGCACCAGCCGCTCGACGGGAAGCGTCGCCAACGGCTCACGTCTGCCGAGGGCGACGTCGAGCTCCGCCAGCTCAGCGCTGACCCGCTGCCAGGAGCCGTACACGTCGGAGAGGCCGAGCGGGATCTCCGGGGCGACACCCGCGTCGACGAAGCGCTGCCACTGCGTGCGCTGCTGCTGGATGCGCAGCAGAGCCTCGTGCATCTCGGTGATGTGCACACCTGGGCGCACATACTCCTTGGCGAGGCGGCGCAGACGACGCCGGTTCGCGCCGGACATGCCGGGCGAGTCGCGCCGCGAGCCGTGAGCCTGGATGAGTTCGCCCAGTGGCCGCTCGAACACGGTCGGGCTGAAGCGGTCGAGCGAATCGCGGATGCCCTCGATCAGCCGCAAGTACTCCCCCAGTTCGTCGATCGTCGCGAACGGGCGCATATGCGTCTGGGAGATGAGCTCGTAGCCGCGCTCGAGCAGGGCGGGGACGCTCGAAGCGTGCAGTCTGCCGGCCAGCTCATGCGCGGAGCGAGCAGCCTCGGTGCTGGAGAAGCTCACCCCGTACCAGGGCGAGTCGTTCGGACCGAAGCGGAACTCCCCGAGTCGTGCCGCCTGCACCAGTGCCCCAGCTGCCGCGGTGCGGTCACCGGCGAGGCGACGCAGCGTCTCGGTACTCAGCCGCGCCGTCGTCGAGGGGGGCGTCGGAAGCGACGCGAGCCTGGCGAGGTGGCGGGTGGCGTCCAGAACAGACACGTCGAGTCCTGCCACGGGAGCCGTGAGCGCCTTGCGGTAGTCACGCAGCACCGTGCGCAGGCGCACCAGAGCATCGTCCACATCGCTGACCTTGGGGGCGGTCGCCTTCTCGTTGCGCCCGATCGCGCGGACCAGATCGCGTCGGACGCTGGCAGGCGACACCGCGAGACTGTCCAGGGCGATGCCCGCCAGCCTGTGGCGCACTCCGTCGAGGGTCGAGCGACGAGCGGAGACGACGAGGACGCGCTTGCCGGCGCGCACCAGCTCGCCCAGCGCGTTGATGACGGTCTGCGTGCCGCCGGTGCCAGGAAGCGTGGCGACCACGAGCGAGTGCCCGGCGGCGATGCGGGTCAGCACGGATTCCTGTTCGGCATCGGCATCCAGCAGCAGGGTGTCCGAGGCGGGGGCGCGATCGTCCGCACTAGTGATGTGCGGTTCGGGGCGGGCCGCCGTGACCTGCTCACGGTCGGCGACGTGGCCGGCGAGCGCGTTGAGGAGTGGGTGATCCAGCGATCTGCCGTCACTGGTCATCGCGGCGCCGACGTCTGCGAACGTCGAGACGACCAGGCGCGGCAGGACGGTGAAGGTGTCGATGGACTGGGTCGCCGCGCGCAGCCTGTCGATCACGGGCTGCGGCTTGAAGATCCCGCCGTCGTATGCGAGTGCCGCAAGCGCATCGGCATCGATCGTGATGCCGAAGTGCTCGCGGGTGACGCGCACGAGCTCGGGGTTCACGATGAAGGCGCCCTGCAGCTTCAGCTCGAAGTCGGTGTGGTGCCGGCGGATGGCGAGCGGGCGCAGCAGGACAGGGGCGGCGAAGTCCGCCCCGCCGATGCGCCACCCGGCGAGTCCGACGGCGAGATGCACGGCCTCGATGCCGCGCACGGTGCGCAGTTCGGTGTGCTTGGCCGTGATGCGCTCGGCGGCGAGGCGTGCGGTGCGCAGCCCGACCTCGTCACGGAACAGGTTCGAGAGCAGAGTCGATTTGCCGGTGATGAACTGCGGCAGGCTCCCGGGGTGGGCGCGGGAGATGTCGATGCCGCCCTCGACCGTGTCGCGGTAGGTGACCAACGGCGATGGCCCACCGAGATCGGCGGCTTCGGCGCGGAGTCTGGTGCGTTCGGCGTCGGCGATGTGCCAGGCCACGATGGCCGTCTGGTCGCCCTGTTGGTCGCCGAGAGTCATCGCGGCTTCCGCTGCCGCGGCATCCGCGGCCTTCTCTTCACGTCGCCACACACAGGACAGACTAGGCTCCGAGCCTGCGCACTCCCGGTATCCCGGGCGGGCTTCACCGGATTGATCCACTTTTCCTGCACATCGGGGGCTGAATCGGCTCTTCTCCCCCACCAGCGGCATCGAACGCACGGACGTCGGCCGCGCACGTCAGGATGGGGTCATGACCTTCCGCTACGACTTCGCCCCCACTCCGTTCGGCGACGCACTCGTGGTCTTCTCCGACGAGGGGATCGTACGCTTCGACCTTTCCGAGTCGTCCGATCCCACCGTTCCCTGGCTTCTGGAAGGCATCTCCGCCCGACTCCACGAGGTGCCGGTGCCCGACCCGGGGGCGGCCGATGAACTCGCGCATCTGCTCGACGACTACTTCGCAGGTGACGCGGTGCGCTTCGACGAGCATGTCCGGCTCGACTGGCGCCTGATCGACGGATTCCATCGCACCGCGCTGCAGACGATCGCATCGATCGAGTGGGGTCAGACGATGAGCTACGGCGAGGTCGCCGTGGTCGCAGGAAGCCCGGGCGCGGCGCGCGCGGTCGGTACCGCGTGCCGGCTGACGCCGTTCTCGATCATCGTGCCGGTGCACCGCGTCGTGCGCTCCGACGGCAGTCCGGGGCAGTACGGCGCTCACCCCGAGCACAAGCGCTATCTGCTCGACCTGGAGCGATAGACGACAGGAACCCCCGAGGTGTGGGCCTTCGGGGGTTCCTGCTCCGGCTGATCTCCGCTAGTGCTCCGTCGCCTTCTCGGCGCCGAACCCGGTGAGCGAGCGCACGTCCATCTCGGCAGCGAGCTGCGGAGATTCCGCTGTGCGGCTCGTGATCGTGCCGAGCCAGCCCAGGATGAATCCGAGCGGTATCGACACGATGCCGGGGTTGTTCAGCGGCCACAGCACGATGTCGATCCCGGGGATCATCGCCGTCTCCGATCCCGAGAACACCGGGGAGAACACGATCAGCAGGATCGCCGAGCCGAGACCGCCGTACATGCTCCACACCGCACCGCGCGTGTTGAAACGGCGCCAGAACAGCGAGTACAGGATCGTCGGCAGGTTCGCGGATGCCGCGACGGCGAACGCCAATGCGACGAGGAACGCGATGTTCTGCCCCTGCGCTCCGATTCCGCCGAGGATCGCGAGAATGCCGATGACGACCACCGTGCGCCTGGCGACTCGGACTTCCCCGTTCGGATCCGGATCGGCGGCTGTGCCGTCGGCGTTCTTGCGGTTCTTCTGGATGATGTTCGCGTAGATGTCGTGCGCGAACGACGCCGCCGCCGTGATCGTGAGCCCTGCCACCACCGCCAGGATCGTCGCGAACGCGACTGCCGAGATGAAGCCCAGCAGGATCGGACCGCCGAGGTGCTGAGCCAGCAGCGGCGCAGCCGAGTTCACACCTCCGGGCGCGGCCAGGATGGCGTCGGCACCGACCAGTGCACCGGCGCCGTAGCCGAGCACGAGCGTCAGCAGGTAGAACCCGCCGATGAGCCAGATCGCCCAGACCACCGACCGACGCGCCTCCTTCGCGGTCGGCACCGTGTAGAACCGCATCAGCACGTGCGGCAGCCCCGCCGTGCCGAGCACCAGAGCCATGCCGAGGGAGAGGAAGTCCCAGGGGTTCGCGCCGTACTGGAGCCCTGGTGCGAGTACCGCCTCCCCTGCAGGCGACTTCGCGACCGCGGCCTCCAGCAGGGTGTTGAGGCTGAAGCCGTTGAGCGCCAGTACCCAGATCGTCATCACGACGGCGCCGGCGATGAGCAGGACGGCCTTGACGATCTGCACCCAGGTGGTGCCCTTCATGCCGCCGATGAGCACGTAGACGATCATCAGAACGCCCACGACGCCGATCACGATCGACTGCCCGATCCGTCCGTCGATGCCGAGCAGCAGCGAGACGAGTCCGCCTGCTCCTGCCATCTGTGCGAGCAGGTAGAAGAAGCACACCGCGAGTGTCGTGATGGCCGCAGCCATCCGCACCGGACGCTGCTTCAGGCGGAAGGAGAGCACATCGGCCATCGTGAACTTGCCCGTGTTGCGCATCAGCTCGGCGACCAGCAGCAGGGCGACCAGCCAGGCCACGAGGAAACCGATCGAATACAGGAATCCGTCATATCCGTTCACCGCGATCGCACCGCAGATTCCGAGGAAGGATGCCGCGGACAGATAGTCACCCGCGATCGCGATGCCATTCTGGGGCCCGGTGAAAGAACGTCCGGCCGCGTAGTAGTCCGCCGCCGTCTTGTTGTTCCGGCTTGCGCGGATGACGATGAACAGCGTCACCGCGACGAAGGCTGCGAAGATCGCGATGTTGAGGATCGGATTGTTGTCGGCTGTGGTCGTGGTGGACATCGGGATGACATTCATGCCTGAGCCTGCGCCTTCTCGAGTTCCTCACGTATCTCCTGCGCCTTCGGATCCAATTTCCGATTCGCGAACGAGACGTATCCCATGGTGATCGCGAATGTCGTCACGAACTGCCCCAATCCGAAAAGCAGTCCGACGGTGATATCTCCCCATACCCGCTGGCCCATGAAATCCGTCGCGAATGCGGCGAGCAGCACATATACGAAATACCAGATCAGGAAGAACGCGGCCATCGGGAAGATGAACGAGCGCTGCGTCTTCTTCAATTGCCGGAATCGAGGTGATTCCTCGACAGCGATGTAGTCGATTCCACCTGCCGATTCTGAGTCGATTCGGTCGGTCATGGGGCCTCCTTGCCACATGTCGGGAACTCGCATGGTGGCACCGTGCGAGTGGTAGGGTCGACGCTACGAAACGGGGCACGGCGTCGTCCACCCCCGAAAGTAGGTACTTTGGTGAGCACCACGATCACACTGGATGCAGACACAGATCTCGTCGCTCGTGCAGTGCGCGAGCTGTCCCGCCGCACCCGATTCCCCGTCGCCTTCGGCGGGCTCTTCGAAGACGGCGTCGTCTCGGTGACCAGCATCGTCGGCAACCGCACCCACAGTCTCGAGGGACTCCGAGTCCGCCCCGAGCGCGGTCTCGGCGGGCGTGCCATGACCGAGTTGCGTCCCCGGATGACCAGCGACTACGGAGCCTCCAGGCAGATCACCCACGACTACGACGGCTTCGTCCTCGGCGAGGGGCTGCGAACCCTGCTCGCCATCCCGATCGTCGTGGGCGGCCGCTCTCGCGGCGTGCTCTACGCCGGGGCGTGGCACGAGACCCCAGTGGGCGGAGTCAGCACGGCACCGGCGATGACCGTCGCCGATTCCGTCGCATCCGAACTCCGCATCCGCGACGAGGTCGAGCGCCGCATGCGCTCGTTCGCGCCGCGCGCACAGGGCTTCTCCCCGGCCAGGCTCGAAGAACTGCGGGAGAGCTTCGCAGAGCTGCGCAGCGTGTCAGCCGATGTCACGGATGCGACGTTGAGAGAGCGGCTCGCCCGGCTGGAGAGCCGGCTGCTCGACGTCGTGGGCGGCGAGCATGACGTCACGACCGGTCCGATCTCATCCATCCGCCTCTCCCCCCGGGAGACAGACGTGCTGGCATGCGTCGCGCTCGGAGCGACGAACTCGGAGATCGCGTCCCAGCTCGGACTGCGCGAGGGGACGGTCAAGGCGTATCTGGGCACGGCGATGTCGAAGCTGGATGCGTCGACCCGCCACGCCGCTGTCGCGCGGGCCCGGCGGGCGGGATTGCTGCCCTGACATCGCACAGGCTCGCCCGGTATTCTTGATCATGTCGCCATCTGCGGCACCGGACGAGGTGAACCAGTACCCGGAGAGCGAAAAGACTGGCTCCGAAGGAGCAGACCGTGTCGTGGATCATTCTCATCGTCTCCGGAGTTCTCGAAGCAGTCTGGGCGACTGCATTGGGAAAGTCCGACGGCCTTTCCAAGCTCTGGCCGAGCGTCGTGTTCTTCGTCGGCCTCGCCCTGTCGATGTTCGGCCTCGCATGGGCGATGAAGGACATCTCCACCGGCACCGCATATGCGGTGTGGGTGGGAATCGGCGCCTCATTGACGGTGATCTACGCCATGATCACCGGAGATACGGATATCTCGTGGGTGCGAATCCTTCTTCTGCTCGGACTTGTCGGATGCATCGTCGGTCTGAAACTCATCGACCCCGGTCATGAATAGCATCTGAATCGTTTGTCGGTGCATTCTCCGGCGCGTATGCTGACGAAATGGCCCGACGTATTGTGCATCAGCTCGTAGACGACATCGATGGAACCGTTCTGGGAATCGGAGAGGGCGAAACCGTCCATTTCTCTCTCAACAGCACGGCTTACGAGATCGATCTGACTTCAGAGAATGCCGACGCATTCCGAGAAGCACTGGAGCCGTATGTCTCGGCCGCTCGTCGGGCGTCCTCGGCGTCTGCTTCGCGCGGAAGCGCATCGCGCAAACGCGCGGCGGGCTCTCCCGAGACGGCGGCGATCCGCGAATGGGCGAATGAGAACGGCTACACCGTCTCCGAACGCGGTCGCATCCCCGGCACCATCGTGGACGCGTACCGCGCCGCGCACTGACCTGCTCTGATCACTCTTCTTCGGAGATCGCCCACGGCACATCGCCGAGGGCGATCTCCGACGTCATGTCCACGAGGAATCTTCGGACGACCTCGCGCTCTTCCGACGACAGTCTGGCCGCCGCGATGAACCGGCGAGCATGTTGCCGTCCGACCGTCTCGATGGCAGACCGCCGCGTCTCGGGCGTGATCGCGATCGCCAATGCGCGCCGATCCGACGGGTGCGGTGACCGCGTGATGTGACCGCCGCGCTCGAGGCGGTCGAGCAGCTTGGTCGTCGATGCCGTCGAGATGCCGAGATGCGCAGCGATCGCACCCGGTGTCGCCGTCGCATCGCTGTTCTCGACAGCGATGAGGAAATGCAGCGCCCGCATGTCCGTCTGGTTGAGCTTCATGTAGCGAAGCGATGCTTCAGACAGCTTCTGCTCGGCGTCGCGGAGCTCGCCGAGTGCCTGCATGAGGTCACTGATCTCGCTGATATCGCCCTCTGACATGCCCGCACGGTCGACGAGCTCACCGTTCGGATCGCTGACGTCGACGTGGTAGATCGACGACCCGAGTGCGAAGGTTCGCGATTCGGATTCGTCGGAGGAGGGCATGATCACGATGATATCCCTCATTATCTTCATGCTAGGCTTTCTTCTCGCCAGGCTAACTATATTGAGGATGAGATGACTGACGACAGTACTTCACCCGAGCGCGTGCGCATCCGCCGCCGCTCATGGGCGCGCGTGCTCATCCCCGTAGTGCTGATCCTCGCGTGGCTGGTCGGCGCCGGACTCGGCGGACCGCTGTTCGGCAAGGTCGACGAGGTGTCCTCGAACGATCAGACCAGCTACCTCCCCTCCTCCGCGGACGCCACGAAGGTGCAGGCTCTGCTCGGCGAGTTCAACGACGGGGATGCGATCCCCGCGATCGCGGTCTTCGTCGGCGAGGATGAGCTCACCGACGCCGAACTCGAGACGATAACGGATGCCGTGGCCGATGCACCGTCGCTGGAAGGCATCAGCGATGAGGTCTCCCCTGCGATCGCATCGGATGACGGCATGGCCGCTCAGGCCTTCATCCCCATCCAGAGCGATGCCGAGCTCGCCGACGCCGCGAAGGCGCTCGGCGCACAGTTGCAGGCTGATGCACCGGATGGCGTGAAGGTCTACATCACCGGGCCCGCAGGATTCAGCGCCGACCTGGTGGCGGGGTTCTCCGGCATCGACGGCCTGCTGCTCGGCGTCGCCCTCCTCGCCGTGTTCGTGATCCTGATCCTCGTGTACCGCTCGCTGCTGCTGCCGATCGTGGTGCTGTCGACGAGCCTGTTCGCGCTGTGCGTCGCACTGCTGGCCGTGTGGTGGCTGGCGAAGGCCGGGATACTGCTGCTGAGCGGGCAGACGCAGGGCATCCTGTTCATCCTCGTGATCGGCGCGGCCACCGACTACGCACTGCTGTTCGTCGCGCGGTTCCGGGAGGAGCTGCGCATCAGCCACGACAAGGGCGCCGCAGTCCTGGCCGCATGGAAGGGCTCGTTCGAGCCGATCCTCGCCTCAGGCGGAACCGTGATCGCAGGACTCCTCTGCCTGCTGCTGAGCGATCTGAAATCCAACAGCACGCTCGGGCCGGTCGCGGCGATCGGCATCTTCTTCGCGATGCTCTCGGCGCTCACGCTGCTCCCGTCGATGCTGCTCCTGTTCGGCCGTGCGGTGTTCTGGCCGCGCCGCCCCGCCTTCGAGCCGGAGGTCGTGGCGGCCGAGAACGGTATGCCGAAGAAGGGCCTCTGGGCGAAGCTGGCATCGCTCATCAAGCGGCGCCCCCGGCTGATCTGGATCGCGACGACACTCGTACTCCTGGCTGGTGCGATCGGCGTCACACAGCTCGACGCCGTAGGCGTTCCGCAGTCCGACCTCGTGATCGGCTCGTCAGAGGCGCGCGACGGCCAGGTCGCGCTCGGCGAGCATTTCCCCGGTGGATCCGGTAGCCCCGCATACGTCGTGGTGAACGAGGGTTCGCTGCAGGACGTCGCCGACGTGCTGCTCGGGCACGACGGTGTGGATACTGTCGCCGTCACCGCGTCGGACTCCCCCAGCGGCACCGCGAACGTGACCGCCGACGGGATCACTGCAGTGGGCCCTCCAGGCACTCCTGCGCCGGATCCCACGGTCGTCGACGGCGACATCATGCTGCAGGCCACGCTGACGGATGCCGCGGACTCCGATGGCGCAGCATCCACTGTCCGTGACATCCGCACCCAGCTCGCCGACTACGACGCCCTCGTCGGCGGCGTCACGGCGACCGCTATCGACACGAACGACGCATCGATCCGCGACCGCAACCTGATCATCCCGGTGATCCTCGTCGTGATCATGCTGATCCTGATGCTCCTGCTGCGCTCGATCCTGGCGCCGGTGCTGCTGATCCTCACCACGGTGCTCTCGTTCGGAACGGCGATGGGTGTCTCCGCACTCGTCTTCAACGGGATCTTCCACTTCTCAGGAGCCGACCCTGCGGTGCCGCTGTACGGCTTCGTGTTCCTGGTCGCCCTCGGCATCGACTACAACATCTTCCTCATGACCCGGGTGCGCGAGGAGTCGATCGCTCACGGAACCAGGCAGGGCGTGCTCCGAGGGCTCGCGATCACAGGCGGCGTGATCACATCGGCGGGTCTCGTGCTCGCGGCGACATTCGCGGCGCTCTCGGTGATCCCCATCCTGTTCCTCGTACAGCTGGCCTTCATCGTCGCCTTCGGTGTGCTGCTCGACACGTTCATCGTGCGCTCGCTTCTCGTGCCGGCGCTGAGCTACGACATCGGCCGACGGATCTGGTGGCCGTCGAAGCTGGGTCGCGGCGAGGACTGACGCTGCCCGGCCGGCTGCTTCAGACGAAGGCCGGCAGGAAGGACACGACCGAGCCGATCACACCGACGACGGCGAAGATGATGCCGAGCGTGAGCAGCACGCGCTTGGCCATCGGAGGATGGATCCGTGCGTTCTCAGGGTTCCTGGTGCTCACATAGCCGCTGTGCCAGTCGTCGGCGGTCGACTCGGATCCGCGCAATGGTCGCTCGTGGAAATCACCGCGAGCGAACCAGCGCGCGAAAGGAACGCCGTCGCGCTCGATGACGGCGATGTCGACGCGTTCCCAGCGCCCTTCGGCGAGCGCGACCATGCCGGCGACGATGAGCAGCGGGATGCCGACTCCGAGACCGATCCACGACATCGCCTCGCCGACCACGCCGAGGATGTCGAGAGTCTGCACCCGCTCATCGTATTGCGTATAACGCGCGCGGGTGCTCCGGTCAACCGGGTCGTGCACTGTGCCGCGGGACCCTACTCTGACAGATCCAGATCGATCGAGAGGATGGACGGCGGATGAGTGGCATCGAAGACCAGGGCCTGGGCCCGGAGAAGGTCGAACCGGCACCGGTGGACGAGTCCGACCCGCATGAGAACGCAGAAGAGCCGTCGACCCAGGATCTGAAGGAACCGAGTACTGAGAAGGAGCCGGGGGAAGAGCCGAAGGCACCGGACAGGACGGATCCGGAACCGAGCCATGAAGCGGTCGGCATCGGCATCGTAGGTCGGCCCCAGACCGAGGTGGAGAACGAGACCGACTGACATCGGCCACGTTCACAGCGGCAACTGGTGCCCCTGGAGGGACTCGAACCCCCAACCGTTTGCTTAGGACGCAACTGCTCTTCCATTGAGCTACAGAGGCTGGCTGGTTCAGTCTATCCGTCCTGAGGGCCGGACGATGTCACGCCGCCAGCGCGAGATACGGCTCCCAGCAGGGGTCGCTGCGCTCCGTTCCGCGCACCGTCCACGCCGTGCCGTGCGGCGGGAGCGGGGTGAAGCGCAGATCCCACCGCATCTCCTGCGGTGTGCGGTCGCTCTTGACGTTGTTGCAGCGAAGGCAGCAGGCGACCAGGTTCTCCCACGAGTCCGCTCCCCCGCGCGAGCGTGGCAGCACATGATCGATCGTGGATGCGGACTTGCCGCAGTACCCGCAGCGGTGGTTGTCGCGGCGCAGCACTCCACGCCGCGTGACAGGCACACGTCTGCTCATCGGCAGCCGGACGTATCTGCGGAGGATGATGACGGCCGGACGGTCGTACGCTCCGCGTGCACCCCAGACGGGATCGTCTTGCACCCGTTCGATCACGGTGGCCTTCTGATTCATCACGAGCACCAGGGCTCGCTTGAAGGACACCACCGCGAGCGGCTCGTACCCGGCGTTCAGAACAAGTGTGCGCATCGTCATCCTCTCGATCCGCCGGGACGGCTTCCCGGCACTCTCGAATCACACGACGTCACACAGACAGCAGAATCTACGCAGGGACGAAAAAAGGCGCCGTCTCAGAGACAGCGCCTTTCGCACACGACGACATCGGTGCATCCCTGCGGGCGATGCCGAAGAACGTAACGACCGAGCGCATCCATGGTGCGGATGCTCGGTATACGTTCCATCGGCTTCTCCCGTCCGTGCGACGACGGGATCAGATTAGCCCATCGCGCCGACGGATGACGAAACGCCGAGTGAACACTCAGACGTGTGTCGCCTCGCAGATCCGGTCGGTGATGGTCAGCCGGCGTTCGCAGCGAGCCAGGAGTAGGGCTCGAGGACACTGCCGTTGACGTTGACCTCCAAGTGGAGGTGATTGGCCGTGGAATTTCCGGTGCTGCCGACGGCTCCGATGAGTTGTCCTGCTACCACCGTCTGCCCTGCCGAGACCTGGCGGGACCCGTAGGTCATGTGCCCGTAGGTGGTCGATACGCTCTGCCCACCGATGACGTGGTCGATCGTGATGCCGACGCCGTAGCCGTAGTAGCTCTCCGACGACACCCTGACCACTCCGGCCGCCACCGCGTAGATGGGCGTGCCCGCCGGGGCCAGCATGTCCGCACCCTGGTGTCCGCCGCTGTCGGGCCCGACGGTAGTACGCGCCTCGGTATAGGAACCTCGCGGGAGCGGGTAGCGCACTTCACCGGAGCCAGGGGAGACGAGTGCATAGCTGCCGATGTCGATGCCGCCGCCGGACGACGAAGCAGTCGCATTCGCGGCGGCTGCAGCAGCGGCGGCAGCAGCAGCCGCGGCTGCTTCTTCAGCCTTCTTCTTATCGATCTCTTCCTGCGTGGTCGCGCTGTACGTCGAACGAACAAGCGGAGAGGCGGTGGCTTCGGAGGCCACGACAAGGGACTGGGCGTCACCTGCCGCTACCTGCTGCAGCGTGGCGGCGGCGTCGACCGGCGTCGACGAGGCGGCGTACGCGGGCAGTGCGACAGCCGCGACGAGCGCGCCGACGGCGCCGAAGATGGCGATCGACCGCATGGGCTTGATCATCTTTCGCGCGACGTCGCGGGGCGCTGCACTGCTGCTTCGCTTCAGAGACTTTTCAGATGTGTTCGCGGTCGGTTCGATATCTGCGGCCAAAAGGGAATCCTCCAGTGCCTCGACGCTTCGGGTGCGCTGGCTCGTCTGCACTCTGCTACTCGTGCCACTTGTCGGGTGGCATTCTGTGCGGATTGTCCGCGGAGAGGACGAGCCGGTGAGGCGATCTTCGCGGGAATGCCGCCAGCGGGCTTCTTCACTGACGACCTGACCGAGGTTACCGGAAGATAACGATTCTGTCACCCTGAGACGCTGGCAATCTCCCGAACGCGTCGCTCGAGCGGTGCAGCGCGGCCGAAGATCAGGTTGGCGCGCCCACCAGGAAGATGTGCGACGCGAGTTCGACGGGCAGCTCGAGCCCCTCCTCGACGCCGTCCATCTGGATCAGCACATATCCCTCGTTGAAGCGGTAATTGCCGTGCGCTCCCGGCACGACGCCGGCGTCGCGCAGCTGCTCGAGCAACTCGGGATCGACCTGGGCGGGTTCTGCCAGCCGACGCACCGTGCCCTCGATCGGCTCGTTCGCCGCATCGAGCTTCTTCACGAGGCCGATCACTCCCTCGTCGAACGTGCGCGCTGGAATGTCGCCCAGCTGATCGAGTCCGGGGATGGGGTTTCCGTACGGCGACTCCGTCGGATGCCCGAGCAGTTCGACGAGGCGCCGCTCCACCTGCTCGCTCATCACATGTTCCCAGCGACAGGCCTCTTCGTGCACGAACGCCCAGTCCAGACCGATCACGTCCGAGAGCAGACGCTCGGCCAGACGGTGCTTGCGCATCACATTGACAGCCTTGCGTCGCCCCGCGTCGGTGAGCTCCAGCGTGCGATCTTCCGAGACGACGACGAGACCGTCGCGCTCCATCCGACCGACCGTCTGAGAGACAGTGGGCCCGGAGTGACCGAGTCGTTCGGAGATGCGCGCGCGCAGCGGCACGATGTTCTCCTCCTCGAGTTCGAGGATGGTGCGGAGGTACATCTCCGTGGTGTCGATCAAGTCCGTCATTAGGCCCTCCGGGTCTTCTTAGGCAAGCCTACATTCTCCACTGGGTGCGGGTACGTGTCACACGGGGGAATCGCTGCGCCCCGCGGCCCTAGAATCGACGCATGGCGATCGAGATTCCCCGTGACCTCCTGCCCGTAGACGGCCGCTTCGGCTGCGGTCCCTCGAAGGTGCGCGCAGCGCAGCTCGAAGCGCTGGTCACTGCCGGGGCGAGCATCCTCGGCACCTCGCATCGCCAGGCGCCCGTGAAGAACCTCGTCGGCAGCGTCCGCGAGCAGTTCGCGAGTCTGTTCCGCCTTCCGGACGGCTACGAGATCGTGCTCGGCAACGGCGGGTCGACCGCATTCTGGGATGCCGCCGCCTTCGGCCTCATCGAGCGTCGTAGCCAGAACCTCACCTTCGGTGAGTTCGGCGGCAAGTTCGCCAAGGCCGCAGGCGCGCCGTGGCTCGATGCTCCTGACGTGCGCACGGCCGAGCCTGGCTCGCTCGTGGCCGCCGAGGCGGCCGAGGGCATCGACATCTACGCGTGGCCGCACAACGAGACATCGACCGGCGTCGCAGCGCCCATCGAGCGCGTCGTAGCCGACGGCGCACTCACCGTCATCGACGCGACCAGCGCAGCCGGTGGCATCGACATCGATGTGAGCCAGGCCGACGTCTACTACTTCGCACCGCAGAAGAACCTCGGCTCCGACGGCGGTCTGTGGTTCGCCGCGGTATCGCCGGCCGCCATCGAACGGATCGAGCGGATCGCGGCATCCGATCGG
This sequence comes from Microbacterium profundi, assembly GCF_000763375.1. Taxonomy (NCBI): domain Bacteria; kingdom Bacillati; phylum Actinomycetota; class Actinomycetes; order Micrococcales; family Microbacteriaceae; genus Microbacterium; species Microbacterium profundi. The sequence goes on along the minus strand of NZ_JPSY01000002.1, from coordinate 119,133 downwards.
TACATCCCCGAGTTCCTGAGCCTGAAGAACGCCGTCGACAACTCACGTCTGAACCAGACCCTGAACACTCCGGCGCTGGCGACGCTGCACCTGCTCGACAGTCAGCTGAAGTGGATCAACGAGAGCGGCGGCCTGGCCTGGGCCGGCGCCCGCACCGCCGAGTCGTCGCAGGCGCTCTACAACTGGGCCGAGGCATCCGAAGTCGCGACGCCGTTCGTCACCGACCCGGCGCACCGCTCCCCCGTGGTCGTCACGATCGACTTCGCCGAGGGCATCGACGCGGCGGGCATCGCGAAGACCCTGCGCGCCAACGGCATCGTCGACACGGAGCCCTACCGCAAGCTCGGCCGCAATCAGCTGCGCGTCGCGACGTTCGTGTCGATCGAGCCAGACGATGTGCGCCAGCTCATCCGCTCGATCGACTACGTGCTGGAGAACACCGGCGCCTGAGGCCGGCGCGCGATACACCTTTCAACAGTCGCTACATCGATCGGTGTAGCGACTGTCGAAGCGTGTCGCGCGAAGGGCGACTATTCCTCTTCGTCGGAGTCTTCGTCGGAGTCGTCGGAGTCTTCGTCGGAGTCGTCGGAGTCTTCGTCGGAGTCGTCAGCCGAGTCGTCGAGCTCGTCGATGTCGACGCCGTCGAGGTCGCCGGCGTGCAGCGTGCGCGGCTCTGACGGGTCGCCGTCCTCGTCGTCGTCGTCGTCATCATCGTCGTCATCATCGTCGTCCAGGTCGTCGTCGACGTCAGCATCGAAATCGTCATCACCGTCGTCGTCCGAACCGGATGCTGCGGCATCCGCCGCCTCGCCCGCCTCCGCCGCGAGAGCCGCGGCCTGCTCGGCGAGTTCGACCTGGTGCGCGCGGTAGTCCGCGAGTCGTTCGGCCCACGGCACCCACTCCGGCGCGAGAAGCGCGCCGTCGGTCGGCATCAGCTCGACCTCGAGTACGGTCGGCTCGGCATCCTCGACGCGGGCGACGGTGACAGTCCAGTACCACCCCGGGTATCCAGGCAGCCGGTTCTCGAACCGCAACGACACCGAACCGTCGTCCTCGACGAGGTAGCCCGCTGCTGGGCCGACCGTCGAGGCGGGTGTGATCTCGTGCAGCGCCGCGAGCGCGAGATCGTGCGCGCCGATCAGGCGTGCGTCGGCATCAGGCATCGAGGTCCTCGGCGACCTTGCGCAGCATCGCTGCGACCTTGCGTCCATGACCGGAGGACGGATAGCGTCCGCGGCGGAGGTCCCCTCCGATGCTGTCGAGCAGCTTCACGAGGTCTTCGACGATGATCGCCATGTCGTCTGCGGGCTTGCGCTTCGCCTTCGTGAGGCTGACGGGAGCCTCGAGGACCCGCACCGAGAGCGCCTGGAGTCCGCGCTTGCCGTCGGCGACGCCGAACTCCACGCGGGCACCTTGCTTGACTGTCGCGCCTGCGGGCAGGGCGGAGGCGTGCAGGAAGACGTCCTGGCCATCATCGCTGGCGATGAAGCCGAAGCCCTTCTCGTCGTCGTAGAACCTGACCTTGCCGGTGGGCATGGAGAACCTCGCTGTGTGATGGTGCCGGTGTGAAGGCGCGCGCATTCGCGCCCACCACCAGCCTACCGGTGTTCAAGGGACTAAGCTGAGACGGATGAGCACGCAGAATTCCGGACCGGACCTTCCCGTCCGCCGCCTGGATCGTATCCTCGCCTTCACGGCCTTGACGCTCGCCGCACTCTCGGTGATCTGTTTCTTCGCGATCATCATCGGCAGCGCATCCGGCATGACGCAGAAGTCCTTCTCGGACGGGATCTGGCCGTTCATCGTCGCGATCCCGCCGTACGGTCTGCCGCTCGCATTCGCGATGATCATCGCGCTGCTGGTGATGAGCTTCGTGAGGAAGGGACGCGCAGCCAAGCGCTCCTGACGATGAGCACGCATGCCCGCCCGCTCGCTGTATGGCTGGCTGCTGCGAGCGACTCGCAGCTGGCCGCCCTCTTCGAGGCGAATGGCGTGCGCACGGATCCATCCTGGTCCGACTTCTTCGATGCGGCGGAAGCGCTCCTCGACCCGGCATCCATCGAGCGGATGCTGCCCCGCCTGACCCTGTCGGAGGCGACTGCCCTGCGCCGCGCAGTGGACCATGCAGCCGGCGGTACCGGTGGCCCGGCCGGCGGATCGACGGGCGAATCGTCGTCGCTGATCGCACTCGCGCTGCTTCGCCCCGACGGCATCCCCTCGCCTCCCGTCGTCGACGCCGTCATGAACCGCCCGGTTCCTCCCACCGTCAGCGCCGCGGCCACGGCGCCAGCCTCTGAGATCGCCGAGGCGCACGCCGCAGAGCGCGCCTTCACGAGTGTCGCGGCACTCGCCGACCTGCTCATGATGGCGAGGGAGACGCCGCTGGCGCTTCTGACCAGCGGGAATCTGGCTGCCGGCGAGAAGCGGCGGCTGGCGGATGCGGGCCTCCCCGTCGACATCATGGACGCACTCATCGCACTTGCAGACGATGCGGCGCTCGTAACCACCGCGCATCGGCAACTCCGCACCACTTCCCTCGGCGACACCTGGCTGCGACTGACCGCGTCCGAGAGATGGACGCGGCTCGCCGACGCCTTCCGCCGCGCACTCCCCCGCGGCCTGCGCACGGCGTCGGGCGGATGGCTTCCGGTGCCGTTGTGGGAGCACCAGCATCCGTGGGATCCGTCGTGGCCGGAGCGCTGCGCAGCCCTCCGAGACCGCGCGCGGATCCTCGGCCTGATCGCCGAGGGCGACAGCGAGCCGGCATGGGCGGTGCCGATCCGCGAAGGACATGCGCCCGAGGTCGCGACTCTGCAGCGGCTGCTTCCGGCAGAGGTGGATCGGCTCTTCCTGCAGAACGACCTCTCGGCGATCGCTCCCGGACCGCTTTCGCCGGCTCTCGACGTTCGTCTGCGCGCAATCGCCGTCCGTGAGTCCGCTGCCCAGGCCTCGTCGTACCGGTTCACCGCCGAGTCCGTCTCGCACGCGCTCGCATCAGGGGAGACTGCGGCATCCATCCTCGACTTCCTCGCACAGCTCTCACTGACGGGGATCCCCCAGCCGTTGGAATACCTCGTCACGCAGACGGCGCAGCGCCACGGCCTCGTACGCGTGTTCGCCGAGGCGGATTCCGGACGCACTCGGGTCAGCAGCACGGATGCCACTCTGCTCGACGCGATGGGTGTCGATCAGTCCCTTCGCCCTCTGGGACTGTCGCGCGATGCCACCGGACTCACCTCACGGGTCGGCCGCGACACCGTGTACTGGGCGCTGACGGATGCGCGCTACCCCGCCACGATCGTCGGCGCCGACGGGCAGCCGGAGGTCGTGGATCGCAATCCTGCGCCCGCAGCCGAGGAGGCGAGCGCCGTGTCCTACGACGCTCTCATCGCACGTCTGCGCGCTCACCAGGGTCCTGACGCCGATGCGGCATGGCTCGACCGCGAGCTCGAAGCCGCCGTGCGCGCCAAGGCGGTGCTGCTGGTCGAGGTCGGCATGCCGGACGGATCGACGCGCGAGCTGCTGCTGGAGGCGAGCGGCCTGGGTGGCGGTCGCCTGCGCGGCCGCGATCGTGCAGCGGATGTGGAACGCACGCTTCCGGTCAGGAGCATCCGCTCCGCCCGGGTGTTCGACCCTTCGCTCCCCCCGCCCACGACGGCGAGCCCGTGACACCCGAGGACGGTAGACTGGTCAGCTATGTCTGATGGCCCACTGATCGTCCAGAGCGACCGCACCGTCCTGCTCGAAGTCGCGCACGCGGACGCCGAGAGCGCCCGCCACGAACTGGCGATCTTCGCCGAGCTGGAGCGCGCCCCAGAGCACATCCACACGTACCGGATCACCCGCCTGGGTCTGTGGAATGCACGTGCGGCAGGGCACACGGCCGAGGACATGCTGGACACCCTCGAGCGCTGGTCGCGGTTCCCCGTGCCGCCGTCTGTGTCGGTCGATCTTCGTGAGACTGTGAACCGCTACGGCCGCCTGGTGATCGAGCGCGACGAGGAAGGCGTGCTGATCCTCAGTTCGAGCGACCCCGCGGTGCTCGCCCAGGTGGCGAACAACAAGCGCATCCAGCCGCTGCTGATCGGGCACCCGGCCCCTGACCGCTACGCGGTCGATGCGTGGGCGCGCGGTCAGATCAAGCAGGAGCTGCTGAAGATCGGCTGGCCGGCCGAAGACCTCGCCGGATACACGCCGGGGACACCGCACGACATCGAGCTCGCCGAAGACGGCTGGCACGTGCGTCCATACCAGCAGGATGCCGTGGACGCGTTCTCGAAGGACGGCTCCGGCGTGGTGGTGCTGCCGTGCGGTGCGGGAAAGACGATCGTCGGCGCCGGTGCCATGGCAGCGACGAAGACGACGACCCTCATCCTCGTCACCAACACGGTCTCGGCCCGGCAGTGGCGCGACGAACTGCTCAAGCGCACGAGCCTCACCCCCGAGGAGATCGGCGAGTACTCCGGTCAGGTCAAGGAGGTCAAGCCGGTCACGATCGCGACCTACCAGATCCTCACCGCGAAGCGGAAGGGCGAGTACGCGCACCTCGCACTCCTGGATGCTCTGGACTGGGGACTCATCATCTACGACGAGGTGCACCTGCTGCCCGCTCCGGTCTTCAAGCTGACCGCGGATCTGCAGGCGCGCCGCCGCATCGGTCTCACGGCGACGCTCGTCCGCGAAGACGGCCGTGAGGGCGACGTTTTCAGCCTGATCGGTCCCAAGCGCTTCGACGCGCCGTGGAAGCAGATCGAAGCACAGGGCTACATCTCCCCTGCCGCCTGCTACGAGGTGCGCGTCGACCTGCCCGCGTACGACCGGCTCGAGTACGCGGCGGCGACGGATGACGAGCGGTATCGTCTCGCAGCATCCGCACCTGCGAAGATCGACGCCGTCCGCGAGCTGATCGCGAAGCACCCGGGTGAGCGCATCCTCGTGATCGGCCAGTACCTCGATCAGCTCGAGACCCTTTCAGAGGCCCTGAACGCCCCTCAGATCACCGGTGCCACACCGGTGGACGAGCGCGAAGAGCTGTATCAGCAGTTCCGCGAGGGCGAGATCGAGCTGCTCGTGGTCTCGAAGGTCGCCAATTTCTCGATCGATCTGCCGGAGGCATCCGTCGCGATCCAGGTGTCCGGTTCGTTCGGCTCCCGTCAGGAAGAGGCACAGCGCCTCGGCCGGCTGCTGCGTCCGAAGGAATCGGGCCACACCGCCAGTTTCTACACGCTCATCGCGCGCGACACGGTCGACCAGGACTACGCGCAGAACCGCCAGCGCTTCCTCGCGGAGCAGGGCTACAGCTACACGATCCTCGATGCGGACGCGCTCACTGCGGCGTGAATGCGAGGGCGTCTGAGCGGCGCTCCGTCAAATGATCAGCCACTGCATCGGCTTAGTCACCATAATGGGGACATGACTGACGCGCGCATCCTGGTCGTCGATGACGAGCCGAACATCCGCGACCTGCTCTCCACAGGTCTCAGCTTCGCCGGATTTCAGGTGAAGACGGTCGCCAACGGCGCCGCCACGATCTCCGCAGTTCTCGAGGAGGAGCCCGACCTCATCATCCTCGATGTGATGCTGCCCGACATGAACGGGTTCAGCGTGACCAAGCGCCTTCGTGGCGCAGGGTTCACCGCGCCGATCCTGTTCCTCACCGCGAAGGACGACACTCAGGACAAGATCGAGGGCCTCAACGCCGGTGGCGACGACTACGTCACCAAGCCGTTCGCGCTCGACGAGATCGTCGCCAGGGCCCAGGCCATCCTCCGCCGCACCATGCAGGCGGATGAGGAGTCGATCATCCGCGCCGGCGAGCTGTCGATGGATCAGGACACGCACGATGTGTTCGTCGGCAAGGAGCCCATCGAGCTCAGCCCGACGGAGTTCAAGCTCCTGCGCTACCTCATGCTCAATCCCAACCGCGTGCTCTCGAAGGCGCAGATCCTCGACCATGTGTGGGAGTACGACTTCAACGGCGACGCCGGCATCGTCGAGAGCTACATCTCCTACCTCCGCCGCAAGATCGATCCGCACACCGAGGAATCGGTGATCCAGACCAAGCGCGGCTTCGGCTACATGCTGAAGGTGGGGAAGTAGCGCTCGAAAGGGAGCCGCATGGGGCAGCAGCCTGACGCGGTCACCGGGTGGTGGCGGCGGATCAGCCTTCGCGCGAAGGTCACCGGCGTCACAGTCGCCGTGCTCGCGCTGGGGCTCGTCGTCGCCGGTATCGGCACTGTGCCGCTGCTGCGAGACTCCCTGATCAGGAACATCGACGCGCAGCTGCCCTCCCTGGTCACCAGCGACCTGGCCAGTCGCTGGTTCGACATGAGCCTGGTCGACGGAGCTCTCGAGCTGTCCCCCGCCGAGAACGCTCCGCGGTCATCGGACTACTTCTTCGCGATCTATGCCGCTGACGGCACACGGCTCGCGGATGCCGGCGGAACCGCCGACTCGGAGCGACCGGTCTTTCCGGAGACGATGACGATCGCTCAGGCTCATGCCCAGGAGGAGGAGACCACGATCCCGCTGCAGGGGGAGGATGGCGGCGCGTTCCACGGGTCGGTCGTGGTCAGCGACGGCCCCGCCGGCACGTTGTACGTGCAGTACGTCGCACTCCCGCTGGAGGAGGCGGACCGCATCATCGCCACGTACTTCGGCGTGTACACGACCGTCGCCCTGGTGACGATTCTCATCGCTGCCCTACTGATCCGCGGTCTGGTCACCCTGACATTCCGCCGGCTCGGTCAGGTCGAGTCGACCGCGATGCTGATCGCCTCCGGCGACTTCAGCCAGCGCCTCACCGACCTGGAACCCACGACCGAGGTCGGTCGCCTCAACTATGCGATCAACACGATGCTCGAGCGCATCGATCAGTCGATCGCCCAGCGCGACCGCACCGTTCAGCACATGCGCCGATTCATCGGAGATGCGAGCCACGAACTGCGCACACCGCTGGTGAGCGTACGCGGCTACGCGGAACTGTACCGGATGGGCGCCATCCGTGGCGAGGAGGACACCGCGAGAGCCATGGAGCGCATCGAGAAGGAGGCGATCCGGATGGGCGTGCTCGTCGAGGATCTGCTCGCTCTCGCCCGCCTGGATGAGGAGCGCGAGCCCGAGATCGCTCCGATCGACCTGCGGCCCGTCGCCAGAGACGCCGCCCTCGATGTGCGTGCTGCAGCTCCCGGTCGGACCATCATGGTCGTGGACAGGACAGCGGACGCCATCGACATCGCACCGCGGCTGCTGAATCCGACGACCACCACGACGACGACGACGACCACGGTCACGGGTCGCAATCGCACGGGAGCCCTCGCGCGGCTGCGTCGCCGGCCGCGCAACACCCAACCCGAAAGTCCGGAGATCGACTTCACGGAAGCACAGGATGCCCCGGTGCGCACGCCGCCGATCGTTCTCGGCGAGGAGAACAAGGTACGCCAGATCGTGGCGAACCTGCTCGGAAACGCCCGACGGTTCTCCAGCGAGGACAGCCCGATCGAGGTCGTCGTCGACTCCGATCGCGTCGCGGGAACCGGCAGCATCGCGATCGTCGACCACGGTGAGGGCATCCCGCCTCAGATCCGCGAGCAGATCTTCGAGCGTTTCTGGCGTGCCGACACCTCGCGGGCACGCGAGACCGGAGGCTCGGGTCTCGGACTCGCGATCGTCGCCTCGATAGTGTCCGCGCTGCACGGCAGCGTGCGCGTCGACGAGACACCCGGCGGCGGAGCGACATTCACGGTGACTCTCCCGCTGGCACCTGCGCACGCGACGCCGGAGCATCTGCTGGAGGACACCCAGCCGCTGGAGCGTCTCGACCTCGACAGCCTCTGACTCCCTCTGCACAGACGGGAGATCGGGAAGAGCGTCCACCGATGCTGTGTTCTCGGTGTTCATCGACGGCGCAGCCCTCGTATCGTCAGAGCTCCGATGAGAGGAGTTCCCATGTCCGTATACACCGTCGACACCGAAGCGGTCTTCGCCGCCACAGGTGCCGCCCGAGCAACAATGGAACGGCTGCGCAGCGAATCACTCGCCCTGAAGGCGCAGCTGACCCAGCTGCAGTCGTCCTGGACCGGCACCGCATCCGTCGCATTCCAGGGGTGCAGTGATCAGTGGAGTGCCGCGCAACTGCACGTCGAGCAGGTGCTGGAGTCGATCAGCGGCGCGCTCGGCTCCGCCGCCACGCAGTACTCGGACGCCGATCAGTACTCGGCCAGCCTGTTCCGCTGACCCCGAGCCTGTTCCATCGCCCCCCTGGAACGCAGAAACGCCCCGGCCGAGGCCGGGGCGTTTCTGTCGGTCAGGACTTAGAAGTCCATGCCACCCGTCGGGTCGCCTGCCGGAGCGACGGCCTTCTCGGGCTTGTCGGCGACGACGACCTCAGTGGTGAGGAAGAGGCCGGCGATCGAGGCTGCGTTCTGCAGAGCAGAGCGCGTGACCTTGGCCGGGTCGATGATGCCTGCTGCGAACATCTCCACGTACTCACCGGTAGCGGCGTTGAGGCCGTGACCGCTGGGCAGTTCGGAGACCTTGTGAGCGACGACACCCGGCTCGAGACCGGCGTTGAGCGCGATCTGCTTGAGCGGCGCCGAGATCGCGACGCGAACGATGTTCGCACCGGTCGCCTCGTCGCCCGACAGCGTGAGTGCGTCGAGCGCCTTCGTGCCGGCCTGGATGAGCGCGACGCCACCACCGGGGACGATGCCCTCTTCGACGGCTGCCTTCGCGTTGCGAACGGCGTCCTCGATGCGGTGCTTGCGCTCCTTGAGCTCGACCTCGGTTGCAGCTCCGGCCTTGATGACGGCAACGCCGCCGGCGAGCTTGGCGAGACGCTCCTGGAGCTTCTCACGGTCGTAATCGCTGTCGGTGTTCTCGATCTCGCGGCGGATCTGGGTCACGCGACCCTCGATCTGCTCGGTCTCGCCAGCACCCTCGACGATGGTGGTCTCATCCTTGGTGATGATGACCTTGCGCGCACGGCCCAGAAGGTCGAGCGTCGTGTTCTCGAGCTTGAGACCGACCTCTTCGGTGATGACCTGACCACCGGTGAGGATCGCGATGTCCTGCAGCTGAGCCTTGCGACGGTCGCCGAAGCCGGGAGCCTTGACGGCGGCCGACTTGAAGATGCCGCGGATCTTGTTCAGCACGAGAGTCGCAAGGGCTTCGCCCTCGACGTCCTCGGCGATGATGACGAGTTCCTTGCCATCCTGGATCACCTTGTCGACAACCGGGAGAAGATCCTTGATGTTCGAGATCTTCGAGTTCGCGATGAGGATGTAGGGTTCCTCGAACACGGCCTCCTGGCGGTCTGCATCCGTCACGAAGTACGGGTTCAGGTAGCCCTTGTCGAAGCGCATGCCCTCGGTGAGCTCGAGCTCGGTGCCGAAGGTCTGCGACTCCTCGACGGTGACGACGCCTTCCTTGCCGACCTTGTCGATAGCCTCGGCGATGAGCTCGCCGATCTCGGGGTCAGCGGCGGAGATGGATGCCGTGGCTGCGATCTGCTCCTTGGAGTCGATCTCCTTGGCGCTGGCGAGCAGCTCCTCGGTGATGGCCGCGACGGCCTTCTCGATGCCGCGCTTGAGCGAGATCGGGTCGGCGCCGGCTGCGACGTTGCGCAGGCCTTCGCGGACGAGCGCCTGAGCGAGGACGGTTGCGGTGGTGGTTCCGTCACCTGCGACGTCGTCGGTCTTCTTGGCGACCTCCTTGACGAGCTCCGCGCCGATCTTCTCGTACGGGTCGTCCAGCTCGATCTCCTTGGCGATCGACACACCGTCGTTCGTGATCGTGGGAGCGCCCCACTTCTTCTCGAGCACGACGTTGCGACCGCGCGGGCCGAGGGTCACCTTGACAGCGTCGGCGAGGATGTTCAAGCCACGCTCGAGGCCGCGTCGGGCCTCCTCATCGAAAGCGATGATCTTTGCCATGAGTTTTGTCGTCCCTCCTGGACGTAGACGTTCTGATTAGCACTCAGGGTATGCGAGTGCTAACGCCCATTCTGGCACTCGACCCCATCGAGTGCAAGCCGCGGGCGACGTCTATCCGGCTGGAGTCTCTTCGGACTCCGGCGCGACGGTCGAACGATCGGTGCCGATGACGACCACGAGCTGCTTCTGCTCGGGATCGTTCGGGTCGGCGTAGAAATCGTCCTGCACGACCTTCGCACCGCCGATGACATCAGCGAGACCGATCGCGGCGAGTTCATCCGCCTCGGAGACGTAGTAGACGGCGGTGTCGGCGAAGTCCTGCGAGCCGGCGGGAGCGTTGCTCACCATGTCGGCGGCCCAGCCGGCGTTGACGATCGTGTCGCGCATCTGGGCGTCGAGATCGTCCTGTCCGGATGCGTTGAGCACCAGCACCGAGTAGGTCGGGTCAACGACACCGGTGACCTCAGGCGTCGGAGCGATCGTCGGCTCCGCTGCGGGGAACAGGTTGATGCGACCCATCAGCACGAGGGCGACGAAGATGCCCACGACGATGAGGACGAGGGCTGCGACGAACGACCACAGCAGCACGACCCAGCCGTTCATCCCCGGGGCTTCGGCGCGATGCGCTCCTACACGTCCCGAGGCATGGGCGACATCATCGAATCGATCTCTGACGGATTTGGACACCCGTCGATGCTATCTGCCCACTGCCGAGAATCCACTCACAGCCGGTGGCGCCGACACCTCAGCCGGCGAATCCGCGCATCCTCGCCACCCGCTGGTCGGTCCTGTTCTCACGCAGACGGCGCAGGCGACGAACCAGCAGGGGATCGTGCTCAAGTGCCTGCTCGGTGTCGATGAGTCGGCCGAGCAGCTGGTAGTAGCGCGCCGGACTCATGCCGAGCGAACTGCGGATCGCCTCTTCCTTGGACCCGCCGTGCCGCGGCCAGCGCGCCTCGAGCGCGAGGATCGCGCGGTCGCGATCAGTGAGGTCTCCGAGCATGCGTCCAGGCTAAGCGCGAAGATCGCCTGTATCGGTGCGCCACTCCCACCAGCGCCCCAATGGATCCGCAGCCGCACGCACGCCGCCATCGAGCGCGACGACGAAATCCGGCCAGGTGTCGGCATCGACCGACGGATGCCATGCGTCGTGCAGCGACGGAGCGTCGATCGTGATCCAGCGGGCGGGCAGCGCCTGCACCTTGGCGATGAGCGCCTGTCGCTCTGCCCACGGGATGTGGGCGAGCACACCTGGCGTCGTGATCACGAGCGTCGCATCTCGAGGTGCGGATGCGGCGACGGACTCGATGTTCGCGCCGGCATCGCCGCGCACGAGCACAGGAGGTTCGGCGGCGGCGATGTCGAGAGCCGCAGTGATGCGGTCCTCACGCCCCGTCTCCCCCGGCCATACGAGGCCCCGCAGCCACGCCCGATCACGCGGATCCCGCGCGTCGAGCGGATCGAGATCGATGCCCGCGCGCCAGATGATCTGCGGCATCCGGACCGGTGGCATCTCACCGCGGACCTCGCTGACCAGCGAGACCGGCGACGCCCCGTCGTCCGGGTCGAGCGCCGCGCGCAGCGCGCCGCTCGAGTCGACGAAGCGGTACGAATACCGGTCGGGAAAGAGGCAGAGACCCGCGGATGCCCCGATCTCGAGCAGCGCGATCGGACCGTCGATCTCGGAGAGCACCGGCAGGAGCGGAGCGAGCCGCAGCGGCTCGTTGGTCTGCACGCGGCGGGCCGCGCACTCGGCGACGATCTCGTCGGCGTGCGCGAGCAGGAAGGTGCGCCACCGATCGAAACCAGCGAGAGGGGCGCCCAGCATCCTGGTCACCGCGAAGACGAGCGGCGGCTGCCGGTGCGTCGCCGGAATGCGGGCGAGAACCTCCTGCGCGGCTGCATCGCGCTCGACCCCGAGCGCCCACTCCTCATACAGCGGCGAGCGCCCTGGCGCCTCGTCCCTGGCGAAGCGCCCGTAGCGTTCGCGCACAGCATCCGTCATCTCCCCATTCTGATGCCGGGCATTGCGTAACTGCGACGCCACGGGTGCGCAGGAGGGGCAGAATGGAAGGGACTCAGGAGGCACGATGGACTACAGCGTGAAGAAGACAGAAGACGAGTGGCGCGCAGAGCTCGGCGATGAGCAGTACTCGGTGTTGCGACAGGCGGCCACAGAGCGCGCGTGGACGGGCGAACTGCTCGACGAGAAGCGTGCCGGCCTCTACACATGCGGCGCGTGCGGCGTCGAGCTGTTCAAGAGCGGCACCAAGTTCGATTCCGGATGCGGTTGGCCGAGCTTCTACGAGTCGATCCGCCCTGACGCCGTGCAGCTGATCGAGGACAACACCCTCGGCATGCAGCGCACAGAGGTGCGGTGCGCGAACTGCGGTTCGCACCTCGGGCATGTCTTCCCCGACGGGTTCGGCACCCCGACCGGTGACCGCTACTGCATGAACTCCCTGGCGCTGAACTTCACCCCCGGCGACGCCGAGGCGTGAGCGCGCTCGACGCCGTCAGGGCGCGGCATTCCTGGTCGAAGGTCACAGACGACGCTCCGACCCGTGAAGAGCTGCTGACGCTGGTCGCCGCCGCAGGGCGCGTCGCCGACCATTCGTCACTGCGTCCGTGGCGCCTGATCGAACTGCGCGGCGACGATCGCGTGGTGCTCGGCAAGGCGATCGCCGAAGCCGAGGGCGACAAGAAGCCCTCGTCCAAGCCGTTGCGCGCTCCCCTGCTGATCGCGGTCGTGGCGAGTTTCCGCACGAGCAGCAAGGTGCCGCGCTGGGAGCAGGAGGCCGTCGCCTCGGGCGTCGCGCACACCATGAGCCTGCTGCTCGACGACGCCGGGTGGGGCGTCTTCTGGCGTACCGGCGAGTACACGCGCTCGAAGGCGGTCGCCAAGGCGCATGGGCTGCACAAGGACGAAGCGCTCCTCGGGTGGCTCTACGTCGGCGGCAAGCCCGCAGGCAAGAAGGCGGGGCGCCGCAAGAGCGTCGACGCCCGCGCGATGCTGACCCGGATGCCCGCGAAGACGAAGAAGAAGCCGGCGAAGTAGTCAGCGCCGGCGACGCCGCCAGGGCAGCGCCACCACGACGGAGGCCACGGCGACGGCGACCATCAGGGCGAGCTGCCAGTGCGCGGGGCCGGATGCCGGGGGCCAGAGCAGATCGATGGCCACCGAGGCCGTCAGCTGCCCGAGCACGGAGCCGAGGCCGAGCAGCAGCACCCCGGTGTGCGCGACGATCGCGGCACCGAGCAGGATGTAGGCGAAGCCCAGCAGTCCGCCGAGGTACAGCCACGGTTCTACGGGGAGCGCATTCGGCATCCCTCGCACCCCCACACTGACCGAAGCCGCGACGATGAGCACGGCTGTACCCGCGACGAAGCTCATCAGGGTCGCCGACATGGGCGAGCTGACGCGCTGGGCGAGGCGCCCGTTCGTGGCCGCCTGCCATGCGATGCCGACACCAGCGGCGAACGGCAGCAGGAGAAGCCAGAGCGGCGTCCGCGAGATCACGTCGCCGCTGAGCGAGACGCCCACAGCAGCGAGCGCGAACGCACCGCCGAGGACGCGCCCCGGAGTCACCGCGACGACTCCGGCGGGTCCGAAGCCGATCCGATCGAGGACCAGCCCGTGCACCGTCTGCCCTGCGACGACGCCGACGGTGAACAGGGAGACGCCGAGGACGCCTGCCGTGACGCCCTGCGTCGAGACGGTGAGCGCCCCGCAGGCGCCGCCCAGCAGCATCCAGTTCGGGATGGTGCGTGTGCGGATGCCGCGCCAGAGGCGTACGGCGCCGGTACGCGCCGATGGGAGCGCGAGCGTGACCACGATGAGGACGACGAGCCCGGCGCCGAAGGAGACGAGCCCGGCGACGATACCGTCATCGATGCGAACGCCGAGCACCCCGTTGATCCGCGCCTGGATCGCAGTCATCGCGCCGATCGCGACGGCTCCACCCAGTGCGAGGGGCGCGGGAAGACTTCGGGTCGCGGTCACTCGAGCACACTACCCGAGCGTTCACCCCTGCTCGAGGTCGCCGGTCGGCGCTACTCTTGCTCACATGTGTGCGAGCTACGGACTGGATCCCCGATTCACTGATGCCGAGCTGCTTGCCGAGGCGGATGCCGATGTCATCGAGGGGCTGCGCGACTGGGCTGAGCAGAACGCGGGCGAGACCCTGCGCCCCACGGGCAAGAACCTGCGCAATCTGAATCCGCTGGTCGTTCCGGGTGGCGACGCCGCCGCGCTGGAGCCGGCGTGGTGGGGCTACCTCGTGGACGGCGAGCCGGCGAAGTTCCCCTCGATCAACACCCGCTCCGAGCGTCTTCAAGAGCGTCCGGGTGGGCTGAGGACCCGCGCGATCGTGCCGACGACCGGGTGGTTCGAGATGCAGAAGCCGGCCAGGCTCTGGCACGAGTTCGCCCTCGACAACCAAGCACTGTTCGGCATGGCCGCCGTGACCCAGCGCGGACGCACCCCGGACGGGGAGTGGATCACGTGCTACTCCATCGTGATGGCGCCGGCCGCCGATCATCTCAAGGAGTTCCACGACCGGATGCCTGTGCTCATCCCGCCCGGAATGAGTCAGGAGTGGCTGACAGGCACGCCGAGCCGAGAACTGATCGACGAGGCGATCCTCGCCTCGGGCGTACTGGCTGAACGCATCACCGTCTCGGCACGACCCTAGGCGTCGGCCATGCCGCATCTCGTCCTGATCGGGCTCGCCGCGATCCTGCTCTGGTCTCTGATCTCGCACCGCTTCGAGCGCTGGGGCGTCGCCGGGCCGATCGGCCTGGTGCTGCTCGGAGCCGTGACGGTCATCTGGGACGTCGACTCCTTCGGCACCGCGATCGATTCTCCGATCTCCGAGAAGATCGTCGAGGTGATCCTCGCGATCCTGCTCTTCGCCGATGCCACCGAGGTCAAGGGCGGCATCTTCGGTCGCGAAGGAAGGGTGATCGCTCGCCTCGTGCTCATCGCGCTGCCGTTGTCGATCGTGTTGACGGTCGCGACAGGCATGCTGCTCATCCCTGACACCGGTCTGCTCGTGCTTCTCGTCGTGGCGTGCGTGATCCTGCCGATCGATTTCGCGCCGGCCGCATCTCTGCTTCGCAATCGACGACTCCCCGCGCGGTTGCGTCAGATCCTGAACGTGGAGAGCGGCTACAACGACGGACTGATCTCCCCCGTCTTCGGCATGTCGCTGGCGCTGGCCGTCATCTGGTCGACCATTGTGCGCACCCCGGAGTCCGATATCACCGACGACGCGCTCGAGGGCCCGGCGATCCAGTTCATGGACGCATTCATCAACGCCGTTCCGTCGACCGTGATCGCCGTCGTGATCGGCATCGTGCTGGGTACCGGAATCGGATACCTCGTGCGCATCGCGCGTGCACGCCTCATCGCAGACGCACTCGGCGCCCGCTACGTCATGCTGATCCTCCCGCTCATCGCCTACGGGGTGGCGAGCATCCCGATCTTCAACGCGAATGGCTTCGTCGCCGCTTTCGTGGCCGGGATCGGATACCGGTTGACACGTACGAGAGGTCATCGATCCGAAGGGATCGACCGCAGCGAGCTGCTCCTGGTGGAGGAAGTGGGGGCTCTGGCCGCGAACTTCGTGTGGTTCGTACTCGGCGGAGCCATGCTCCTGGTGATCACGTCGGGGATCGACTGGTGGATGCTGCTGTTCGCCGTGCTCGCGCTGACTCTGCTGCGCGTCGTCCCGGTGTACCTGTCGCTCATGGGCAGCTCGGTGGGCAGGCGCGACCGGCTTCTGATCGGCGCGCTCGGCCCGCGCGGCACGGCGTCGATCGTGTTCGGGCTGCTGGCGTACAACGCGCTCCCCGAGGACGAGGGCGTGGCCGTGCTGACGATCATGGTCGCCACCGTCGTCGGCAGCATTCTGCTGCACGGACTGGCCGCGCCGCTGCTCGTGAATCGGCGAAAGGTCGGCGAGGAGATCACCTGACGCCGCTTCGCGTCAACCGGTGCGGGGAAGCAGTGCCTCTCGCAGCTGGTCGCGCACAGCGCCGTCGACGCCGGCCTGCTGCAGGTAGGCCAAGGCACCGCCGTGTTCGCGGTCGAGCCAGTCGAACGTACCGCTCAACACCGCGGCCGGCGATCTCGTCAGCACCTCCATCAGGTTGTCCGTCATCGGCACGCGGAAGCGCCGGATCTTGCGCAGCATCCGCTCTGTCCACTCTCCCGAGAGGTTCGCCGCAGTGGCCGAGTAGTCGGCGAGGATGATGTCGCGATCGATGTCGAGCGCGGTGAGGATGAGCGCCACGACGAGGCCGGTGCGATCCTTGCCGGCGGTGCAGTGCACGAGGACAGGGCCGTCGGTCGACGCGACTGCGCGGACGACGCGCCCGAGATCGCTCTGATGACGGCTGAGCACGGTCTCGTAGATCTCCTGCAGGGTGAGGGTGCGCGGATCGAACGCGCGCGGAGCGCCATCGATCGGCACGGATAGCCGGGTCGCGCCCGTCCCACGGAGCCGGTCGCGCCCGCCGATGCGCCGGTCGAATGCCGAACGAAGGTCGATGACCTGCCGGATGCCGAGCTCGTGCAACGTGCCGCGTCCCTCGCGGGTGAGCCGGTGCAGTGCGTCGGAGCGGTACAGCATGCCGGGTGTCAGCACGCCAGGAGCGACCTCGCGGAAGTTGTGCGTGCCCGCGAGCTCGAGGCGGTTGACGGGCTCATCCATGCGGTCATGCTATCTGCGACGTCGCGGCTGTGAGTTATCGTGAGCGTTCATACACGGAGGGTTTCCATGTCATCTGAACAGAACGGCTCCCGGCCGCGCGCTCTGCGCGACGGCACGGCAGAACCGCGGTTCGCGGCCCGCTACGCGACGATCGATGAGGTCGCAGAGCTGCTCGGAGTCACACCCGTGTCACTGCGCCAGACGATGCGCCGCCGCGATGCGGGTGATGCGTCATCCGCCAGCGATGCATTCATCGATCCGATCGGCAATGTCTCGGGATACCTGTGGGATCGCGACGACCTCACACCCGAGGCGATCGCAGCCTGGCACGATCGGCCGCGGCGCGGGCGTAAGCCGAACAGCGCGCGATGACGCTGCAACCCACGAAGAATGGAGCCGACTACGGGATTCGAACCCGTGACATCCTGTTTACAAGACAGGTGCTCTACCAGCTGAGCTAAGTCGGCGAACGGATCCAGTTTAGCGAGAGTGGAGCACGTCTCCGAACCGGGCTACTCCGCGGGTGTCTCTGTCGGGGCCGGAGTGTGCGTCGGCGCCTGGGTCTCGTCGGTCTCGCTGGCCACTGTCAGCACGAACTGCGCGAACTCGGCAGGATCCTTCAGGGAGCCGACGTAGGCCTCGCCGTTCACGACGATCATCGGAGCGCTCGTGAGCACGAGGTCGTCGGAGCCGACGAGTGGGCCTTCGAGGGCACGCGAGGTGGCCTCCTTCGCCCAAGAGACGAAGTCTTCCTTCTCGATGCACTTGCGAACGACCTTGGGGTCATCGACGCCGACCGCCTGGGCGAGGTCGGCGAGTTCGACGTTGGACCGGCCATTGGTGTCGACCTCGGGCTGGTCGACGAGCAGTTCGTTGTTGAACGAGTAGAACTGCGCCGGAGAATACGTGGACACGCACGCCGCCGCCGCCGCCGCACGCAGCGAGTACTTCGTGCCGTTGGAGCTCGCAGTGAGCATCGACACCGGGTGATATGTCACGGTGACGGCATCCTCGTTGATCCAGCCCGCCAGCTGGCGCGCATTCGCTCGCTCGAACTCTCCGGCACCGGGCGAGAGGTAGTCGACATAGATGTGCACATCGACGGCCGCAGCCGATGCCGTCGGCTGCGGTGTCGGATCAGGCGTCTCGGTCGCGCCGGACGTCGTCTCCTCCGGAGCCGGCGTCTCAGGCACGTCCTCGGCACCGACGTTCGGCGCCGAGTTCACGACGATGCCGTCGGAGTCCATACCGCTCGGACTCATGGTCGGCTCCGATACCGATGAGTTCACCGCCATCGCCACCGCAGTGCCAATGGCGCCCACCGCGACGACGGCGACGGCACCGACGATGATCCGTCGCATGATCCGCGCCCTGGACTGCTTGGCGTGCACCTGCTGGGCCTTTTCCCGAACCGCCTCACGGGAGCTGCGAGGGGAGGGGACGTTCGGCGTTTCGTCGCTCGACATCGTTCCTCTTGAAAGTCGTGGTGGGGACGGGCTCCCCGATGTCCTCTGCACAAGCAGGACCGCAATCGATGTTAACCAGTCAGGCTGGGAAATACCCAGGTGCCTCCCCTCCGTGCCATACTTGACTCGGCCCGAAGGCGGGCCACGGTGGCTCATACCCACCGCATCCATCACAACGGATCGTCCGGCACGTACCTGCCGGTGAAGGAGAAAACAATGGCATCTGTCACTTTCGACGCGGCCACGCGTCTGTACCCGGGCGGCACCCGCCCAGCAGTCGACAAGCTCGACCTCGAGGTCGCTGACGGCGAATTCCTCGTCCTCGTCGGCCCTTCCGGCTGCGGCAAGTCCACGTCCCTGCGCATGCTCGCCGGCCTCGAAGAGGTCAACGACGGCCGCATCCTCATCGGCGACCGCGATGTCACCGACGTACCGCCCAAGGACCGTGACATCGCCATGGTCTTCCAGAACTACGCGCTGTACCCGCACATGACGGTCGCCGAGAACATGGGCTTCGCCCTGAAGATCGCCGGCGTCAACAAGGAAGAGCGCGCAGCCCGCGTGCTCGAGGCCGCCAAGCTCCTCGACCTCGAGGAGTACCTGACCCGCAAGCCGAAGGCGCTCTCCGGTGGTCAGCGTCAGCGCGTCGCCATGGGCCGCGCGATCGTCCGTCAGCCGCAGGTGTTCCTCATGGACGAGCCGCTGTCGAACCTCGACGCGAAGCTGCGTGTGCAGACGCGTACGCAGATCGCTTCCCTGCAGCGTCGCCTCGGCGTCACCACGGTCTACGTCACGCACGACCAGACCGAGGCCCTCACCATGGGCGACCGCATCGCCGTCCTCAAGGACGGTCTCCTGCAGCAGGTCGGCACCCCGCGCGACCTGTACGAGAAGCCGGAGAACGTGTTCGTCGCCGGCTTCATCGGCTCGCCTGCCATGAACCTCTTCTCAGCTGACCTTGCAGAGGGTGGCGTGCGCTTCGGCACCGAGGTCGTCGGACTCGACCGCGACACCGTCGGCCGCGCGAACGGCAGCCAGGTCACGGTCGGCGTCCGCCCCGAGGACATCGTCGTCGGCCCCGCCGACGGCAAGGGCCTCTCGGTCACGGTCGACCTCGTCGAGGAGCTCGGTGCTGACGGCTACCTCTACGGCCACACCGACATCAACGGCAAGCGCACCGACCTGGTCGCTCGCGTCGACGGCCGCAGCCACCCGAATGCCGGCGAGACGGTCACGCTCGCGGCATCCGTCGGACACGTTCACGCGTTCGACATCGAGTCCGGTCTGCGTCTGAACGACAAGCCGGTCGTCTCGGCCTCGTAAGTTCCATCGCACACGGCGCGGGCTGACCTTCGGGTCACCCGCGCCGTGTCGTTTCCCCGGGAGCCACATGCAGGACGCACTGCGCATCACCGCCAGCAAGGTCAACCCTGAGCTGCTGTCGCTGCCCTGGTCGACTCCGCTCGCGAAATGGCCATCTGAGCGCATCGTCTCGCTGCCCAAGGGTCTCTCCCGGCACCTCGTGCGATTCGCCGATCTGTCCGGCCGTGTCGTCGCCGTCAAAGAGACCACCGCCGAGATGGCGCAGCGCGAGTACGACATGCTCGGCAACCTCGCACGCCTCGACGTGCCATGCGTGGATCGCGTCGCCGTGATCGCCGGGCGCTCGGACGACGCAGGTACTCCGCTTCCGGCTGTACTGGTGACATCGCACCTGCGCTTCTCCATGCCCTACCGGGCGCTGTTCACGCGCGTCCTGCGCCCCGACACCGCCACCCGACTCGTCGATGCCCTGGCGCTGCTGCTCGTCCGGGTGCACAACGTCGGCTTCTACTGGGGTGACGTCTCGCTGTCGAACACGCTGTTCCGTCGCGACGCCGGCGCCTTCGCCGCCTACCTGGTGGATGCCGAGACCGGCGAACTGCACGAAGAGGGCCTCACGGAAGGACAGCGCCTCTACGACCTCGACCTCGCCCGCACGAACATCGCCGGCGAGATCATGGACCTCGCAGCCGGCGGGCGCCTGGAGCACGGAGTGGATGCGGTCGCCATCGCCGACGGCATCGTGTCGTCGTATCACTCGCTGTGGGCGGCGCTGACCGCAGAGGAGTCGTTCTCGGCCAACGAGACCTGGCGCATCACGGAGCGCGTCGAGCAGTTGAACGCGCTCGGCTTCGACATCGATGAGATGTCGATGACGACCACCGGAGACGGGACGGTCGTGGAGATCCAGCCGAAGGTCGTGGACGCCGGTCATCACCAGCGCCGCCTCATCCGGCTCACCGGGCTCGATGTCGAGGAGAACCAGGCGCGTCGGCTGTTGAACGACCTGGATGAATTCCGTGCACGCTCCAAGAAGGAGTGGGCGGATGAGGAGATGTACGCGCACGAGTGGCTGACCAGGGTGTTCGAACCCGTCGTGCGGGCGATCCCGTACGAGCTGCGCGCCAAGCTGGAGCCGGCAGAGGTGTTCCACCAGGTTCTCGAGCACCGCTGGTACCTGTCACAGGCCAACGACCGCTCGGTGCCGCTGGCAGAGGTGCTCACCTCGTACATCAACGATGTGCTGCGCCATCGCCGCGACGAGGCCACGATCATGGGCCCGCCGACCGAGACCATGTCGCTGCCGGTGATGACCGGCGCCGTGGCGGTCGCCGACGACACCGGTGAGGTCGACTGGCGCGACCTCGTCTGACGGCCAGTAGGCGACGGCTCAGTAGCCGATGGCTCAGTAGCCGATGGCTCAGTAGCCGACGGCGAAGTTCTCGCGGTGGTGCTTCGGGTTCTCGATCTCATCGACGAATGCGACACCGAGATCTCGTCCGGAGATGTACGACTCGCCCGCGGCATCCGTCACCAGGACCGGCCCGCCGTCGCGGTATGTGCCGGTGCGCTCACCCGGTGCCCAGTTGCCGAAGCCGCCGGCCGGGTGCACGAAGAACCAGTCCTTGCCCTCCGGCGCGCCTTGAAGGTCCTCCAGCACGCCGACCGCCTCCATGGCTTCGGCCTTGAACTCCTCAGGGAAGCCCGCATCCACGAGCCGAGGACCGCCCGGTGCGACCAGGCTGCCTCCCGCTCCCCCGACGACGCCGAGACGCACGCCGTCGGGCAGCGCCGCGAACAGCTCAGCGGTCGCCGGACGCACCTTGCCGACCATGTCGCCACGCGGCGAAAGCGCCTGGATGACGACGTCGACCTCTTCGATCTGGGTGAGCAGTCCTGGCACGTCGAGGATGTTCCCTTCGACGTACACGGCGCCTTCCACCCGCTCAGTCGGCACGGAACGCGCCAACGAGACGACGGAGTGGCCGCGCGAGACGGCCTCGGCGACGATGTTCGAGCCGGCGTAGCCGGTTCCTCCGATGACGGCGATACGAGCCATGACTTCTCCCGACTACTTTCCGGCGAGCTGCGCCCGCACCGTGGCGACCTGATACAGCGCGACGGATGCCGCGATGCCTGCGTTCAACGATTCCGTGGCCGCCGAGATCGGGATCGAGACGATCTGGTCGCAGTTCTCCGTCACGAGACGCGAGAGACCCTTGCCCTCTGAGCCGACGACGATCACGACGGGGCGATCGGCGAGTGCGAGGTCGGGCAGCGACACATCACCGCCGCCGTCGAGTCCGATCACGAACACGCCCTGCTTCTTGAATTCCTTCAGCTGCGTGGTCAGGTTCGTCGCCATCGCCACGGGGATGCGGGCGGCGGCACCGGCGCTCGTCTTCCATGCCGCGGAGTTCACACCGGCCGAGCGACGCTGCGGCAGGATGATGCCGTGCCCGCCGAACGCGGCCGTCGAGCGGATGATCGCTCCGAGATTGCGCGGATCGGTGATGCCGTCGAGCGCGACGAACAGCGGCAGCTCACCGCGACCTGAGACCAGTTCGAGCAGATCCTGCGGGTGCGCGTACTCGTACGGTGGGACCTTGAGCGCGACACCCTGGTGCACTCCATCGAAACCGGCCATGCGGTCGAGTTCCTGCCGCGTGACCTCCATCACGGGGATTCCGCGATGCGTGGCGATCGAGAGCATCTCCTTGACGCGGTCGTCCATCTCGACGCGCTGCGCGATGTAGAACGCCGTCGCGGGGATCTTGGCGCGCAGCGCCTCCAGCACCGAGTTGCGTCCGGTGACGTTCTCGGTCTCGTCGCCGGCCTTCGCCTTGGACGAGCGGTTCTGGCTGCTCGCGTTACTGGGACGTCCACCGGGCCTGCCCTTGCCGCCGGATGCCGCAAAGCGTTCGGCGGCGGCCTTGCGCTTGCCAGCCGGGTGCCAGGCTCGATCCTCCGCCTTCGGGGTCGGTCCACGGCCCTCGAGCGACTTGCGCCCGAGTCCGCCGGTGCCCTTGAGAGGGCCCTTCTTCTTGCCGTTGCTTGCGCCGGGGCGCTGTGGCTTAACCATCAATACTCCAATGAGTTCCGTCTGCTGTGTCTTCAAGAGCGATGCCTGCCGCCGCGATCGCGTCGCGGATGCGGTCGGCCGTCGCCCAGTCCTTGTCGGCCCGTGCCTGAGCGCGCTGCGTGATCATGGTCTGCACGAGGGCGTCGAGAGCGGATGCCTCGGCGTCAGCATCACCGGATGCCGCGGATGCCGCATCCAGCCCCAGCACCTGGATCATCTCGCGCACTTCATGCAACGCCCGT
This sequence comes from Microbacterium profundi, assembly GCF_000763375.1. Taxonomy (NCBI): domain Bacteria; kingdom Bacillati; phylum Actinomycetota; class Actinomycetes; order Micrococcales; family Microbacteriaceae; genus Microbacterium; species Microbacterium profundi. The sequence goes on along the minus strand of NZ_JPSY01000002.1, from coordinate 96,372 downwards.
TCGGCGGCCGCATCGTCGCCGTGGTCGAGCGCCTGGTTTCCACGTCGCACCCGATCGTGCACCACGGCCAGTGCCTGCGGCACACCGAGGTCGTCGTCCATGGCTTCCGCGAACTCTCCGGGGATCAACGAGATGTACTCCACGGCCTCGTCGTCCAGGTCGCGCCCCCGCCGCCGCATCTCGTTGCGTTCGGCTGCCCGCCCCGCCCTCTCGACGAACGAGTGGATGCGTCCGAGGGCAGCCTCTGCCTCTGCCCATGACGACTCGGTCAGATCGAGGCTCGATCGGTAGTGCGCGGCGGCGAGCGCGTAGCGCACGACGAGTGGGTCGTGCGCGGCGAGCACGTCGGCTGCGAGTGTGAAGTTGTCGAGCGACTTCGACATCTTCTGCCCGTCGACGGTCACCAGGCCGTTGTGCACCCAGTACTGCGCGAAGCCTTCGCCTGCCGCCGTCGACTGCGCGAGCTCGTTCTCATGGTGCGGGAAGCGCAGATCGAGCCCACCCCCGTGGATGTCGAACTCTGATCCGAGGTAGCGCCTGGCCATTGCCGAGCATTCGATATGCCAGCCGGGTCGGCCAGCACCCCACGGCGAACTCCACATCGCGTCGGCGGGCTCATCTGGTTTGGAGCCCTTCCAGAGGGCGAAGTCCTGCGGATTGCGCTTGCCTCGAGGATCGGCATCCTCAGCAGCCTCCATCGCGTCGACGGACTGATGCGTGAGCGCACCGTATTGCGACCACGATCGCACGTCGAAGTACACGTCGCCCGAGCCGTCGGGCGCGGCGTAGGCGTGCCCGCGGCCGATCAGGGTCTCGATGAGCTCCTGCATCTGAGGAATGGATGCCGTCGCACGCGGCTCGTACGTCGGAGCGAGGATGCCGACGCCGGCATATGCCGCCGTGAACTGCTGCTCCATCCGGTACGCCAGCGCCCACCACGGCTCACTCGCGGTGGCGCCGGCGAGAACCTTGTCGTCGATGTCGGTGACGTTGCGCACGAAGGTCACACGACCGAATCGATGTGCGAGCCAGCGGCGAAGGAGGTCGAAGCTCAGGGCCGCGCGGACGTGACCGATGTGAGGGCCGGATTGCACCGTGGGTCCGCATACGTACATCGTGACGTTCTCGGGGTCGAGAGGCACGAAGTCGCGCAGCTGCTGTGCGCGCGTGTCGTAGAGGCGGAGAGTCACTGCACCAGACTACCCGGGGTATATGAGCGCGACCGCTGTGACGGCGACGCCTTCACCGCGGCCGGTGAATCCGAGGCCGTCAGTCGTCGTCGCGGTCACGGCGACGGATGCTCCGCCGAGTGCGGCAGACAGTGAGCGCTCGGCTTCACCGCGACGCGCGCTGAATCGCGGACGGTTTCCCTGGAACTGCACCGAGACGTTGCCGATCACGAAACCCGCCTCTGTCACGAGTTCGGCTGTGCGTGCGAGGAAGACATCGGCGTGCGCACCGGCGTACTCGGGATGCGAGGTGCCGAAGTGCTCGCCGATGTCACCGAGTCCGGCAGCGCCGAGCAGGGCATCGACGATGGCATGCGCGACCGCGTCGCCGTCGGAATGGCCAGACAGCGGCTGCTCACCCGGCCATTCGAGCCCCGCCAGCCAGAGGTTCCCTTCACCACCGAACGCGTGCACGTCGGTGCCGACGCCGATGCGAGGAGCAGACACGGCCGCCGGCTCCGCCCGCACGTCGAGGATCTGTCGCGCGCGCGCAAGGTCGCCCGGCGTGGTGATCTTGAACGCGCGTTCTGAACCGGCGATGTGTCGCACGGGATGCCCCGCTGCCGCGAACAGCGCAGCGTCGTCGGTGTATTCGATGCCCGATGCCGAAGCGGTGGCATACGCCGCTTCGAGAAGCGCTCGAGGAAAACCCTGCGGGGTCTGGGCAGCGGCCAGCTCCGACCGATCCACCGCAGCGACGACATCATTCCCCTCCACGCGCTTGAGCGTGTCGATGACGGCGATCGCCGGGATCACTCCGGCATCGACGGTCACTGCCACGGCGACGGCGTCGATCTGGGCCGGTGGTGTCAGAGCGCGCGCGGCATCGTGGACGAGCACCGTGGTGATGTCTCCCCACAGCGCCGCAAGACCAGCAGCGACGGACTGCTGCCTGGTCCCCCCACCGGTCACGACACGACCGAGGTCGCGCCGATCCCCTGCGGCTGCGAGCAACTCGGTCTCGGCATCCCCCTCGTGCCCCGAGGGCGCGACGACGACGACCTGCGCGACCTGAGCCGCGAAGACGCCGTCGAGCGCATGCCTGAGCACCGTGTGCTCGTCGATGCCGACGAACGCCTTGGGCGCGACACCGCCCAGACGTGTTCCGGAACCCGCCGCGACGACGATGATCGCCGTCGTGGGCACAGGGATGAGAGTCACACGCTCAACACTAGCGAGGCCCGAAGGCCTCGGCCATCAGGACGCAAGGACCTCGTCGAGCAGCGCCCCGGCCTTGTCCTCGTCGCACTTCTCGGCGAGCGCGAGCTCGGAGATGAGGATCTGACGCGCCTTCGCGAGCATGCGCTTCTCACCCGCGGACAGACCGCGGTCCTGATCGCGACGCCACAGGTCGCGCACGACCTCGCTCACCTTGATCACATCGCCGGAGGCGAGCTTCTCGAGGTTCGCCTTGTAACGACGTGACCAGTTCGTGGGCTCTTCCGTGAACGGAGCGCGCAGCACCTCGAACACGTGATCGAGACCCTCCTGGCCGATGACGTCGCGGACGCCGACGAGGTCGACGTTCTCTGCAGGAACCTCGATGATGAGGTCACCCTGGGTGACGTTCAGCTTCAGGTACTTCTTCGTCTCGCCCTTGATGACGCGATCCTTGACCTCGATGATCGTCGCGGCCCCATGGTGCGGATAGACGACCGTCTCGCCAACTTCAAAAAGCATAAAATCGTGTCCTTTCGGCAACCTCCAGAATACCACAGGCGACATGCACTAGGGTTTGCTCCGCACGGCCACGTGGGCACCCCTCGCGTACCCATAGAATGGATGCGGATATCCCAAATCTCCCAGGAGGACTCGTGAAATCGCGCCTTGTAGCGTCTGCCGCCATCAGCGCCCTTGTTCTGCTCGGCGCCACGGGATGCACGTTCATCACCCCGCAGTCGACTGAGATCGCGTACTCAGCATCCGACGGCGTGAACATCGCCGATTCCGACGGTCCGCTCGAGATCCGCAATGCGATGATCATCGCGACCGAAGACGGCGCCACCGGCAACCTCATCGCCGCGATCGTCAACCCGACCGACAAGCCCGCGACACTCACCGTCGAGATCGAGGGCCTCGATCCCCTCACCCTGCGGGTGGGCGCGGGAGACACCGTGAGCCTCGGCGCCAACGCCGAGCCGTTGCGCATCGACGACCTCGACACGATGCCCGGCGCCACGATCAAGATCTACTTCCAGTCGGGCGACGCCACCGGTACCGCTGCAGACGTGCCCGTCCTCGACGGCGCTCTCTCGTACTACGCCGATCTGGTCCCGCAGGAGGACGACGCCTGATCGGACGTTGCCGCGCTCTTCACGCAGAGAGGCCGGTCACCCCATGGGGTGAACGGCCTCTCTGCGTCTGCGGATATCAGCCCTCGAAGCGGTATCCGAGTCCGCGCACGGTGACGAGCATGACCGGCTCGCCCGGGTTCTCCTCGATTCGGGAGCGGATGCGCTTGATGTGCACGTCGAGCGTCTTGGTGTCGCCGAAGTAGTCGCTGCCCCATACGCGGTCGATCAGCTGACCGCGAGTGAGCACTCGACCTGAGTTGCGCATCAGCACCTCGAGCAGCTCGAACTCCTTCAATGGCATGTTGATCTCCTCACCGGAGACCGTGACGGTGTGCCGATCGATGTCGAGCGTGACGCGCCCGCCGTCGAGCACGCGCTCATCGAGATCGCTGTCGGCCTGCACCACACGGCGCAGCACGGCGCGCATGCGTGCGAGCAGCTCACGGGACGAATAGGGCTTGGTGATGTAGTCGTCCGCGCCGAGCTCGAGCCCGACGACGATGTCCACCTCCGAGTCCTTCGCCGTGAGCATGATGATCGGAACCACCGAGGTCGAGCGGATCTGCCGGCACACCTCGGTGCCCGGCATGCCGGGAAGCATGAGGTCGAGAAGGACGATGTCGGCACCTCGCTCTCTGAACGCCGTCAGCGCGCCGGGGCCGTCCTCTGCGATCTCCACCTCGTAGCCTTCACGACGCAGCAGATAGGCAAGGGGGTCGGCGAGATCGGGTTCGTCCTCGACGAGAAGAATTCGGGTCATACGGTCTCTCCGTTTCGGGCGCGCACTGCCGCGGCCTTGGCCGCCTTCTTGGCGCGCTTCTTCTTGTTCTTGCGGTCTGTCGTGTCGGGCATCGGAGCATCGATCCGAGGCAGCACCATGGTGAAGGTCGATCCGCGACTCGGCCTCGACCATACCCGCACCTCACCGCCGTGACGCTGCGTGGCGTGCTTCACGATCGAGAGTCCGAGCCCCGTGCCGCCGGTGCGCCGCGAGCGAGCCTCATCGGCGCGATAGAAACGCTCGAAGATGCGCTCCCGATCCGACTCCGAGATGCCGATGCCCTGATCGGAGACGGCGATCTCCACTGTCTCCCCTTCGATCTTGACGCCGACGCCGACGCGCGAGCCGGTCGGAGAGTAAAGGATCGCGTTGGCGACGAGGTTGCCGACCGCCTCGATCAGGATCTGCAGATCGCCGCGGACGAACACCCCCCTGTCGCCTCCGCGCATGAGCTCAACGCCGGCGGAATCGGCCTGCACGGCGTGAGCCTCGATCGACGCGGCGACGACCTCGTCGATGGCCACCGGACCGAAGTCGTTGGCGCCGTCGGCGGTCTGAAGACGCGAGAGACTCATGATGCGTCCGGTGAGCTGTCCGAGCCTTGTCGCCTCGGCAGAGATGCGTGACGCGAAGATCCGCACCTGCGCCGGATCGTCGGCGGCGGACTCGATGGCTTCGGCGAGCAGACTCACGGCCCCGACAGGGGTCTTCAGCTCATGGCTGGTGTTGGCGACGAAGTCGCGGCGCATCTGGTCGAGGCGCTCCTGCTCCGTCACATCGCGGATGATCAGCAAGGTGAGGCGCGCCGCCAGCTCGCTCGCCCTGGCGGACACCAGCCGCGGATCGAGGCTGACCCCTGGACGCGTGATGCGCATCGTCTCGGTGGATGACGCGCCGATCGAGCGGACCGTGCGCACGAGTTCTCGCAGCTCCGGGTTGTCGAGCGTCGCCCCGACCTCGATGCCGAAGCGCGCAGCAGCATGGGAGATGGCCAGCACGAGTCCGGACGAGTCGATCACGCACGCCGCATCGTCCATGCTCTCGAGAACGTCGACCGTGCCCTGCGGAACCGTCGTGGACGATTCCTCCACCACCTTGGCGCGAGCACGGTACGCCCAGAAAACGAGCACGGCCAGCCCTATGCCGATCGCCAGCCCGACGGCGAGGGCGAGCAGCGCGATCTGCGGCGTGGTCATGTCACCAGCGTAGAGTGCGTTCACCTCGGCTCTGGCGGGTTTGCGCGCCACAGCGGATGCAGGCGAACTAGTATTCACGTGCTGGGCACCGTTCGTTAACCTTCGACGAACACAATCAGCAAGGGCGTGCGCACATGGCAGCGCGCCGTCATCAGCCGGCCAGACCACCCGAGCTCCGAACGAAAGGTTGCGCCGCTCATGCGTGAACTCTTCCACCAGTCCCTCGAGGATGTGCAGTCCCGTCTCGTGGAGATCGCCGACCTCGTCAACGTCTCCATCGACAAGGCCACCCGCGCCTTCGCCACGGGCGATGTCGCGCTCGCAGAAGAGGTGATCGCCGACGACGCGAAGATCGACGAGCTCGCGGTGAAGCTCGACGAGCAGGCCATCGAGATCCTCGCCCGTCAGCAGCCCGTCGCACGCGATCTGCGCATCGTCGTCTTCGCGCTCCGAGTGAGCGCGTCCCTCGAGCGCATGGGCGACATGTCGGAGCACATCGCCCAGCTCGCGCGACTGCGCTTCCCCGAGCGCGCCATCCCGAAGGGTCTGAAGAGCACGTTCACCCGGATGGGTGAGCTCGACGTCGAGATCGCGCGTACGCTCAGCGAGCTCCTGCGCACCCAGGATCTGCGCTTTGCAGACGAGATCCGCAATTCGGATGACGACGTGGACGAGTTGCACGCCAAGGTCTTCGAGAAGGTGCTCAGCGACAACTGGAAGGGCGAGGCGGGCGCCACCGTCGACGCGACCCTCGCGAGCCGCTATCACGAGCGCTTCGCCGATCACGCGGTCGCCATCGCGAAGAAGGTCGTCTACCTCGCGACCGGTGACTGGGCGGTCGACGAGGAGGACATCGCCCTTGCCGCTGCAGAGGCGGAAGCTCAGGTGGCAGAAGTTCAAGATCCCGACGGCAAGGGCCTCGCCTGACCCAGGTCCTCCGGTTTCATGAAGGAACCCCCTGCAGATCTCTGCAGGGGGTTCCTTCGTCGAGCGTGACGGGTGTTACTTCTTGCCCTGGGAGGCGACAGCGGCAGCGCCTGCGGCTGCGGCCTCGGGGTCGAGGTAGCGGCCGGGGCCGGTGGGCATGTTGTTCTCGTCCAGTTCGTACACCAGCGGGATGCCGGTGGGGATGTTCAGCTCGGCGATCGCGTCGTCGCTGATGCCGTCGAGGTGCTTGACCAGGCCGCGCAACGAATTGCCGTGTGCTGCGACGAGAACCGTCTTGCCCGCTTCGAGGTCCGGCACGATCGCGCTCTCCCAGTAGGGCAGCATCCGGTCGATGACGATCTTCAGCGACTCGGTGCGAGGCACCTCTCCGTCGATGTCGGCGTACCGGGGGTCATTCACCTGACTGAATTCACTGTCATCGTCGAGCAGGGGCGGCGGCACATCGAACGAGCGACGCCACAGCTGGAACTGCTCAGGACCGAACTCCTCGAGCGTCTGCGCCTTGTCCTTGCCCTGCAGCGCGCCGTAATGGCGCTCGTTGAGGCGCCAGGAGCGCGTCACCGGGATCCAGAGACGGTCGGCGGCGTCCAGCGCGATGTCGGCGGTCTGGATGGCGCGGCTGAGCAGGGAGGTGTGCAGCACGTCGGGCAGCAGACCGGACTCGGCGAGCAGCTCACCGCCGCGACGGGCCTCGTTCTCGCCCTGCTCGGTGAGGCGGACATCCACCCAGCCGGTGAAGAGGTTCAGTTCGTTCCACTCGCTCTGGCCGTGGCGGAGCAGGATGAGGGTGCGCGTCGCAGTCATGCGTTCAGTCTATGAGGTCTGGGACAATCGTGGCCTGGGATGCCGTGGCACCCGGTCAGGCGTTGCGCGGATCCTGACCGGCCGGGCGCCGCGAGAGGCGCGTCAGGCGTGGCACGTCGGCCGTGGCTCCGGCGTCGGCCGGAACGATCACCTGCTGCGAGGCCGCGATATCGGTGCCCTCCGCCTTCACGATCAGGTCGCCGATCGGCGCCCTCCGCGACAGGATCGCGAGGGCGATCGGTCCGTCCTCATGATGCCGCGCCACGGACGTGATGCGACCGACCTCGTCTTCGGCCGCGAACACGGCGTCGCCAGGTGAGGGAAGGACGTCATCGCTGCCATCGAGCTGCAGCGCTGCGAGGCGGCGTGGAGGATGGCCGAGGTTGTGCACCTTCGCCACGGTCTCCTGGCCGCGATAGCATCCCTTGCTCAGGTGCACCGCGCTGCGGATCCAGTCGGATTCGTGCGGCAGCGAGCGCTCATCGACCTCGCTCGCCCAGCGGGGACGCCAGGCGGCGACGCGCAGAGCCTCTGTTGCGAGGATGCCTGCGACGCCCACCGCGGTTTCGTCGATCAGACCGACGACGGATGCCGCGGCATCCGCATCGACGATCGCCACCCGCCACTCGTACGAGGCGGACGGATGCTGTTCGATCGTCGCGTACTGGTGGCCGCCCAGCTGCACGGCAGCCCACGGGTCGGCCCACACGAGGGCGGTGCCGTTCGGCGTGAGCGCCAGCCCACGCACGACGGCCTCGGCGTCGCCGCCGGCGAAGAAGCCGACCAGGTCGAGTTCAGGGCGAACGGCGACGGTCACGCGGGAGCGGAACACCATGCGCTGCAACCAGGTCGCGAGCGATTCGGCATCCGCGGCATCCGCGATCAGCCAGACCGACGAACCGTCCTCCAGAACACCGGCGGCGTGCTCGACGCGCCCCTGCGGATCGAGGATCAGCAGTTCGGTGCTGTCGCCGGCGCCGAGGCGGGCGACCGACTGCGACGTGATGGAGTCCAGCCAGCTCAGCCGGTCTTCTCCCGCGACCTCGATGACGACACGATCGCCGAGAGGCGCCACTGCGGTGCCGGCGACGAGTCGTCGCTGCTCGCGGATCGGATCCCCGAAATGGAGAACGACCTCGTCTTCTGACACGGCGCCGGGCAGGGCGGAGAAGGCACTCATCGTCAGACCTTCGCCAGACGAGCCGACGCATGCGAGGCGAGCTCGGATCCGAGCGCTGCGATGTCCCAGGCCCACAGCAGATGACCTTCGACCAGGCCGTACATACGACTCGCCGCGCCGTACTCCTTACCGCCGGCGCCGCGCACGACCGCGTCAGTCGCGATGTCGATACGGGGCCCGTTGATCTCGCCCAGATACAGCTCGAGCGTGCCGTCCGAGTGCGCGAGGGACACCTCGATCGGGAACCCGCCCGAGTCGGCTCGCAGTTGCTCGACGTCGTCTACCGTGCGCGCAGGTGTGCTCTCGATGGGCGGCAGCAGGGCCGGCCCAGGATCCGCCGCAGTGGCGGGCCGGGAGAGGCGCCAGAATCCGGACTCGGCGACCAGCGCGACCGACGACTCGCCCTCGGCGGCCGCCATCCATCCCGTGGCCGAATAGTTCAGGTACCCGGCGCCGTCGTGACTGAAGCTGACGCGATGCGTGAACTCGCCCACGAAGCGGTGGCCGTCAGCGGTGTACTCGATGACGCCCGTGCCTTCCCACACGCCGATGAGCCAGCTCAGCGGGGCAAGATCTGCCGGGAGGTCAGTGGGAAGCTCGAGCATGGCGCTCTCCGATCAGCAGTCGTCTCGGATCAGCGCTGACCGCGGAAAAGGTTCCACAGCACGGTGCCGGCCACGAAGGCGATCGCGAGACTCGCAAGGCCCAGCAGACCGATGAAGAAGAGTTCGAGTGCGACGAGATCCATGACCCCCACTCTACCCCCGGGGCGGGTGCACGGCGGCGAGCGCGCGCGTCAGGCGGGGACCAGCGCCGCCAGCGCGAATCCGGCGGAGACGACTCCGAGCAGGAGCAGCGCGCCGGTCACGCTGGCCGCGGTGCGGAGGATGAAGCCCTTCGTCTGGCCGTACCAGAGCTGCAGGGCGAAGGAGAGCAGCACCGCGCCGCCGAAGCCGACGATCAACCATTGCACCCGCCACTCGGGAGGTACGAAGATGCCGATCGCGATCGCCGCGAGCAGTGCCGCGCCCCACACGATGACGACGCCGCCGAAGGGGCTGCGCGGCGCGAGAGCAGGTTCGGACATGTCTCCATTGTCACCCATACGTCGGCTGATCCGCGGTTGCGCGCAACGACCATCTGCGTCGCTGGGTATCATTGGCGCACGGCGTCGTACCCGATCGCCGTTCAGGGCGACGGATCCCGCAGCCCGGAAGGAAAGTGCGTGGCCCTGCTCCTGGTTCTGACCTCAGCTCCCGCTTCGGAGCAAGTGCTGCCCGCCCTGGAACTGCTCAGTCACCGTGTGCGGCAGATCCCCGCGGAGCCGGCGCAGCTCGTCAGTGCCCCCGAGAGCGACATCGTCATCGTCGACGGTCGGCACGATCTCTCCGCGGCCAGGTCGCTGTGCAAACTGCTGCGCACGACGGGGCAGGACGCGCCGCTTCTGCTCGTCGTCACCGAAGGTGGGATGAGCGCCGTCTCAGGCGACTGGGGCATCGACGACGTACTCCTGACCGACGCCGGTCCCGCGGAGACGGATGCCCGCATTCGCCTGGCGATCGCGCGCGGCGAGGCCACGGCCGAGCCCTCGAGGGTCCAGGCCTCCGGTGTGACCATCGACGAGCAATCGTATTCGGCCAAGCTCCACGGCAGGTCGCTGGATCTCACGTACAAGGAGTTCCAGCTGCTGCACTTCCTCGCCACGCATCCCTCACGCGTGTTCACCCGCGAGCAGCTGCTGAGCGAAGTGTGGGGGTATGACTACTTCGGCGGTACGCGGACAGTCGACGTGCACGTCCGGCGCCTGCGCGCCAAACTCGGCGACCAGGAGCAGATCATCGGCACCGTGCGCAACGTCGGCTACCGCTTCAACGTCTACGACGAGGACCAGGTCGCCGCCGCACGGTGACACGGCACGGTGACATGAAGCCGGCTCGTTCACGCGCGTGTCATCTGGCGGTGCCAAGATGTACTCCATGATCGATTCCGCGCTCGCCGACGCCGGGCTGGGTGACGCCGAAGATGATGACTTCGACGCCATCGAGTCCCCGGACTCCCTCCTGCCTGACCATCGCTATCACGATCGGGAGGTCAGCTGGCTCGCGTTCAACCAGCGCGTGCTGGAACTCGCCGAAGACGCGACGCTCCCGGAATTGGAGCGCGCGAACTTCCTGGCGATCTTCGCGAGCAACCTCGACGAGTTCTTCATGGTGCGCGTCGCGGGCCTCAAGCGCCGCATCGTCACCGGTCTCGCCGTGCCGACGAATGTCGGCCGCTCCCCCGCGGATGTGCTCGCCGACATCTCCCGCGAGGCGCACGCCCTGCAACTGCGCCACGCCGCTGCGTGGACCGAGTCGGTGCGCCCTGCGCTGGCGGATGCCGGGATCGAGATCACCGAGTGGGACATGCTCACCGATGCCGAGCGCGCCGCGCTCACCGAGTACTTCCAGTTGCATGTCTTCCCGGTGCTCATGCCCCTCGCGGTCGACCCCGCTCATCCCTTCCCGTACATCTCCGGCCTGTCTCTGAACCTCGCGATCCGCATCCGCAATGCGCGCACCGGCCGGCAGGAGTTCGCTCGCCTCAAGGTGCCGCCCATGCTCCCGCGTCTCGTCGAGGTGCCGGGCAGCAGCGAGATCGCACGCTACCTGCCGCTGGAAGATCTCATCTCCAACCATCTCGGCGACCTCTTCCCTGGCATGGAGGTCCTCGACCACCACGCGTTCCGTCTCACGCGTAATGAAGACGTGGAGATCGAGGAGGACGAGAGCGAGAACCTCATCCAGGCGCTCGAGGCAGAACTGCTCCGGCGCCGATTCGGACCGCCGATCCGCCTCGAGATCGCCGACGACATGGACGATCTGACCCTCGATCTGCTGATCAAAGAGCTCGACATCACCGACCAGGAGGTCTATCGACTGCCGAGTCCTCTTGATCTGCGCGGGCTCTTCTCGCTGTCCCGCGTCAACCGACCGGACCTGCGCTACCCGCCGCATCTGCCCACGACCGCCGTGCCGTTCCAGCCGACGGGTTCGAACAGCCGTGCCGACATCTTCAGAGCCATCCGCAAGAGCGATGTTCTGGTGCACCACCCGTACGAGTCGTTCGCGACCAGCGTGCAGGCGTTCCTCGAGCAGGCGGCTCGCGATCCCGATGTGCTCGCGATCAAGCAGACGCTGTACCGCACCTCCGGTGACAGTCCCATCGTGCAGGCGCTGATCGACGCGGCAGAGTCCGGCAAGCAGGTGCTCGCCCTGGTCGAGGTGAAGGCGCGCTTCGACGAGGCGAACAACATCGTCTGGGCCCGCAAGCTCGAAAAAGCCGGCGTGCACGTCGTGTACGGCCTGGTCGGCCTCAAGACGCACTGCAAGCTCGCCCTCGTCATCCGCGAGGAAGACGGCAAGTTGCAGCACTATTCGCACGTCGGCACCGGCAATTACAACCCGAAGACCAGCCGCATCTACGAGGACTTCGGACTCTTCACGGCCGATGCGCAGGTCGGCAAGGACCTCACCCGCCTCTTCAACGAGCTCAGCGGCTACGCGATCGAGAAGAAGTTCAAGCGCCTGCTCGTCGCTCCCCTGCACCTGCGCAAGGGACTTCTACGTCAGATCGACAACGAGCGCAAGAATGCCGAGGCCGGCAAGGCCGCCCACATCCGCATCAAGGTGAACTCGATGGTCGATGAGGAGATCATCGATGCGCTGTACCGGGCGAGCGGGGCGGGAGTGAAGGTCGACATCTGGGTGCGCGGCATCTGCAGCATCAAGGTCGACCTGCCGGGAATCAGCGACAACATCACGGTGCGCAGCATCCTGGGGCGTTACCTGGAGCACTCCCGGATCTTCGCGTTCGACAACGACGGCGACCCGCAGGTGCACATCGGCAGCGCCGACATGATGCATCGCAACCTCGACCGCCGCGTCGAGGCACTCGTCCGCGTGACGGACCCCGCTCACATCAGTGAGCTGCTGTCGTTCTTCGACCTCGCTTTGGACGACGGGACCATCTCGTGGCATCTCGGTGAGGACGGGGTCTGGACCCGACACTCAGTGAACGCGGACGGGGAGTCGCTCATCGATCTTCAGGACAAGACGATGAGCCAGATCCGGCGCCGCCGGCGTACACGGACGGTGCGATGACCCTTCAGGACGCGACCGAGGTGGTGCGAGACGACAAGGCCGTGTACGCCGCGGGAGCGGTGGTGTGGCGTCTCGTCGATGCAAAGCTCTGCATCCTGCTCATCCATCGCACGAAGTATCGCGATGTGACGCTGCCGAAAGGCAAGGTCGATCCGGGCGAGATGCTCGCGCAGACGGCCGTGCGCGAGGTTCACGAAGAGACCGGCATCCGCGTGGACCTCGGCGTTCCCGTGGGCGTCAGCCGCTATTTCATGCGCCCGAAGCGGCAGAAGGTCGTGCACTACTGGGCGGCAGAGGCCACTGAGGAGGCCATCCGCAATTCAGCGTTCGTCCCGAACCAGGAGATCGCCGCGATCGAATGGGTGAGCCTGAAGAAGGCGCGCAAGAACCTGAGCTACCCGGTCGATCTGGAGATCCTCGACGAGTTCGAACGGCTCGTCGACGACGGCGTGCTGCACACCTTCCCGATCATCGCGCTGCGCCATGCGAAGGCCATCTCGCGATCGGACTGGGACGGTTCCGACGCGTCGCGCATCCTGACCGAACGGGGGCGGAAGCAGGCCAAGGCGATCGTCGCACCGCTGCGAGCATTCGGCGTGCGGAAGATCATCACCAGCGACGCAGAGCGCTGCGTGCAGACGGTCGCTCCCCTCGCGAAGGCACTGGATCGCAAGGCGGTCGAGACGGAACTGATCAGCCAGGATGCATGGGAAGAGGGTCGATCCGACCTGCGCGCGGTGATCGGCAAGCGTGTGCGTGCCCGCAAACCGGCGGTCCTCTGCAGCCATGGCCCTGTTCTGCCCGGTCTGCTCGGCGAACTGGCGCTGGCCACCGGCACCCTGCAGGGCTCGTACCTCGGCAGCGCCTCCGCGTTGGAGGTCGCCGCATTCTCCGTGGCGCACCTGTCTGCGACGAATCCCGGTTCGGGGATCATCTCGATCGAGACGCACGTGCCGAAGCAGTGATCGTCGCCACCCCAAGGGGTTGCCAGTCGTTCACCTTCTGTTTACCCGTGCGGGAGAGTCTCGTTAACCGCCGCCCATAGCGTCACTGTGTGCCCTGCACCGGGCCTCAACCATCCACGATCGAAGGATCCCACAGTGAAGATCTCCCGAATCGCTCGCATCGGCGCCGTCGGCGCCGTCGCCGCTCTCGCTCTCGCCGGCTGTGCCGCGAACGAAGGCGGAACCCCGGAGGGCTCCACCGAGCCGTCGACCTCGACTCTGTCCGGTTCCATCGAGGCCACCGGCGCCTCCTCGCAGGAAGCAGCCCAGCAGTCCTGGGTCGCGGCGTTCCAGACCGCCAACCCCGACACCACGATCAACTACACCGCCACGGGTTCCGGCACCGGCCGCGAGAACTTCCTCGCCGGCTCGTCGAACTTCATCGGCTCCGACCGTGCGTTCAACGCCGAGGAGATCGCCGCAGGCGGCTTCGGCTCGTGCACCTCGGACGATATCGTCGAGATCCCGGTCTACATCTCCCCCGTCGCCGTCGCATTCAACCTCGAGGGTATCGACGAGCTGAACCTCGATGGCGCGACGATCGCAGGCATCTTCGCCGGCACCATCACCAACTGGAACGATCCGGCCATCGCCGACCGGAACCCGGATGCGACGCTCCCCGACCAGGCGATCGTCCCGGTGCACCGCGCTGACGCGTCGGGCACGCAGGAGACCTTCACCAGCTACCTCGAGGCCGTCGCACCCGAGGTGTGGACGAACGAGGCCAGCGACGAGTGGCCGCTGTCGACCGGTGAGGCTGCCGACGGCACCTCCGGTGTGGTGAGTGCCATCACGAACGGCGTCGGCTACATCGGCTTCGCCGACGCTTCGCAGGCTTCAGAGCTCGGTCAGGTCGCTGTCGAGGTCGAGGGCGAGTACGTCCCCTACTCGGCCGAGGCAGCATCCGCACTGGTCGCGGCTTCGCCGCTCGAGGAGGGCCGTTCGGCTAACGACCTCGCGTTCGCGGTCGACCCGGCTGCGGCTCCGGCGGGGTCGTACCCGATCGCCCTGGTGTCGTACCTCATCGGCTGCGTCGACTACGAAGACACTGAGGTCGCCGCGCTCGTCAAGGGATACTTCCAGTACGTCGCATCGGCTGAGGGCCAGGACGTCGCCGCAGAGGCTGCCGGCAGCGCCCCGATCTCGGACGACCTGCGCGAGAAGGTCGACGCAGCGATCGACGCGATCGTCACTGAGTAACACGGATCCTCAGTCATAGGCTGAGAGCTGTGCTGAAGCCCCTGCGGCGCTGGTCGAATCGATCGAACCAGCGCCGCGGGGGCACCCGCATGAACACACCCCGCATGTCCCTCCGAACACCCGTGGAGCCGCTCAGATGACCACCACCACGACGGACACCGAGAGCACCCGTTCGGCCGTGTCGCCGAAGGCCGTCCTGCGTCCAGGAGATCGGATCTTCTCCGGCACCGCGCTCGGCGCCGGCATCGTCATCCTCGTCACCCTGGCCGCAGTCGCCGTCTTCCTGGTCGTGCAGGCGATCCCGGCGTTCGCGCCTGACACCTCGAACAACCAGATCCTCGAGGGACAGTCGTTCATCACGTGGGTCTGGCCGTTCGTCTTCGGCACGCTGTGGTCGAGCCTGATCGCTCTGGTCATCGCGGCCCCGATCGCCGTCGGTATCGCGCTGTTCATCTCCCATTACGCCCCGCGTCGGCTCGCTGGGGTGCTGGGCTACATCATCGACCTGCTCGCAGCTGTCCCGTCTGTGGTGTTCGGGCTGTGGGGCGCGCTCACGTTCGCGCCCATGCTCGTGCCGTTCTACAAGTGGCTCAACACGAACCTCGGGTGGATCCCGATCTTCGGCGGTACGCCGTCCGGCACGGGCAAGACGATCCTGACGGCATCCCTCGTCCTCGCCGTCATGATCCTGCCGATCATCACAGCGATCTGCCGTGAGATATTCCTCCAGACACCCAAGCTGCACGAAGAGGCCGCACTCGCTCTCGGCGCGACCCGCTGGGAGATGGTGCGGATGGCTGTGCTCCCCTTCGCCCGCAGCGGCATCGTCTCCGGAGCGATGCTCGGCCTCGGCCGCGCACTCGGCGAGACGATGGCGGTCACGCTCGTGCTCTCGCCGCTCGGTATCGTCACCTTCAACCTGCTGAACCCCGAGAACCCCACGACCATCCCTGCGATCATCGCGCTGCGGTTCCCGGAGGCCCACGACGAGGGCGTCAACACCCTCATCGCGGCCGGTCTGATCCTGTTCATCGTGACCTTCGCGGTCAACTTCGTCGCACGCTGGATCGTGTCGCGTCGTGCCGAGTTCTCGGGAGCCAACTGATATGAGCGCCATCGCCGTCGCCCCCGCCACTCACACGACCAGCGCAGGGCATCTGCCCAAATGGGCTCCGTGGGCTCTTCTCGCGATCTGCTTCCTGATCGCGGGCACGATCTTCGCCTTCGCCAACAGCGGCGGCGACCCGGCCGACTTCAACATCGCGCTGACCCTCGTCGTCGGGATGATCCTCTACATGGGGCTCATCTTCGTCGTCTCCACGGTCGCCGAGAGCCGTCGCCATGCGACCGATCGCCTGATGACCGCCCTCGTCTCGGCGGCGTTCACGGTCGCGCTGCTCCCCCTCATCTCGCTCCTGTACACGGTGCTCATCAACGGCCTCGCACGGTTCGACGGCGAGTTCTTCAGCTTCTCGATGCGCAACATCACCGGAGAGGGAGGCGGCGCCATCCACGCCGTCTGGGGCACGCTGCTCATCACGCTCGGCGCGACGATCATCTCGGTGCCGATCGGCCTGATGACGTCGATCTACCTCGTCGAGTACGGTCAGGGCAAGAAGCTCGCCCGCGGGATCACGTTCCTCGTCGATGTGATGACCGGCATCCCGTCGATTGTCGCCGGTCTGTTCATCTACTCGGTGTTCGCACTCATCATGGGACCGGGAACGCGCATCGGCATCATGGGTTCGCTCGCACTCTCCGTGCTCATGATCCCCGTCGTCGTGCGCGGCTCGGAAGAGCTCCTGCGCATCGTGCCGAACGAACTGCGAGAGGCCGCATACGCGCTCGGCGTTCCGAAGTGGCTGACGATCATCAAGGTCGTGATGCCCACTGCCATCGCCGGAATCGTGACCAGCATCATGCTGGCGATCGCGCGCGTCATCGGCGAGACCGCACCGCTGCTGCTCACGGTCGGCATCGTGCAGGGAATGAACCTCAACATGTTCAGCGGGCAGATGTCGACGCTGCCGGTGTTCTCCTACATGCAGGCCAAGTACCCCGGGCTTCCGGCCGATGCGTTCATCGACCGTGCGTGGGCTGCCGCGCTCACGCTCATTCTGATCGTCATGGTCCTCAACCTGGCCGGTCGCCTCATCGCCAAGGTGTTCGCACCCAAGTTGTCCGGCCGCTGAGCCGTCTCCCCTTTTCCCGACAGAAGCTTTCCCGACCGAAGGATCTCTCAGGTGTCCAAGAGCATCGAAGTAAACGACCTCAATGTCTTCTACGGCGACTTCCTCGCCGTGGAAGGCGTCAGCATCGACATCAAGCCGAACACCGTGACGGCTTTCATCGGCCCGTCCGGCTGCGGCAAGTCGACCTTCCTGCGCACCTTGAACCGCATGCACGAGGTCATCCCCCGTGCGCGCGTCGAGGGCGAGGTGCTGATCGACGGCAAGAACCTCTACGGTGCGAACGTCGACCCGGTGCTCGTGCGCCGTCAGGTCGGCATGGTCTTCCAGCGTCCGAACCCGTTCCCCACGATGTCGATCAAGGAGAACGTGCTCGCGGGTGTGAAGCTCAACAACACGCGCATGTCGAAGAGCGACCAGGAGACCCTCGTCGAGCAGTCGCTGCGCGGCGCGAACCTCTGGAACGAGGTCAAGGACCGTCTCGACAAGCCTGGCTCCGGACTCTCCGGCGGCCAGCAGCAGCGTCTGTGCATCGCTCGTGCCATCGCCGTCTCACCCGACGTGATCCTCATGGACGAGCCCTGCTCCGCGCTCGACCCGATCTCGACCTTCGCGATCGAGGAGCTCATCGCCGAGATCAAGACCCAGTACACGGTCGTCATCGTGACGCACAACATGCAGCAGGCGTCCCGCGTCTCCGACAAGACCGCGTTCTTCAACATCGCCGGCACCGGTAAGCCGGGCAAGCTGATCGAGTACGACGAGACGGCCACCATCTTCACGACGCCGTCCGTGCAGGCGACGGAGGACTACGTCTCGGGCCGCTTCGGGTAACTCCCCTCCCCCTGACCTCTGCCCTCTCTGCCCCCTGCCCCCTCTGCCACCTCTGACCCCTCTGCCCATCTGCCCCCTGGGAAAACCCAGACCATCTGGCGTGTCTCCGGCGCGTCGCACTGCGACACACCGCGCGACACGAAGTCGGTCTGGGTTTTCCCATTTATGACTGGTTCTGCACAGGATGCCGGTTCACCGGCTCCTACACAGAACGTGCTTTTGCGGGGGGCGCGCAACAGCGGCGACCGGGCAGGATCGTGCCCATGTCATTCATGGCTGCACCCGCCGCGCTGCACTCTCTGGGGCGAATGGCGCGCACGGCGGAACTCACACGGCTCGGGGTGACCGAGGCGGAGCTCACTCGCGCAGTCCGCGCCGGTACCGTCGTTCGGCCTCGCCAGGGCGTGTACGCACTCCCCGATTGCTCGGACGATCTGCTGCATGCCGCCTCACACGGCGGAACCCTGGGGTGCAGTGCCGCGGCGAAGATGCTCGGGCTGTGGATCCTGGAGGTCCCCGAGCAGCACCACATCTGGCTCGGCGACGCAGGAACTCCGCGATCAGGATGCTCGGACTGCCGCGTGCATTGGGACGAAGGCACCGCCGAGGTCGGTGTTCTGCCGCCAGTGCACAACGTTCTCCTTCAGATCGCGGTGTGCACCGACGAGGACACGTTCCTCGCGGCGTTCGAGTCAGCACTCCGCCATCACAAGATCTCATCCGGGGGCATCGCCTGGTTGAGGAGTCGTCTCCCACGGCGCCGCCGCTGGCTGATCGACTTCGCCCGATCCGACGCCGACAGCGGACTCGAATCGCTCTTCCGGCTACGGATGCATCGCCTCGGCATCACGGTGCGCTGCCAGGTCAGCATCCGCACCGTCGGCGAAGTCGACTTCGTCATCGGCGACCGATTGATCGTCGAAGTGGACGGCCGCGAGAACCATGAGCGTGAGAAAGAGCGATCCAGAGATCTGGCTCGCGATGTTGCCGCAGCGACCCTGGGTTACGATACTCTGCGCTTCACCTACGCCATGATCGTCCATCACTGGAAGAGCGTCGAATCTGCGATCCTCGCCAAGATCGCAGATCGCGCTCACCTGCGGCCTCTGCACTGACGCTCGTTGCGCACCCACGCGGTGGAATCTCGGAAAACAGAGACCGTGTGGCGTGTCTTCGGCATGTCGCGCGAGAACACGCCGCCGACACGCCCGCCCGTCTCCGTTTTCCGATTCGCGGCATTGCGGATGCCGCGTCCGAAGCTGTGCGCGGATCAGTCGCGAGGCGACAGGAGGTACTGGTTCAGTTCGGCCGTGAGGGTGTGGTCGACCGAAACCGCAGCACCGTCGACGGCGGTGATGGGGACGGCGAGGCGGATGCTGGAGACCAGCCATGCGGCATCCGGCCGCGAAAGGTCCGTCGCCGGGATGCGGCCGTACTCCGCGTCGAAGCCTCGACCCGCCAGGTGCTCGTACACGCTCAACTGAGTCGTGCCGTGCAGGATGCCCCCTGTGGGCGCCGGAGTGGTGAACCGATCGCCGAAGCGCAGGATGAGCGATGCCGTCGGCGCCTCGAGCACGAAACCGTCGCTGGAGACGAAGATCGCGTCGTCCGCTCCCCTGCGATGCGCCTCGCGCAGCGCAGCCATATTCACGGCGTACGACAGCGTCTTCGCCCCGAGCAGCAGCCAGGGCGCCCGCTCCGCGGCGTCCAAGCCGTACCCTCGGTCGAGAGTGACGACCTTGACGCCCGCCTCGCGGACCGCCCGAAAATCGGATGCCGGCGCCGCCGTCACCCAGGCGGTCGGAGTGGGTCCGTGCTCGACGCCGCGGCTGAGGATCAGCTTGATCACGCCTTCTCCGGCGGGGCACTCCGAGGCTGCGACCGTGACGGCCTGACGCCACTGCTCCTGGTCGGGTACCGGCAGATCGCACAGCCGTGCCGAGTTCGCCAGGCGCTCCAGATGCGGAATGACCTCCTGCGCATGCCCATCGACAACCCCGATCGACTCGAACACGCCGTCGCCGCGCTGGGTGCTGAGCTCCCCCACGCTCAGCGCAGGAGCCGCGGCATCCACGACGGTGAATGTGTCCGCGTAGTCGGTGCGCTCCTCAGAGGCGCCGACGGGATCGATGATCAGAGCGAAGCGCCGGGTCATACAGCGACTCTACGGCCACGGCACCGAAGGGAATACCAGCGACGTGCGGACGTTACAATGGAGTGGCCGGGCCGCATAACCCCGGGCTCCAAATTCTGCCGCTGCGAGCGGCCTTCCGCCGAGAGGCGTTCTTGCGGCCCGGTCTTTCCATATCCGCGGCAGCTCTGCAGCGGGTCGTTGAGTTCGCCTCGTGAGCGTCAGTTCAATCCGCCGCTGCGCCAGAGGCCGGCCGCCGCGCTCAGATCGCCCGCGTACATGTGGAGCCGCCGCGCACGAGCCGTGAGTTCAGTCGCACGCTCGGGTTCGGTCGCCTCGTAGTCGTCAGCGGTGTGTGTCGCGCCCGAGACCTGAACGCGGCAGAATGCGGCCGCGCGATCGAGAGCGACCGAGAAGTCGCCGCGGAACACACCCCGAAGGATCGTGTCGATCAGCGACACGATCTCCTCCGGGTTCGCCGGTACCGGCGCGCCGGCGACGACAGCATCCACCGAGCCGAGTTCGACGCGGCCCCGTTCGTAGAGCAGCGCGGAGGTCTGCGGATCGCTGTGGATGGCCAGTTGCAGCAGGTACAGGCGCCAGAGCGCTCCGGGAAGCGAGACGGCGGGGGCGGTCGCCCACAATTCGGCGATGTCATCGATGCCGTGCTCGGCCGTGAAAGCGATGAGACGTTCTGCGCTCTCCCCGCTCTCGTCTTCGCGAGCGCGTGTCAGCAGAGCGGATGCCGTGGCGTGAGCGACCCTCGTCGCCTCCGCAGAATCCGAGGATCCGACAAGGTTGTCGAAGGACGCAGACGGGCGGCGGACGGGACGGTGGAACTGCTCGGACATCCGTCCAGGGTACTCGCGCTCAGGCGGTCGGGATCGCGATGATCGGATCGCTCGTCGGCTGCCCCGTGGGTGATCCGCCCGCCGGCTCCACCGTCACAGCGATCACGTCGCCTTCACGCATGACCCCTTCGAGCAGCGCGGTGGCGTCACCGGCATCCGCTTCGAATAGACCCGCCGGCACCGGCTCATCGCCGCGCACGAACCAGAGCTCGTAGGTCTTGTCGTCGCTGAGGGGCTCGAGACCGTCGGCGACGAGAACCGCGCTGCCCACTGTGGCTGACCAGTGGGCGATGGCGACTGCGCCGGATTCGAGCTCTATCGAAGCCTTCTGTGCATCCGGTGCCGCCTGGATCTCGTTCAGAGCGACGACGGATGCCGGTGTCGTCAGCTGCGACGTGAGGGCGACGATCCCGAAACCCAGACCGGCGAGAAGTACCAGGCACGCGGCGAGAACGAAGATGGCGCGTCCCCAGCGACGAGGCGGGCGCAGGAAGGGCTCTTCGACCTCGGGGGTCGCCCGTTCGACAGAATGCGGCGCGACAGCGTCGTCACCCTGGGGCGTCGTCGCGATCTGCGCGAGCAATGCGGCGCGGATGTCGGAGGGCGGTGCAACCGTCACCGAAGCGTCGGCGAGAAGGTGAGCGGTCTCGATGTCGTCGTCCGCGATCGCCTGCCATTCAGGGTGGCTGATGAGGGCATCCGCGAAAAGCTGCTCATCGGCATCCGAGAGCGCGTGCAGGGCGTGGCCCGCAGCCAGCTCGGCGAATTCCTTCTCGTTCATGCGTTCACCCCCATCTCGCTCCTCAGACGTGAGAGTCCATCTCTCATCCTCGTCTTGATCGTTCCCAGCGGCGCACCGATCAGCACCGCGATCTCGCTCTGGCTGTAGCCCCCGTAATACGACAGGACCAGTGCCTCCCGCTGCGGGTCCGGCAACGTCGCCAGAGCTGCGACGACCTTGCCTCCCTCGATGCTCAGCTCGACCTGCTCCGCCACGCTGTCGTGCGAGACGCCGAGGTCGCGTATTCCGACCCTGACGTCTCGATCAGTACTGGACTGTGACGCACGCACTCGATCGACCGCCCTCCGGTGAGCGATCGTGAGAACCCACGTTCTGCCCTGCCCCTTGTTCGGAGCGAACCGTCCGGCGGATTGCCACACTTCGAGAAAGACCTCCTGGAGCACTTCCTCGCTCTGCGAGCGATTGACGAGCACACGCAGGATCAGTCCGAAGACGCGTGAGGAGAGCAGATCGTACAGATCGGAGAAGGCTCTCTGGTCTCCGTCGGCGACACGGACGAGGAGGTCGGCGGCGAGATCTCCCGCCGAACCGTCCTCCGGCATGTCCACGCCGTCAATGACCATCCACATAAGCATGCCGTATCGGGCGGGTCCCGTCCTCTTCCCCCGCCCAATGGCCGATCATCCACCTGCCAAAAGTTTTTCCGAACCATTCCCATCCGATCCGTGAGGGGCTCCGAAGAATCCTCGACACCGCGGGAATGCCGCGGTTCCGATTCCCGGAGGTAGACATGTTCAGCACCAAGAAGAAGATCACCGCAGCTCTTTCACTCGGCTTCGTCAGCGTTCTCGTGCTGTCGGGTTGTTCGATGAGCTCCGACACGGCCGAAGAGCCGGCCGAGTCCACCGCGCCGGAGACGTCGCAGGAGACACCGGACACGATGGATCCGGCCGCGAACCTCGTCGGCCCCGGCTGCGAGGCGTATGCCGAGGCAGTGCCGGACGGCGGCGGCTCGATCGCGGGAATGTCGAAGGATCCTGTTGCGGTCGCGGCATCCAACAACCCACTGCTCAAGACGCTCGTCGCAGCCGTGAGCGGACAGCTCAACCCTGACGTCGACCTCGTCGACACCCTCAACGGAGACGAGTTCACCGTCTTCGCTCCGGTGGATGACGCGTTCGGCAAGATCGACCCGGCCACCATCGAGGCCCTGAAGACCGACTCTGCCACGCTGTCGTCGATCCTCACTTACCACGTGGTTCCCGGCCAGATCGCTCCCGAGGACATCGCAGGCACGCTCACAACCGTGCAGGGTGCGGAGCTCGAAGTCACCGGCAGCGGCGACTCGCTGATGGTCAACGACGCCAACGTTGTCTGCGGTGGAGTCCAGACCGCGAACGCAACCGTGTACCTGATCGACTCGGTACTCATGCCCCCGGCTGAGTAATAAGAAGTTCCGGCCTTTGGGGAGGTTGGAATTGGGGGGGCGACGCGGTCGCCGGCGAAGCTGTGTCGCCGGCGGCCGCGTTCTGTCGTTCACGGCAGTTACGGGTCGACGGCGCGTGTGCCCGATTCGAACCGGCTCCGGCGCCCGCTAGAATGGAAGCACGGGCCTCTAGCTCAGTTGGCAGAGCATCGGACTTCAACATAATAGGAGCGCCTCGGGGGAAACCTCGGGGATGACACCACTCAAAGTCGGGGAACCCTTCCTGGGAGACCAGTTGGCAATCCCGAGCCAAGCCGGACGCGAGTCCGGAAGGTGTAGAGACTGGACGGGTGGCACCTAAAGCGAAAGCCAGGGTGAAGGGACAGTCCAGACCACGAACGTCCGACGGACGGCGGCGAAAGTCGAAGTGGTATGTTAATCCGCGGGTCATGGGTTCGAGCCCCATGGGGCCCACCGTATCCAACGTCTGACAGCGAGGTCATCGAGGAGATCGCCGAGGCACCCCCACGAAGGGCAGACGGCCTGACGCCTCCGCCGCGCGGCGCTCAGGACCCCGCACGAGAGCGATGACGCCTGACCGCCACAAGCCTCTCGGTACCGGTGAGGACGGCCTCCATCGCGACCGTCACGCCGGCGAGCATGTGCCGATCGACGACGGTCGCGAGATCGAGCACCTCTGACACCGCCGTCGAGTATGCCCGCACCAGTCCCCCTGCGCCGAGTTTGACCCCTCCGAAGTAGCGCGTCACGACGACGACTACGTCGGTGAGCCCGCGGCGCAGCAGCACCTCGAGCATTGGCACCCCCGCAGTGCCGGACGGCTCGCCGTCATCCGAGGAACGTGCCCGATCGCCCAGATCTCCCGTGACCTGCGCCGAGCAGTTGTGTCTTGCGTCCCATGCTCGGCGCTTCACCTCGGCGATGACGGCATCCGCTTCTGCAGACGACGCCACCGGCGCGGCGTGTGCGATGAATCGGGACTTCTTGATCACCAGTTCGTGGTCGACGGTCGCGGCGATCGTGGAGGGGTAGATGCGAGTCATTTCGCGGCGGTGAGATCGGCGAGCTTCCTGGTGGTGCGCAGATTGCGGCCGACGAGTGCGAGCCGCTCCCCTGGAATTGCGACCACTGACGTTGACGGCACGCAGCAGCAGGACGCTGCGATTCACGCGCCGGATTCCGCGTCCACCTGCGCGCTCTCGACCAGCTCCGCCCCGGCATGCGCCATCTCGGCGAGCGCCTTGTCGCTGGACTCGGCGCCGACGCCGGCGACGAGGTCGGTCAGCACGCGGATGTGAACCCCGTGCGCGATCGCGTCGAGCACGGAGGCGCGCACGCAGTGGTCCGTCGCCAGCCCGACCACATCGGCGGTGAGCACACCACGAGCACTCAGCACCTCGGCCACCGTGAAGCCGTCCTGCGTGATCCCTTCGAACATCGAATAGGCGGGCTTGCCCTGGCCTTTGTGCACGTGGTGGGTCACGGCATCCGTCGTGAAGAGCTCGTCGTACTCCGCACCCGGCGTTCCCGCGACGCAGTGCTCCGGCCAGGTGTCCAGGAAATCAGGGTCATCTGCGAAATGCCCGCCGTTGTCGCCGTCCGCGTCGTGCCAGTCGCGTGACGCGGCGACCACGTCGTAGTCGCCCGCGCGAGCTGCGAGGAAGGCGGACACTCCGGATGCCACGGCATCGCCGCCCGCGATCGCGAGCGCACCGCCCTCGGTGAAATCGTTCTGCACGTCGATGATGAGAAGCGCCTTCGTCATGATTCGAGGGTACGCCGATGCCGGCGCGCGAACGACGAAGCCCCGTGATGTCTTTCACATCACGGGGCTTATGGAGCCGCCTGTCAGAATCGAACTGACGACCTTTTCATTACGAGTGAAATGCTCTGCCGACTGAGCTAAGGCGGCGTGCGCTGCAAGAGCGGCACGATCAACGATATTACCCTGTCGAAGGCGCCATCGCGAACCGACGCCACGGTGGGCTCAATTCGATCCCTGAGCCTGTCGAAGGGTCAGCTGCATTCGAGGTCGGCCTCTGGCACGGCGTCATCGAGGAAGTACGCCTCGACCGCTTCGTCAACGCACGTGTTGCCCTTGTTGTAGCCGGTGTGGCCCTCGCCGACGCGGGTGATCAGCACGCCCTCCTCGAGCTGCGCGGCGAGCGACACCGACCACTCGTACGGCGTCGCCGGATCGTTCGTCGTGCCGACGACGAGGATGGGGCCCGCGCCTTCGGCATTGATCTCACCGCGCGTGCCGGTGGGCGGATACGGCCACACCTCGCACGTGTCGGGGCCGCTCCAGTACGGCGCGATCGTCGGCGCAGCGGCTTCGATCTTCGCCATCGTGGCGTCTTCCGCGGCCTGATCGTTCTCGAGCGGGTAGTCCATGCAGTTGTACGCGGTGAACGCCTCGCTGGAATTCGAGAGATAGACGCCGTCTTCACGTTCGTTGTAGAAGTCGGCGAGGTAGAACGCGCTGTACGGATCGCCCTGCAGCGCTTCGTCGAGAGCCTGAGTGAGGAAGTCCCAGCTGTCCTGGGAGTAGAGCGCGGCGATGATGGCCGTCATCAGCGAGTCGGCGCCGAGCATGCGCCCGTCGTCGTTCTTGAGCGGCGTGCGGTCGACGCTCGCGAGCAGCGCTCCGAGGTCTGCCATGGCCTCATCGACCGTGCCGTTGAACGGGCATGACCCGGAGTCGAGGCAGTCCTGCATGTAGGCGCGCAGCGCCGCCTCGAATCCGATGGCCTGCGTCGCTCCGACCTCGAGGCCGGGAACGGCGGGGTCGATCGCACCGTCGAGCACGAGCCGGCCCGCCTTCTCGGGATACAACTCGGCGTAGGTCGCACCGAGGAACGTGCCGTAGGAGTAGCCGAGGTAGTTCAGTTGCTTGTCGCCGAGCACGGCGCGGATCAGGTCCATGTCGCGGGCCGAGTTCACGGTCGTGATGTACGGCAGGATGCCGTTGCTGTTCGCCTCGCACGCATCCGCGAACGCCTGATCCGCCTTGGTGAGTTCGGCCTCCCACGCATCGGTGCCCCGCGCTGCGGTGGGGATGTCGTAGAGGTACTTGTCCATGTTCGCGGCATCGAAGCAGCTCACAGCGCCGGAGTCGCCGACGCCGCGTGGGTCGAAGCCGATCACGTCGTAGTTCTCGATCAGGTCGGCGCCGACGGCGTAGTCGAGGCTGTCGAGGATGAAGCCACGGCCGCTGCCGCCTGGGCCGCCGGGGTTCGTGAGCAGTGATCCCATCGGCGTACCAGTGGCCTGGTGGCGCACGATCGACAGCTCCATCGTGGCCCCATCCGAAGGGTTCTCCCAGTCCAGCGGAGCCGTGACGTACGCGCAGTCGAACCCTGCTGCTCCCTCGTCGCACTCGGTCCATTCCAGCGTCTGCTCGTAGAACGGCAGCAGCTCGGCCGCGACGCCCTCGGTGTCCGGCGCGTTCGTCGTGGACGGCCTCGGTTCGGCGCTTTCCGGGATGAGCGAGTACAGGCATCCGCTCAGCATCATGGATGCTGCGGCGAGACCCGCGGTGATCGCGACGATGCGTCGCACGCGAGAAGTCTGTCGAGTGGTCACGGTTTCCTCCCGCTCGCGACAGTCACGAGCAAACTCTCCAGGGCGAGCGTCGGGGCGACGTTGCGCTCCAGCGATTCCCGGGTCTCGGCAAGATGGTCAAGAACAACCAGCGTACGTGTCACCGACCACGCGTGAGCCATGGCGCTCAGATCGTCACGCAATTCCCGGTTGATGAGATCTTCGCCTCGGCCGTACTGCAGCATCACGACGTCGCGGAACATCGACTGCAGGTCGGTGAGCACCCGATCGATGCCGTCGCGCAGGCTGCGGGTCGCGCGCTTCTTCTGGTCGTCCTCCAGCGCGGATATCTGCGAGCGCAGCGCAGGCGGAACCGCCTGTCCCTCAGCGATGCCGACCGTACGCAGCAGACTCGCGCGCTCTGCGGCGTCGCGCTCGGCGGTCAGCGCCTTGGCGTCATCGGTCGCCGCCTGGATGATGTGCCCTGCCACCTCGACCGCGCTGCCGACCCCGCGAACCCCGAGCACGGAACGCAGCGTGGTGTCGCGTCGTTGCCGTGCCGCGTCGTCGGTCGCCAGGCGCTGCGCCATGCCGATGTGGCGCTGCGAGTGACGGGCGGCTTGCTCTGCCGTGACCTCGTCGGCGCCGGTGCGCTGCACGATCAGCCGCGTGACATCGTCGACATCGGGCTCACGCAGCCGCAGGGGCCGCACGCGGGAGCGGATGGTGGGCAGCAGATCGGCCTCGCTCGGTGCGCAGAGGATCCAGACCGTGTTCTCCGGTGGTTCCTCGAGAGCCTTCAGCAGCACATTCGAGGTGCGCTCGACCATGCGGTCGGCATCTTCCACGACGATGACCCGGTAGCGACCGGCCGACGGTGCGAAGTACGATCTCTCGACCAGCGACCTGGCCTCTTTGATCGTGATGATGACCTTGTCGGTGCGCAGCGCCGTGACGTCGGGATGCGTGCCGGCGAACACCTGCCGCATCGTGTGCTCGTCGTCGGGGCTGTCCGCGACGAGCGCCGCCGCGAACGCATAGGCCAGGGTGGATCGCCCGGATCCTGGAGGGCCGGTGATCAGCCAGGCGTGCGAGAGCGCGGAAGGATCGGATGCCGCGGTGCGAAGAGCTGCGACCGCATCGTCCTGCCCCCAGACGTCCGTCCAAGGGAACGGGGCGAGCGTGACGGCTGGTGGCATGAACTCAGCCTAACTGGAGAGTCAGACAGCCTGTGCGGCGCGCACAGCGCGCGCCTAACTCGGAGAAATGCACCAGCTTCGGAGCCCTACAGGGAATCGCTCCGAAGAAAGCGCAGTTCTCCGAAGTTGGCGCACAGGTTCGCACTTCTATGCGGAATCAGCCGACGTCGATCAGACGAGCCGCGCGACGCGGAGGCGGATGGCTTCTGCGATCTCCTCGGCGGATGCCGCGGCATCCAGCACCAGGAACCGCTCGGGCTCGGCACCCGCGAGCGCGAGGAAGGACTCGCGCACGCGGGTGTGGAACTCGGCCTTCTCGGACTCGAGCCGGTCGAACGGCTTGTCTGCGGAGTCGAGACGGGTCCTCGCAGTCGCAGGGTCGAGATCGAGGAGCAGCGTCAGGTCAGGCAGCGCCCCCTCGGTCGCCCACAGCGACAGCTCTCGCACCTCGGTGGCATCGAGCACGCGTCCGGCGCCCTGGTAGGCGACGGAAGAGTCGAGATAGCGATCCTGCAGCACGATCTCGCCCCGCTCGAGCGCGGGCCGTACGACCGTCGCGACGTGGTGCGCGCGATCTGCCGCATACAGCAGCGCCTCGGCGCGCGGTGCGATGTCGCCGCGGTGATGCAGCACGATGTCGCGGATCAGCTGACCGACCTCGCTGCCGCCCGGCTCTCGCGTGCGCAGCACGGTGTTCCCGGCATCCGTCAGCCACTTCTCGAGCAACTCGGCCTGGGTCGTCTTCCCCGAGCCGTCGCCGCCCTCGAGAGTGATCCACACGCCTGAGCGTTCACTCACCGGCATCTACTTCTTCGCCGCATTCGCGGCACGCGTGGCCGCGGCCTTCTTCGCCGCCGCCGAACGTGCGGCGGCCTTCTCCTCGTCGGTCTTCACCGCAGGCTTCTTCGCGGGCGCCTTCTTGGCAGGCGACTTCTTGGCCGGTGCCTTCTTCGCGTCGCCCCGCTTCGGAGCCGGACCCTTGGCGCGCTTGTCAGCGAGCATCTGCACGGCGATCTCGAACGTGATGTCCTCGGGCTTCTGACCACGCGGAATCGTGACGTTCGTCTCGCCGTCGGTGACGTAGGCGCCGAAGCGCCCGTCGCGGATGCGGATCGGCTTGCCGCTGACCGGATCTGCCTCGAACTCGGCGAGCGCGCTGGAGGCACGGCGGGAACCGGCGCCGTACTTCGGCTGCGCGTAGATCGTGAGCGCCTGCTCGAGGCTCACATCGAAGATCTGCTGTTCGCTCTCGAGCGAGCGCGAGTCGGTGCCCTTCTTCAGGTACGGGCCGTAGCGGCCGTTCTGCGCGGTGATCTCGTCACCGGACTCCGGGTCAGCGCCCACGACGCGCGGCAGGCTCAGCAGAGTCAGGGCGGTGTCGAGGTCGATGTCCTCCACGGACATCGAGCGGAAGAGCGAGGCCGTGCGCGGCTTGGGCGCATCCTTCTTCGCGGTCTTCTTCTTGGGCTTGTCGACGACTTCGCCGGTGGCCTCATCGACCGCGACGTCCTCCTCCGGCAGGTTCTCCTGCACGTAGGGACCGTAGCGGCCGTCCTTCACCACGATGACGCGACCGTTCTCGGGATTCTCGCCGAGAACACGATCACCCGCGACAGGGGCGTCGATGAGCTCCTGCGCCTTCGCCGCTGTCAGCTCGTCTGGCGCGAGGTCCTCGGGAACGTTGACGATGCGCCCCCGCTCGTCGGGCTTCGCGGGGTCGACGACCTCGAGGTAGGGGCCGTACTTGCCGAAGCGCAGTGTGGCGGTGTCGGTGATGGGTGTCGAATTGAGCGCACGTGCGTCGATCTCGCCGAGGTTGTCGACGACCTGACGCAGCCCCACCTGCCCCTCGGTGCCGAAGTAGAACGACTTGAGCCATTCGACGCGCTTCTGCTCACCGCGCGCGATCGCATCGAGGTCGTCTTCGAGGGCGGCCGTGAAGTCGTAGTCGATCAGGTCTGCGAAGTGCTCCTCGAGCAGTCGCACGACGCTGAACGCCATCCAGGTCGGCACGAGCGCCTGTCCGCGCTTGGTCGCGTAGCCACGATCGATCACGGTGCCGATGATGCTCGCGAACGTCGAGGGCCGGCCGATGCCGTGCTCCTCGAGCGCCTTGACCAGCGAGGCCTCGGTGAAGCGCGGCTTCGGGTTGGTCTTGTGGCCCTTGGCCTCAGCATCCGACATCCCGAGCTCGTCGCCGACGGCGACGGCGGGCAGCGACTGGTTGGAGTCGGCGTCGGCGTCGGCGCGCTTCTCATCGCGGCCCTCTTCATATGCCTCGAGGAAGCCCTTGAACGTGTAGACGGTTCCGGATGCCGTGAACTCGGCGACCTCGCCGGCGGCATCGACGGACAGCGTGACCGTGGTGGTCTCGTACTTGGCGTCGGCCATCTGGCTGGCGACCGTGCGCTTCCAGATGAGGTCGTACAGTCGCAGCTCTTCGCGGTCGAGCTCGCCGGAGACGGACGCCGGCTTGCGGAAGTTCTCGCCCGAGGGGCGGATCGCCTCGTGCGCCTCCTGCGCGTTCTTGCTCTTGGACTTGTAGACGCGGGGCTTGAGCGGCACGGCCTTGTCGCCGTAGAGGGCGACCGCCTGGCTCCGTGCCGCCTGCACCGCCTGGGTGCTCAGCGCGACGGAGTCCGTTCGCATATAGGTGATGAAGCCCTTCTCATACAGGCGCTGGGCGACGCTCATCGCCTGCTTCGCGCTCATCGAGAGCTTGCGGCCTGCTTCCTGCTGCAGCGTGGAGGTGGTGAACGGAGCGTACGGGCTGCGCGTGCCGGGCTTCGCCTCGACCTTGGTGACGGTGCCGGCACCTGCGGCGTCGACAGCGTGCGCGAGGGACAGCGCCCTCTTCTCGTCGAGGATGACGACGGCCTTCTTGAGCTTTCCGTTGTCATCGAAGTCGGTGCCACGGGCGAGCTGACCCCCGTCGACGCGAACCAGGCGCACCTTGAAAGCGGTACCGGTCGCGGAGGCGGATGCTTCGACATCCCAGTAGTCGGCGGAGACGAACGCCATGCGCTCGCGCTCCCGCTCGACGATCATGCGTGTCGCTGCGGATTGCACGCGTCCGGCGGAGAGGCCGGTCTTGACCTTGTACCAGAGCACGGGCGAGACATCCCAGCCGTAGAGGCGGTCGAGGATGCGGCGGGTCTCCTGGGCGTCGACGAGCGCGAGGTCGAGCTCACGGGTGTTGCCGACGGCTGCCTGGATCGCGTCCTTGGTGATCTCGTGGAACACCATGCGCTTGACGGGCACCTTCGGCTTCAGCGTCTCGAGCAGGTGCCAGGCGATCGCCTCGCCTTCGCGGTCCTCATCAGTGGCGAGCAGGAGTTCACCGGCATTCTTCAGCGCACGCTTGAGTTCGGCGACGGTCTTCGTCTTGCGATCCGAGACGACGTAGTACGGGTCGAACCCGTTGTCGATGTCGATCGAGTACTTCCCGTACGCGGCCTTGTCGGCGGCGGGGATGTCCTTCTTATCAGCGAGGTCGCGAATGTGGCCGACAGAGCTGAGCACCTCGTAGTCATCACCGAGGTACCCCTGAATCGACCTCATCTTCGTCGGAGACTCGACGATGACGAGCTTCTTGCCTTCAGCCAAGGGTGCGTCCTTTCTTCAACGACTCCACATAACCCTAGTTCTCTGAGTCGTCGTCCCAGGCCGGGACAATGCACCAGCGTACGCCGCGGTCGCCGACGTGCGTTACCGGGCGGATCGCCGCACATGCGATCCGCCCGGTCCGCACGCTGGCCTTATGTACGCAATTGTTGACTAGATCGGGCGTTCCGCATGTCTGTTGACTTGGACGCAGCGAACTGGTGCTCGTCGGACCCGAGCGTTGCCTCGAGTCGGCGGAGTGCGCGAACGTGACGTGTTCGCGCGGTCGATTCGTTGATGGAGAGAAGCCGGGCAGCGTCAGCGATGCTGAAGCCGTCCCAATAGATGAGTATGAGAAGTTCCTTCGCTCGCTCATCGAGAAGCGTCAGTGCCCTACGCACGTCCCCCGCTCGCATCCTCGTCTCAGCGGCGACGTCTGCAGCGGTCGCCAGGAGTTGTGCGTCTCGAAGGTGGTTCCGCAAGGCGGTGGCAAGGTCGAGTGTTTTCGTCGCTCTGCGCCGATGCTCGCGGAGCACATTTCGGGCGATGCCGAAGCACCACATTCTCGCGTCCTCATCGGTCGTCGGGACGCGTAACCCTTTCTCCCAGAGAACAAGGAGAACTTGTCCGAGCAGGTCTGCAGCGTCCTCGGGCTGGCTCACGCGCCGTTCGAGGTAACGCAGGAGATCGACGGCGTTGTCTTCAACGACGATTTCGACCCAATCGCGAATCTCTGGCGGGAGTGGTCGCTGGCGCTTCAATGGAGCTGACCTTTGCAATCCATCGTTCCGCCAGAAGACTGGTAGTCATCTATCAGTTCGTCGGGCAACTCTTCCCAGATGACCTCTAGCGCTCGGTTAAACGATGCTCGGTCACGGAGCTCTGGAGTGTCCACTTGCCAATCGTCATTGGGGCCTGGCACAAACGGATTGGCGATCGCCTCGTCGTAGATGCGTTGCCCTATTCCGGACCAATCATGGTTTTGAACGAAGTCGGCCAGTTGTTCGTCGGCCTCGGTTCGATTAGTGGGGACGCCGAAGTAGATCCCGTATCGACAACTCACATCGACTCCGGTGTCTGTCGTGTAGACGATCGGAATCTCCGCGTCGAACTCGACAGGTACGTCGTTCACCCACAACTGTCCGAGGGGGACCAGAACGGCCGCACCCGTCAAAGCAAATGCAGCGACGAGACCAATCGGAAGCATGGCACGTCGGCGCTTCCACCATGGAACGCGCCTGTTGACCCCGCTCGTCGCCGCCTTCCGCGCGTCTGAGGCCAAGTTCCGAACGAGGCCACGCAGTTTCGCGTCTTCCCCGGTGATGATCGGATCGGCAGATGCCAGATCTGACTTCAACTGTTCGTTCATTGCGCTCCTCATCATCGTCCCTTACATAGGACATGACGGGATCACGCAAACCGTCTCAAATTGATCATTGTCGCGTCGTTCGGAGGTGCGACATCGGCGCAAACCTCCGGACTCAACGGCGGAGTCACTGGTGAGGGGCTAAGTGCGCGCTTTATGTTCGAAGCACACCATACACACCACTGTCGTGGTGCATTCACAGCGGAGCCGTGGGTGGAGCCGTCAGAATCCCTCGGGTGGCCCGGCACGGGCTCGGGAGACGGCAGCAAGACCAGCGTACGCCGCCTCGACCTGCACGGTCGCCACCGGCCCCTCCAGCGTGCACGATGTGAGCGTCGCTCCGGATGCCGCGGCCACCCTCGCGGCGAGCGCGCACGGCTCTTCTCCGGTGACGATCGCGCCGGACGACGCGTCGGCGGCCGCGAGTGCGGCAGCGTCTGCTGCGCCCGCGGCGCGTTGCGCCGTGACCGACGCGCCGCCGACGGCGGCGAGTCCCAGCGAGAGGGATGCCGCGACCGCCAGCACGCCGGCGGCGAGCGCGCTGCCGGCCATCAGAGCCCTCCGCTGAGCGCGCAGCTCGATGCGGTCAGCGGGATGCGGATGACGCGCCCCACCACCGCATCGACGCTGGCGCTGACGCAGCTGAGGTCTCCGCTGAGCTCGCTCGACACGTTCGCATCGCTGACAGAGGCCGTCACCGCCGCGTGCGCGGTCGCAGCGCTCTCACCCCGCCCCAGCAGACGGGCTGCGTCGGCCACGGCATCCTGCAGCGATACCTGTCGCGCGGCGGCTCCGAGCGCGCCCGCCCCCAGCAGCAGTGCGAGCACCACCGCCGGGAGCGCGATCGCCAGCTCGGCTGCGACCGATCCGCGCTCCGAGTCGCTCTTCTTCTTCATGAAGTGCTCATCGCTCGTTCACCGCATCGGCGTCTACGAGACCGTGAGCGCACGGCGGACGAGATCAGTCAGGATGCCGCGCACCTCGTCCGAACGCATGATCACGACGAGCAAACCTGCGAACGCGACGGCTGCCATCGTCGTGATGGCGTACTCAGCGGTGGCGGCACCGGATTCGTCGGTGAAGAGCGACGCCGCGCGGCGTCTGGTGAGGGCGGGGATGGTGTTCATCGTGTTCCTTCTTTCTGTTGTGCTGCCGTCAGATCGGCAACGGGGTTGATGACATGACGGAGAGCATGAGCGGCGCGACGCCGAGCAGCAGGAAAGCGGGGAGCGTGCAGACGCCGAGGGGGATGATCAGTTGCGAGGAGAGCTTGGATGCGCGCAGCCGCCCGCGGATGCGTGCGTCGTGACGCTCCTGCGCGGCGGCCGCCCGCAGCAGCTCCCCCGCGGGGACGCCGGCCGCGCGCGACAGCTCGAGTACGCCCCTGGTGTGCGTGCCGCTGATGCGATCGCGCGCCGGGCTGTCGTCGACGAGGCGCAACGAGCGCTCGATGGATGCGCCACCCGACAGTGCCACGGACATGAGTTCGGCATGCATTCCCGGGGTCCCCGGATCCGGCTGCGCCCGCCGGAGAAGGCGACGAGTCCACAGGCGGGCTCCGAGCACGAGCAGCAGGCCGACGATCAGGCAGGCAGTGCCGAGGGGATTGCGGAAGAGCACACCCACTGTGTCGAATCCAAGGGCGAATCCGAGCAGGAGCCCCGCGAGCGGCATCCAGAGCAGCAGCCGCGCGGTGCCGGCCGGCTCTGCGAGAGCGATGCGCACATCGTCAGCAGCAGCCGCCGCATCACGCATCGTCTCAGCGAGCGACCTCAGCACTTCCGCGAGCGGAGCCCCCACGGTCGTCGCGACATCCCACGCGGCGGCGACATCGGCCCACGCCCCGCCCTCAGCCTCGATCGCGTCGACGAGGCCGGCGCCCTCATCGCAACGCGCGACCACGCTCTCCGCATGCACGTCGCCCGAATCGGCGAGATGACGCCAGGCGTTGAGCGGCACCGCGCCCGCCTGCAACAGCACGGCGAGTGTGCGCACCGAGACCGCGGCCTCCTCCGCGCCGGCATCCGCTGCCTTCGCCGGACGCAGCCCGTGCAACGAAACGAGGCTCACCACGGCCGCACTTCCTCGATGTCGAGTCGATCGGCCCGCAGCAGAAAACGTCCGACCTTGGAGATGCGTCGCACGCCGTCACCGCCGCGGGCGAGGTGGATCACGATCGTGAAGGCACTGACTGCCTGCCGCGCCAGTGCCGTTGCGTCCATCCCGGCCAGCGCTCCCAGCGCCTCCAACCGGGCCGGCACGTCGACGAGCCCGCTGGCGTGCAGAGTGCCCGCGCCACCGTCGTGGCCGGTGTTCAATGCGGAGAGCAGTTCACGCACCTCCTCACCACGGCACTCGCCGACGACGAGACGATCAGGACGCATGCGCAGCGACTCGCGCACGAGGCGTGCGAGCGTGATGGAGCCGGCGCCCTCGAGATTCGCCTGCCTGGCTTCAAGAGCGACGTGGTGCGGATGCGCCGGCCGAAGTTCCGCGACGTCTTCTATCGTGACGATGCGCTCGGATGCAGGAACGCTGTGCAGCAGCGCGGTGAGCAGGGTCGTCTTTCCGGTGCCGGTGCCACCGGTGATGAGGATGTTCGCGCGGTCGACTACCAACTGCTCCAGCCACGCCTGCTGCGGCGCATCGAATGCCCCGAGCACGGCCAGAGCACCGAGATCGGCTGCGCGCACGCGTGGAATGCGCACCGACACGGCGGTGCCCGACGTCGACACCGGGGCGAGCACGGCATGCACTCGGATGCCGGACGCGAGCCGCACATCCACGCACGGTGACTGATCGTCGAGGTGGCGCCCGCCTGCTCCGATCAGCGCGACGGCGAGGTCGCGCACCTCGCGCTCCGATGCCGCCCATCCCGCCACTCGCTCCGCGCCGTCGCCGCGATCCACGAAGAGCCCGTCCGCACCGTTGACGAACACGTCCGTCACCCGAGGATCGGCGCAGTGCTCGGCGAGCGGCCCGAATGCGGCATCCACGTCGGCGGGGAGCGCGCTGGCGCCCTCGTCGGCGGGCACCGCATGACGCGGCTGGATGATGAACGGCTGTGGCATGCCCCGACGCTAGGCGCCGCTGCGTTCCCGTGCGCCCCGGAATCCCACGTGCTGTGCGCAACACGGCACGTCCGCCCGCAGTGCAGAACGACTGCGCACGCTGCGATGGGGGCGGCTTGACACAGAGGAGGGCGGCACCTCACGGGGGGAATGGGATGCCGCCCAGAGGCGTGCCTGATCGGGGGAGGATGGGCACGCCGAGGCCGAATGAATACACGGCTGCGTCGAGTGTACGCAAGGCGACCGTCCTCACAAAACCCGTCCTGCTACCGACTTCCGGCAGTATTGATGCATTGAAGCGCAGACTAGATTCACCGTGTCACGGTCGTGCGTTCTGCACGATCTCGTCCGCCGCAAAGGAGCGCATGCCATGAGCAGCCAGATCGATCACCTCCTCGATGAGACTCGCAGGTTCCCGCCTTCGGATGATTTCGCCGCATCCGCCGTCGCGCAGCCCGAGTTGTACCAGCGCGCCGGCACTGATCGGGAAGCCTTCTGGGGCGAGCAGTCCAGAGACCTGCTGCACTGGCACAAGCCGTTCACGCGCGTGCTCGACTGGTCCACTCCCCCGTTCGCGAAGTGGTTCGACGACGGCGAGCTCAACGTCGCCTACAACTGCCTAGATCGGCACGTCGAAGCAGGCAATGGCGACCGCGTCGCCATCCTCTGGGAGGGCGAGCCGGGCGATTCGCGCCGCATCACCTATGCCGAGCTGACCGACGAGGTCAAGCGCGTGGCGAATGTGCTGTCCGGATTCGGAGTCGGCACCGGGGATCGTGTCGCGATCTACCTGCCGATGATTCCCGAGGCTGTCGCGGCGATACTCGCCGTCGCCCGCCTCGGCGCCGTCCACTCCGTCGTCTTCGGCGGTTTCAGCGCGGACAGTCTGCGCTCGCGCATCGACGATGCCGGCGCGAAGGTCGTCATCACCGCGGACGGCGGCTATCGCAAGGGTCGCGTCTCGGCGCTCAAGCCGGCTGTCGACCAGGCCCTCAGCGACAGAGGCGACGGTGTGCAGCAGACCGTCGAGCATGTCCTCGTCGTCAAGCGCGGTGAGAACGAGGTCGATTGGACCGAAGGCCGCGATCACTGGTGGCACGACGCGGTTCCGGCAGCATCCGCAGAACACGAGGCACAGGCGTTCCCCGCCGAGAGCCCGCTGTTCATCCTCTACACGTCCGGCACCACGGGAAAACCGAAGGGCATCCTGCACACCTCTGGCGGCTACCTCACCCAGGCCGCGTACACGCACAAGAACGTGTTCGACCTGAAGCCGGAGACGGACGTGTTCTGGTGCACCGCCGACATCGGCTGGGTCACCGGCCACACCTATGTCACCTACGGGCCGCTCGCGAACGGCGCGACGCAGGTGCTCTACGAGGGCACACCCGACGCCCCGCATCCCGGACGCTGGTGGGAGATCATCGAGAAGTACGGCGTGACGATCTTCTACACCGCGCCGACCGCGATCCGCTCGTTCATGAAGATCGGCCGCAGCGTTCCGCGGAAGTTCGATCTGTCCTCCATCCGGCTGCTCGGCTCGGTGGGCGAGCCCATCAACCCCGAGGCCTGGATGTGGTACCGCGAGGTCATCGGCGGCGGCAACGCCCCGATCGTCGACACCTGGTGGCAGACCGAGACAGGAGCCATCATGGTCTCCCCGCTGCCCGGAATCACGGCGACGAAGCCGGGCTCAGCGCAGGTGCCGCTGCCCGGCATCACCATCGACGTCGTCGATGAATCGGGAGAAGAGGTCGGCAACGGCAACGGCGGACTGCTCGTGATCACCGAGCCCTGGCCGAGCATGCTGCGCGGCATCTGGGGCGACCCGGAGCGCTACAAGGAGACGTACTGGGACAAGTTCGAGAAGCAGGGGTACTACTTCGCGGGCGACGGTGCGCGCCTGGACGAGGATGGCGACCTGTGGCTGCTCGGACGCGTGGATGATGTGATGAACGTCTCCGGCCACCGCCTCTCCACCGCCGAGATCGAATCATCGCTGGTCGCTCACGAGGCCACCGCTGAGGCCGCCGTGGTCGGCGCGGCGGATGAGACCACCGGCCAGGCCGTCGTCGCGTTCGTGATCATCAAGGAGAGCTACCTCTCCGCGCACGATGCGGCGGGACTCGCGACGCAGCTGCGCCAGTGGGTCGGCGAGCAGATCGGCGCGATCGCCCGCCCCCGCGACGTCTACATCGTCGGCGAGCTGCCCAAGACCCGCTCCGGCAAGATCATGCGCCGGCTGCTGCGCGACGTCGCGGAGGGCCGCGAGGTCGGCGACACCACGACGCTGGCAGACACCGCCGTCATGAGCATCATCTCTGCACAGGTCAAGTAACCGGGATGTGAAGAAGGTCCCCGCGCTCACGGTGCGGGGACCTTCTTCACGTAGAGACGAAATGCTCAGGCGAGGGTGAAGGTCACCTCGACCTCGACGGGGCTGTCCAGAGGCAGCACGGCGACGCCGACTGCGGCGCGTACGTGCTGTCCGGCGTCGCCGAATATCTCGCCGAGCACGTCGCTCGCCCCGTTGATGACGCCGGGCTGGCCGGTGAAGGCCGGATCGGATGCGACGAAGCCGCCGACGCGCAGCACGCCGCCGATCTTCTCCAGCCCGCCTGCGGCGGCGGCTGCCGCGGCGAGAGCGTTCAGCGCGCAGGTGCGCGCGTAGACCTTGGCATCGTCAGCGGTGACTTCTACGCCGACCTTTCCGATCGCGGGCAGCGCACCGGATGCGAACGGAAGCTGACCGGAGGTATAGACGAGTCCGGCGTGCACGATGGCGGGGACGTAGGCCGCTACGGGGGCGGCCACGTCGGGCAGCTCTATCCCGAGCTCACTCAGCCGTGCTGCGATGCTCATGCGGCACCGCCATCGAACTGGCGCGACGCCTGCGCTGCGGCCGCGAGGCCCGCGCTGTTCGACCCGTCCTGCGACACGGGTCGCTTGAAGTAGGCGACGAGGCCTCCTTCAGGTCCTTGGACGACCTGCACGAGCTCCCAGCCCTGCTTTCCCCAGTTGTTGAGGATCGCGGCGGTGTTGTGGATCAGCAGCGGGGTGGTGAGGTACTCCCACGTGGTCATGGCACTCCTGCGGTCAGAGACGGTCGACACGTCGAGCGTCAAAGGCGGTATTCAGGGAACTCCCCTACGATCTAGCGTATGCCTCAGAAGAATCGCACGGCGAAAGGCGTGCTCGGCGGCCTTCTCGGTCTGATCGGGCTCAGCGCTGTCGCCGGGATCCTGGTGACCGCGACGGTCACGCCCGCGCTCGCCGTCGCCGGAGCCGCCGGATCCCAAGCCCTCGATCTGTTCGAGAACCTGCCGTCGTACCTGAAACCGGACGCACCGATGGAACCGAGCAAGTTCTACGCGATCGGCTATGACGGCCAGCCTGTGCAGATGGCGACGTTCTTCGATCAGAACCGCACGCAGGTGGAGTTCGACCAGATCTCCCCGATCATGTACGCCGCCATCCTCTCCAGTGAGGACAAGGGCTACTACGAGCACGGCGGCGTGAACCTCGGGGCGACGGCGAAGGCCCTGATCGACAACGTGCGCGGCACGTCGTCACGCGGCGCATCCACGATCAGCCAGCAATACGTGAAGAACGTGCTCGTGCAGCAGTGCGAGCAGAAGGTGCTGCCCGGCGACAAGAACTACGCGGACAAGACCGCCCAGTGCTGGCTGGACGCGACCAACGCCCGTGGAACCGACGGCATCGAACGCAAGCTGCAGGAGATGCGCTACGCCATCCAGATCGAGAAGGACTACTCGAAGAACGAGATCCTGCTCGGCTACCTCAACATCGCCAGCTTCGGCGGCACTGTCTACGGCATCGAGGCAGCCGCGAACTACTACTTCAGCGCCAGCGCATCGAATCTGACGATCGCGCAGGCGGCAACGCTCGCCGGCATCGTGCAGAATCCGAACCGGTACCGCATCGACAAGACGGGCGGCTCCGCCACCGATGACGCCGGCAACGCTGTGAACAGCGAGGCGGATGGCTACGCGCTGACGAAGGTCCGCCGCGACTACGTCATCAATCGCATGTACGCAGACGGCAAGATCACCGAAGCGCAGCATGCCGCGGCGCTCGAGGAGCCGATCGTCCCGGCACTGAATGCGCCGGCGCAGGGGTGCGCAGCCGCCCAGAACAACGCCTATTTCTGCAAGTACGTCGAGAGCGTGGTTCGCAACGACCCGGCTTTCGGGGAGAGTGCTGAAGAGCGCGTGAAGGCGCTTCAGCGCGACGGCCTGGATATCTACACCTCGCTGGATCTGCGCATTCAGGACCCTGCCGTGGCAGCCCTCAAGGACCGGGTGCCGGCGAACTACGACAACCAGTACTTCGGCGGTGCCGGTGTCACGATCGAACCCGCCACAGGGCGAATCCTCGCGATCACGCAGAACACGACCTTCAAGGAGACTCCGACCGACGATCAGGCGTTCTCGAGTCTTGTGTACGCCGCGGACTACGCCCACGGCGGATCCGCAGGGTTCCCGGTCGGATCGACGTACAAGCTGTTCACGCTGATCGACTGGCTCGAGACCGGGCGCTCCGTCAACGAATCGATCAACGGCCGCCACCAGACGTTGAAGATGAACGTATGCGATGGGCAGACGCAACCCGTCGACACCAGCAAGGTCAACAACTTCAACAACAATCCCGGCTACTACGGCACCCCGATGCGCTTCACGAAGGACTCGCTCAACTCGGGTTACTTCGCCATGGCATCCAAGCTGGAGATCTGCGACATCAACGCCGTCGCCGATCGCATGGGCGTCACGACCTGGGACCCCGATAACCAGAAGGTCGCGAAGACGACGGACACCAACCTGCCTTACAACGTCCTCGGGGACAAGTACATCGCACCGCTCGATATGGCCGGCGCGTATGCCACGGTCGCCAACAAGGGCGTCTACTGCGAGCCGAAGGCGATCGACCGGGTGGTCAACCAGAAGGGCGAGGAGCAGCCCATCCCCGAGACGTCATGCTCGCAGGTCATCTCTCCTGAGGTCGCGGCCACTGCTGCATATGCGCTTCAGGGAGTCATGGACTCCGGTGGTACCGGTCAGAACGCCAACCCGTTCGACGGCACGCCCCTCATCGGAAAGACCGGCTCGCACCAGACATACGCGACGATGATGATCGAGGCCAGCACCAAAGCAGCATCTGCCGTGTACATCGGCCGCACCGAGGGCGACGCGAACATCTGGAACGAGTGGTACAACGACAACCAGCTGCAGAACATCCGCTACGCCGTCGCCCGCGACATGCAGGCCGCAGCGAACGCCGTACTCGGCGGCGGCGACGAGTTCCCCCCGCCGGACAACAACCTCACCCGCCGGGTGCTGGTCGATCTGCCCAGCGTCGTCGG
This sequence comes from Microbacterium profundi, assembly GCF_000763375.1. Taxonomy (NCBI): domain Bacteria; kingdom Bacillati; phylum Actinomycetota; class Actinomycetes; order Micrococcales; family Microbacteriaceae; genus Microbacterium; species Microbacterium profundi. The sequence goes on along the minus strand of NZ_JPSY01000002.1, from coordinate 55,238 downwards.
CCAGAGCGTGGCGGACGCGACTGCGACGCTCGAGGGCGCGGGCTTCTCGGTGAACGTCGGTGCCCCCGTCGACAGTGATGCTGCCGCGGGCATCGTCGCCGCGCAGGATCCTGGTGCAGGTCAGACATCCAGCGGCGCCACTGTCACGATCTCGCCGAGCAACGGACAGGGTGCGACGGTTCCCGACGTCGCCGGACAGGGGCTCGCTGATGCCGTCGAAGCGCTCAAGGCCGCCGGTTTCACCTCAGTGACCCCGCATGCGTCATGCTCCGCCGGCGACGACGACGACAAGAAGACGGTGACGAGCACCACCCCTGCAGCCGGAACCGCCACGAAGAAGTCGACTGCAGTGACAGTCAAGTGCTCGTAGCGGGTCAGCGCACCGCCCACCCGGCCCTCATCGCGCTCGGCGCGGTGGGGGCCGTCGGCGCCGCCTGCGCGGTATGGGGCATCGGCATCGAGCGCTACCTGTTCACCGTCAGGGAGGCCTCAGTCAAGGCTCTGCCCCCGGGGTCGCCGTCGATCCGGATCCTGCACGTCTCCGATGCCCATATGGCACCGTGGCAGCACCGCAAGCAGGACTGGCTCTCGTCGCTCGCCGAACTGGAGCCCGACCTCATCGTCAACACCGGCGACAATCTCGGTCACCGCGACGGCCTGCAGGGCATCCGTCGCTCTTTCGACGCGTTCGCGGGCATCCCGGGCGTGTTCGTGCACGGCTCGAACGATGTCTACGGGCCCTCGCCGCGCAATCCGCTGCGTTACTTCGCCGGGCCTTCGAAACGCCACCAGGAGCCTGAGCACCTCGACACGGATGCGCTCGACGCGTACTTCATCGATGAGCTCGGCTGGACCGATCTCAACAACACGGCCGCGCGGCTGAAGGTCGCCGGCACCGACGTCGACCTGTTCGGCGTCGACGACGCGCACCGCGACTGGGACGAGCTCGAGGCCGTGCCGGCTGCCATCGAGTCACTCGGTGCTCGTGATGAGAACGCTCCCCTGCTGGGTGTCACGCATGCGCCGTACCAGCGCGTGCTCAACACGTTCACCGACCTCGGCGCGCAGGCGATCTTCGGCGGGCACACGCACGGCGGCCAGGTCTGCCTGCCCGGTTTCGGCACGCTGGTCGCGAACTGCGACATCCCGCTGAAGCAGGCCAAGGGCCTCAGCACCTGGACGCACGACGGACGCAGCATCCCGCTGAACGTCAGCGCCGGCTGCGGCCACTCGATCTACGCTCCGGTACGCTTCGCCTGCCGTCCGGAGACGACTCTCCTGACGCTCACGGCGCGGGACACGCCCGCGTGAGATGAGAGAGCGTCGATTCGGCGCAGCGCCCGTTTCCCTGTAGACTCAAACGGTTGCAACGGGGTGTGGCGCAGCTTGGTAGCGCGCTTCGTTCGGGACGAAGAGGCCGCAGGTTCAAATCCTGTCACCCCGACCACTGTTGCAAGAAGGCCGTCCCACCGGGGCGGCCTTCTTCACTTCGTGGCCGGAACGAATGCCTCGCCTCGCTCGCCTACGCTGGAGACATCATGACCACTCCCCGCCTCGTCGCATTCGACCTCGATGACACCCTCGCTCCGTCCAAGAGCGCCATCGATCCTCGGATCGCCACTCAGTTGCTCGAGCTCCTGCGCCGCGTGGACGTCGCGATCATCTCCGGCGGTAACGAACAGCAGTTCCGCACTCAGGTGATCTCTCAGCTCGGCGATGCCGATGCGACGGATCTCGGCCGCCTGCATCTGCTGCCGACGTGCGGCACACGGTACCTCCGCCACGACGGCGTCGGGTTCGACACCGTGTACGCGCACGACCTCTCGGACGAGCAGAAGTCCGCCGCACTGAAGGCGCTTCGTGAAGAGGCGGAACGCCTCGGACTGTGGGAGCAGAACCCCTGGGGCGAGATCCTCGAGGACCGCGGCTCGCAGATCACCTTCTCGGCGCTCGGGCAGAAGGCCCCGCACGAGGCGAAGCAGGCATGGGATCCGACCGGCGCCAAGCGCGGGCTGCTGCGTGCTGCGGTGGCGGCTCGTCTTCCTGAACTCGAGGTGCGCTCTGGCGGTTCGACCTCGATCGACATCACCCTCGCGGGCATCGACAAGGCGCACGGTATGAAGGCTCTCGCCGAGCACACCGGCATCCCGCTGAGTGACATGCTGTTCTACGGCGATCGCCTCGACGAGGGCGGCAACGACTATCCGGTCAAGGCGCTCGGCGTCCGTTCGATCGCCGTCACCGGGTGGGAGCACACGACGACCGAACTGGACGCGCTGATCCCCACGCTGTAGCGCGCGTCGACGAAGCTCAACCCGACACCGGCACGAGTCGCGTGAGCTGCGTCACATGCCCGGGCTCGAGCTCGGCGAGGGACGCGACGCCGAGCAGACGCATGGTGCGCTCGATCTCGGTGCGCAGGATGGCGATCGTGCGATCCACGCCCTGGCGTCCGCCCGCCATCAGCCCGTACAGGTACGCGCGCCCGATGAGGGTGAAGTCTGCACCGAGAGCGACGGATGCCACGATGTCGGCGCCGTTCATGATGCCGGTGTCGACCATGACGGTGAAATCGTCGCCGACCTCCTTGCGGACGTTCGGCAGCAGATGGAAGGGGATGGGCGCCCGGTCGAGCTGACGACCGCCGTGATTCGACAGCACGATGCCGTCGACGCCGGCATCGCGCAGTCGCACCGAGTCCTCGACGTTCTGCACGCCCTTGATGACGATCTTGCCCGGCCACAGGTCGCGGATGACGGCCAGGTCGTCGTAGCTGATCGTCGGGTCCATCGCAGCATCCAGCAGTTCACCGACCGTGCCACCCGTGGTGCTGAGGGAGGCGAACTCGAGCTTCGGCGTGGTGAGGAAGTCCCACCACCACCAGGGGCGGGGAATCGCATTGACGATCGTACCGAGCGTGAGCTGCGGCGGGATCGAGAATCCGTTGCGCTTGTCGCGCAGACGCGCGCCGGCGACCGGGGTGTCGACCGTGAACTGCAGAGTGTCGAATCCCGCGCCAGCAGCGCGACGGGTGAGCTCGTAGGAGATCTCGCGGTCGCGCATGACGTACAACTGGAACCAGTTGCGTCCGGGGATCGGTCCCTGCCGCTCTCGAAGGGTCGCCGCTTTCACGCCCTCGATCGACGTGGTGCCGAGCGTGGAGAGCGTGAACGGGATGCCGGCGGCCGCTGCTGCGCCCGCGCCGGCTTCTTCGCCCTCGGTCTGCATGAGACGGGTGAAGCCGGTCGGAGCGATGCCGAAGGGCAAGGCGCTCGGCCCGCCGAGGATGTCGACCGAAGTGTCGACGTCGGGCGCCGGCTTGAAGATGCCAGGGTGGAACTCCACGTCCTGGAACGCCTGTCGCGCGCGCGTCAGCGACAGCTCGCCCTCCGCGGCGCCGTCGGTGTAGTCGAACGCAGCCTTGGGTGTGCGGCGCTTCGCAATCGTGCGCAGGTCGCCGATCGTGAGGGCCGCGTCGAGGCGGCGCTTGCGTCCGTCCAGCTCCGGCTTCTTGAACTTCATGAGCTCGAGGAGCTCCGAGGGCTTGGGTACCTGGCGGGTGACCATGGGCCTCTTCCTTTCAGTGGGTGGGACGATCGGCGGTGAGACCGGCCGCGGTGTAGTAGCCGGTGATGTGGTCATGGACGAGGGTGCGCGCTGACTCCGCGTCTCCCCCGTCGATCGCAGCGATCAGTGCACGGTGCTCGTGCCGCAGCCGGATCGCCATCGCATCCCAGTCGTCGATGGATGCGGAGCCGGTGAGCACGTACGACTCGATGGATGTGCGCAGTCCCGCCATCATCGCGGCGATCACGGTGTTGCCGCTGGACTCGGCCAGCGCAAGATGCATCTGTGCGTCGAGCGCGAGGAACTCGCCGGTCGTGAGTCCCTCGGCATCCATCGCGTCGAGCATCCGGTGCGCGGCGCCGGTGTCGCGCGCGGGGTTCGATGCGAGGTCGGACACGACGGCGTCCTCGAGCACGAGACGGGTGCGCACGACGTCTGCCAGAGCGAAGCCCTGTGCGGCCACCTGAAGACGCAGCAACGCTGACATGCCACCGGAGGGCGTCGCGATCACGATCGCGCCTGCCTGCGGCCCTGAACCGGTCGCCGTGCGGATCAGGCCCATGACCTCGAGCACGCGCAGCGCCTCGCGGACGCTGGAGCGGCCGACGCCGAGGTCGGCGGAGAGATCCCGCTCTGATCGAAGCCGGTCACCTGGACCGATTCGACCGTCGAGCAGGTCGTGCTCGATACGCTCGAGCACCGTCTCCCATGCCCGTTCCGTCACGACACCTCCTGTGGTCTGACCACAGCGTACATCGCGTGGCCTGACCACACAAACGCGATGCGGCTCAGCCCAGGCGCCCGCCGGATTCCTGCAGGTAGCAGTCGCCGCACAGTGACTCATAGGTGACGACATCGGCCGGCGCACCGGCAGCCGCGCCCTCGTCGATCGCGACCTGATCGCCGTCGAACACGAAGCGGCCGTTGATCACCCGCCCGTTGAAGACGGCCTTGCGGCCGCAGCGGCAGATCGTCTTGAGCTCCTCGAGCGAGTGCGCGATGGCGAGCAGCCGCGCAGACCCGGGAAAGGCATGCGTCAGGAAGTCGTTGCGGATTCCGTAGGCCATCACCGGGATGCCGTCGACCACCGCGATCCGGAACAGATCATCGATCTGCGCAGGTGTGAGGAACTGCGCCTCATCGACGAGCAGGCACGCCACATCGATGGGCTCGCCGGGGATCAACCCCTCGTCGTTGCGCTGCCGCATCCGCTCGCGTTCACGCTGGAACAGCGCGCGGGCGTCACCGTCGGGCGGGATCAGGAAATCGACCTCGCGGGTCATGCCGAGTCGGCTCTCCACCTGGCTCGCGCCCTTGGTGTCGATCGCCGGCTTCGCGAGAAGCACGTGTTGTCCGCGCTCCTCGTAGTTGTACGCGGCCTGCAGCAGTGCTGTCGACTTACCGGAGTTCATCGCCCCGTAGCGGAAGTACAGCTTCGCCACGGTGCGCTGCTACCTCGAGATGCCGAGCGCGGCCGCCGTCGCTGTCATCGACTCGTCCGCCGCGGCCTCGTTCTCGTTCAGCTTCTGCCCGTACGTCGGGATCAGCTCGCGCAGCGCGGGCTCCCATCCGGCGTACTGCTCGGGGAAGCAGGTCTTCAACAGGCTGAGCATGATCGGGACCGCGGTCGACGCTCCGGGCGATGCGCCGAGCAGCCCTGCGATCGAACCGTCGGCAGCAGAGACGACCTCGGTGCCGAACTGCAGCACCCCGCCCTTCTCGGCATCCTTCTTCATGACCTGCGCCCGCTGGCCGGCATCGATGAGCGACCAGTCCTCGTCCTTGGCCGTGGGCATGAAGACGCGGAGGCCGTCGACCTTCTTGCGGTGGTTCTTCAGCAGCTCGCCGACCAGGTACGTGATCAGGTCGGGGTTGGCGAAGGCCACCCGCAGCATCGGCCAGAGGTTGTGGGTGCGCACCTGGCTGACGATGTCGAACATCGAGCCGTTCTTGAGGAACTTCGGGCTGAACGTCGCGAACGGGCCGAAAAGCAGAGATGCCTCGCCGTCGACGACACGCGTGTCCAGGTGCGGCACTGACATCGGCGGAGCGCCGACGGATGCCTGGGAGTAGACCTTCGCCTTGTGCTGCGCGACGATGGCGGGGTTGGTGGTCTTGAGGAACTGCCCGCCGATCGGGAAGACGCCGTAGCCCTTGATCTCGGGGATGCCGGAACGCTGCAGCATCTTCAATGCCCAGCCGCCCGCGCCGACGAACACGAACTTCGCGTTGAGCTCGCCTGGCGTGCGTCCCAGCGCCCGCTGATACGAGACCTTCCAGCTGCCGTCCGTCTGCTTCTTGAGCTTTCGCACCTCTTGGTTCGTGCGCAACTCCACGCCGCTGGCCGCGAGATGATCGAAGAGCTGGTGTGTCAGCGCGCCGAAGTCGACATCGGTGCCTGCCGGAACCCTGGTCGCCGCGAACGGCTCGCCCTTGCGTCGCTTCTGCATCAGCAGGGGCGCCCACTGGTTGATGACGCGGGAGTCCTCGCTGTACTCGATGCCCTCGAACAGCGGCTGCTTCTTGAGCACCTCGTAGCGCGCCTTGAGGTAGGCGACATCCTTCTCGCCGCGCACGAATGTCATGTGCGGGGTGGCGTTGATGAACGTCGAGGGCTCATCGAGCACGCCCTTTTCCACCAGCGACGACCAGAACTGGCGGCTCTGCTGGAACTGCTCGTTGATCGAGACGGCCTTGGCCGGATCCAAGGGCCCGCCGTCGTTCTTCGGCATGTAGTTCAGTTCGCAGAGCGCGGCATGGCCGGTGCCTGCGTTGTTCCAGGGGTTGGAACTCTCCTGGGCGACATCAGAGAGTCGCTCGAAGGCGACGATCTTCCAGTCTGGCTGGAGTTCGTGCAGCAGAGTGCCCAGTGTGGCGCTCATGATGCCACCACCGATGAGGACGACGTCGACGGATTCAGTCACCGGACCAGTCTAGTTCGCACGCCGCGCACCGCGAACCACGCCGGGCTCCCTGAGCGGCTACGCCGCGACGGTGAGACGAGCGCCGACGATCTCGGCGATCTGGACCGCGTTGAGCGCCGCCCCCTTGCGGAGGTTGTCGTTGCTGATGAACAGCACGAGCCCCTTGTTCTCGGGCGCGGACTGATCGGCGCGGATGCGACCGACATAGCTCGGATCGCTGCCTGCGGCCTTCAGCGGCGTCGGGACCTCGTCCAGCTCGACGCCGGGAGCCGCTGCGAGCACCTCGGCCGCGCGCTGCGGCGTGATGTCGCGCGAGAACTCTGCGTGGATGGACAGCGAGTGCCCGGTGAAGACCGGAACGCGTACACAGGTTCCGGCCACACGGAGATCGGGCAGCTCGAGGATCTTGCGGCTCTCGTTGCGGAGTTTCTTCTCCTCGTCGGTCTCGTTGAAGCCGTCGTCGACGATGGAGCCCGCAAGCGGGATGACGTCGAACGCGATGGGTGCGACGTACTTCTCCGGCGCGGGGAACTCGATCGCCGAGCCGTCGTGCACGAGCTGCAGGACGTCGCCCTGCGCGAGCGCCGCCTCGACCTGACCGAGCAGTTCCTGCGCACCGGCGAGGCCGGAACCGGAGACCGCCTGGTAGGTGCTGACGATGAGTCGCTCGAGACCTGCTTCGAGCGCCAGCGGCTTGAGAACGGGCATCACTGCCATGGTCGTGCAGTTCGGGTTGGCGATGATGCCCTTGGGCCGCTCATCGATCGCATGCGGGTTCACCTCGCTGACCACGAGCGGGACCTCTGGATCGTTCCGCCAGGCGCTGGAGTTGTCGATCACGACGGCACCGGCGGCGGCGAAGCGCTCCGCATACGCACGGCTCGCCGTGGCACCAGCCGAGAAGAGCGCGATCTCGATGCCCGTGGCATCGGCCGTCTCGACGTCCTCGACGACGACGTCCACGCCGGCGAACTCGATGGTCTTGCCGGCGGAACGAGCGGACGAGAACAGCCGCAGCTCGCGGATCGGGAATGACCGCTCCGCGAGGATCTCTCGCATCACGGTGCCCACCTGGCCGGTGGCGCCGACGATGGCGACGGAATGTCCTGAATCGGAGATACGGGTCATGAAAGGCTCTTCCTACGGGGTTTGGGCGAGTCTATCGCGGGTCTCAGCGGCCGGTGCCGGCATGGACGACGGCGTCGTCCTCACCGTCGAGACCGTACGCGGTGTGCACGATGCGGGCCGCGTCGGCGAGGTCAGAGCCGCGCAGCACCACCGAGATGCGGATCTCGGAGGTCGAGATCATCTCGATGTTGATGCCCGCGGTCGACAGTGCCTCGAACAGCGTCGCGGAGACGCCGGAGTGCACCCGCATGCCGGCACCGACGACCGAGAGCTTGCCGATCTGGTCGTCGTGGATGAGGCTGTCGAAACCGACGTCCGACTGCTCGGCCGCGAGAGCCTTGAGCGCCGTGGCGGCATCGCCCTTCGGCAGCGTGAACGAGATGTCGGCACGACCGGTCGCAGCCACCGAGACGTTCTGCACGATCATGTCGACGTTCGCACCGGATTTGGCGACGATCTTGAAGATCTCGGCCGCTTTCCCCGGAACGTCCGGCACGCCGACGACGGTGATCTTGGCCTGCCCCAGTTCGGTGGCGACACCGGCGACGATCGGCTCTTCCATGACTTCTCCCTCGGCTTCGCGAGGGTTCTTCATGCCCTCGCCCAGAACGTATGTGCCTTCGCTCGATGAGAACGTCGAGCGTGCGTGGATGAGCACGCCGTGACGGCGTGCGAACTCGACGGCGCGGATGTAGAGCACCTTCGCTCCGTTCGCAGCGAGCTCGAGCATCTCCTCGCTGGAGACGTGATCGAGCTTCTGCGCACGCGGGATGACGCGCGGGTCAGCTGTGTAGATGCCGTCGACGTCGCTGTAGATCTCGCAGACGTCGGCGTCGAGAGCTGCGGCGAGCGCGACAGCGGTGGTGTCAGAGCCGCCGCGTCCGAGAGTGGTGATGTCGCGGGTGTCGCGGTTGAACCCCTGGAAGCCGGCGACGATCACGATCGCGCCCTCGTCCAGAGCCTCGCGCAGGCGGATCGGGGTGACATCGACGATGCGCGCCGACCCGTGGTGGTCATCGGTGATCATGCCGGCCTGGCTGCCGGTGAACGAGCGCGCATCGAACCCCATGGAGTGGATCGCCATCGCCAGCAGAGCCATCGAGATGCGCTCCCCGCTGCTCAGCAGCATGTCCATCTCGCGGGGCGCGGGAATCGGGGCGACTTCGTTCGCGAGTTCGAGCAGCTCGTCTGTGGTGTCGCCCATCGCACTCACGGCGACGACGACATCGTTGCCGGCGCGACGCGCGTCGACGATGCGCTTGGCGACGCGTTTGATGCTCTCGGCGTCGGCGACGGATGAGCCGCCGTACTTCTGCACAATGAGGGCCAACGTACACTCCCAGGGATCTCGGGCAGATCCGCCCACGGCCATTGTACTTTCGACGCGTATTCCACTCAGCGCATGTGACGCTCTCGCAGTCTTCAGAGCAGGCCGAGCCGGCGTGCCTCACTCGCCGCGGCCGTGCGGCTGGCGACCCCCAGCTTCTCGAGCAGGTGCACGATGTGGGTCTTGACCGTGGACTCGGAGATGAACAGCCGTGCGGCGATCTCCTTGTTCGCGGCTCCCTCGTCCACCTGCATCAGCACATCGCGTTCGCGTTCGGTGAGTGTCACGCGCGGGGCACGCAGCGCGGCGATCAGGCGTTCGTCACCTCCGGGGGTGAGCACCATGGCACCGGATGCCGCGTCGATGATCGCGCGCGCGATCGTGTCGTTGTCGACGTCCTTGAGCAGATAGCCCGCGGCCCCGGCTTCGAGCGCACGGATGATCTGCGCGTCATGGTCGAAGGTCGTGAGGATCAGCACGGCGGGGGCATCCGGCATCCGCCGCAGTGCCGCCGTGGTCTCGACACCGTCGATGCCCGCTCCCAGCCGTAGATCGCACAGCACGACATCGGGTCGCAGATCGGATGTCACTGCGAGTGCTTCCTCGCCGGTGGAGGCCTCCCCGACGACGGTGAAACCACGCGACTCGACGATGGAGCGCAGGCCGGCCCGCACGACCGGGTGATCGTCGATCAGCAGCACGCGGATGCTCATGCCTGCGCCTCCCCGGGGACGGAGGAGACCGGAACAGCGGAGACCGGAACCGAAGCGATGAGGACCGTCCCCTCCCCTGTCGCAGAGCGCACCTGGAGTTCGCCGGCGAACTCGTGCAACCGTGAGCGCATCGCGGAGAGACCGTACGACGATCCGCCCGGCGCGGCCGCGGGCTCTGAGAATCCCACGCCGTCATCCGCCACGGTCAGCCGCGCAGATCCTTCGGCCATCGCGAGTCCGACCCGCACGGCGTTGGCGTCGGAATGCTGGCGCACGTTCGCGAGCGCGGATTGTGCGACGCGCAGGAACACCACCTCGACCGGCGTGGGCAGTGCGGACAGGGCAGGGTCGATCTCGAGCGAGACGTCGATACCCGTGTCGGAGCGCAGGGCGTCCAGCATCCGCTCGATCGCCGCCGCGAGCGCCGATCCTTCCAGTTCCGCCGGCGCGAGGGCTGCGACGATGCGGCGCAGGTCGGTCAACGAGTGCTGAGCGAGGGATTCGATCTGCGGCATCCGCTCGACATCCTCGCTGCGCGCCAGTATCGCCATCGAGCTGAGCTCCTGGGCGATCGTGTCGTGCAGGTCGCGGGCGAGCCGGGTGCGCTCGTGCGTCGCGCCGGCCTCTCGCTGAGTCTGCGCGAGTTCCTCCTGCAAGGCGGCCATCTCGTCTCGGGCACGCACCAGCGACGCGATGAGCCGGTCGCGCTCGACCGCATCGCGCAGCAACGCGTCGTAGCCGAGCGAGATCGCGAGCGCGAACCCGCCGCCGAGCAGAGGACCGGCGATGTGCGCGAACGTGATCGATGACTGATGCAGGATCGGCGCGAGGATCGCCGCGGCCAGCACCGGCACGGCGAACGCGATCGACGCCCATGCGCGCAGCAGATGCCCGGCGAGCAGCAGCAGCGGGAACGACAACCACACGAACTCGGCGGAGACTGCGAGCATGACGAACCAAATGGCGCCGAGACCGAACAGCCACCAGCGGGCGAAGCGCCCGCTGGCGAACGCCGCCCCTGCGCCGTACCAGCCGAGGAAGATTCCCGGCAGCATCAGAGCGGGCAGCAGCGGCACGCCCACCGCCGCGGCGCGGAATGCCGTCACGACAGCCAGCAGCACCGTGATCAGGTGCAACGCGAAGCGCGCGGACCGCAGCATCCGACCCCTCAGGGGATCTGCGACGGTCAGCTCGGACATGATCCGATTCTCCCTCTATCTCGCGCGGGATGTCGGACGGCAAGATCGATCATTCGATGGATCCCGTTCCTGGAAGCGGCGATCGGGCTGAAGACGTGACTTCTGACGCTGTTTCCCGCACCGCTTCCCGCGCTGCTCAGCCTGCGGAAGGCGATCCGTCGGGCATGACCGGAGGGCCGGCGCGAAGGCGCCCGCCCGTCGCGGCGAACCAGCATCCGGCGAGGATCACGGGGAAGCCGATGAGCAGCCCAGGGGTCACCGGCTCGGAGAGGACGATCGCTCCGAGCACGATCGCGACGACGGGGTTGATGTAGGTGAACAGGGGCGCTCGCACCGGTCCGACTTCGCGGATCAGCGCGAAGAAGGCGATGAACGCGACCGCCGTGCAGATGACACCGAGCAGCACCAGCGACACCGTCGAACGGATCGTCGGCACCTCGTGCTGCGTGAGAAGCGCGGCAGGCAGGTAGCCGAGGCCGATCGCGAACAGTGCGAGCGTGATGGTGCCGATCGAGGGGACGTCTGCGAGCTTGTGGACGATGATGAACGGCGCGATGGCGTACAGCAGCGCAGTGAGCAGGATCTCGCCGATCGCGAAGACGCTGGCCTGACCGTGCGGGAACAGCCCGGGTCCGGCCACGACGATTGCGACACCGATGAAGCCGAGCAGAAGTCCGCCCAGGCGCACTGGCGCGAGCACGGTCCGGTCGCCCCGCAGCAGCGCGATGATGACCGCGAACAGCGGCACGGTCGCGACGAGCAGCCCGGTGACCCCTGAGGGCAGCTGCGTCTCGGCGTGGCTGAGCAGCAGGAACGGACCCGCCATCTCGACCAGTCCGAATGCGAGTACCCACGGCCAGTGCCGCCAGGCCGCCTTCAGCGCCCCGCTGCGGATCGCGAAGGGCAGCAGGATGAGTCCGCCCAGCAGCGTGCGTCCGGCGACGACGGCCGGCGGGGTGAACGACTGCACCGCCTCCTTGATGAAGAGGTAGGTGATGCCCCACACGAAGGCCATGATCGCGAAGAGGATCCAGCCTCTTCGCGTGAAGCCTCCGCCGGGGTTCATCCGGCCGCTGCCGCGGCGATGACGACAGCCGCGAGGACGCTCACAACGTCCGTCGACCTTCGAAGGCGCGGCCGAGCGTGACCTCGTCGGCGTATTCGAGGTCGCCGCCCACCGGGAGACCGGATGCGAGGCGCGACACCGTGATCTGCATCGTGGTCAGCAGACGGCTGAGGTAGCTGGCGGTCGCCTCGCCCTCGAGGTTGGGGTTCGTAGCGAGGATGACCTCCTGCACGGTGCCGTCGGCGAGACGCGACATCAACTGCGTGATGCGCAGGTCGTCGGGCCCGACGCCGGCGATCGGGCTGATGGCCCCGCCGAGCACGTGATAGAGGCCGCGGAACTCGCGGGTGCGCTCGATCGCGGAGACGTCCTTGGCGTCTTCGACGACGCAGATCAGCGCGGGGTTGCGACGAGGATCGCGGCAGATCGTGCAGCGATCCTGCTCGGAGACATTGCCGCAGATCTCGCAGAAGCGCACGCGCTCTCGGACGTCGGTGAGCAGCTCGGCGAGCCGGGCGACGTCGAACGTCGGTGTCTGCAGGATATGGAAGGTGATGCGCTGCGCCGACTTCGGGCCGATGCCGGGCAGCCGGCCGAATTCGTCGATGAGTTCCTGAACGATGCCGTCGTACATCAGGCGAACCTCGTCGGCGGCTCATACGGCTCTTCGCGCACGAACGTCGCGCCGAGCACCTGACGGATCACGGCCTCGCCGTAGCGCTGCACGCCGCCCGCGGCACGCTCGGTGCTGACAGGAGCGGAACGCTGCGGCGCCACGGCAGCCGGCGGGGCCGGCTGCGCGGCCGAGGCCTGGGCCGGTGGCGTGGGCTGCGAAGGCGCCGACGCTGAGGGGAATCGCGCCGGCGGTTCGTACGGCGGTTCCTCATCAGGGGCGTCGGCGTCGTCCGGCGCATCCGCATCGTCGGGCAACGGCGGAATGTCCTGGTCGATCGCGCCGTCCTGCGGCGGCAGTGGCGCGGATGCCGCGGACTCGACGTCCGCCGGCTCCTCGTCGACCGGGAGCGGGCGTGCGATCGACTGCGGCTCTGCGCTGGGGATCGACGCGACCGCCCATTCGGTCACCGGCGTCGATGCGGCAGGGGCAGGAGCCGGCGCGGCTGGAGCGGGGCGCTCGGGTTCTGGGGCGGCTGATTCGGACGACGCCACCGGCGGCAGCGGCTTCGGGAGGTACTTCACCCGCACGCCGAGTTCCTGCTCGATCGCCGTGCGCAGGTGGTCTGACGGACCGGGACCGGGCGTGGATCCCTTGAACGCCTTGACATCCTGCGGACTCGCGAAGCCGAGCGTCAGCACTTCGGACTCTGTGGCGTAATCGAGCGGCTGCACGGTCGTGACCGTCAGCCATGCGGTGCGGCTGACGCCTTCGAGTCGCTTGAGGATGGCGGGCCATGACGAGCGGATGCGGTCGAAGTCGACCGGGCCGGATGCGGCGGGGGTCGGCTCGGCAGGTGCTGCGGGCCCGGCGACGGATGACGTTTCGACTCGCTCTGCTCGCTCAACGCGTTTCGTCTCGCCTTCGGCTCGCTCAACGACCCGCGAAGGGGCCCCGGCAGCAGGAGCGGACGTGGAAGGAGCGGACGTGGCGGGGGCGGGCGCGGCAGGAGCGGGCGCGGCGGGGGCGGGCGCGGCAGGAGCAGCCGCAGGAGCAGCCGTGGGAGCGCTCGGCGGGTCGTTGAGCGCAGGCGCCGAAGGCGCCGGAGACGAAACGGGCTGAGCGAGCCCTGGCGAGTCGAAGCCGCCACCGCCCGCAGCGCCACCGCCCGCGGCGTTCAGAACTCGCGCGATCATGAGTTCCAGGTGCAGCCGTGGTGAGGTCGCCCCGGTCATGTCGTCGAGAGCTGCGCTCACGACATCGGCGGTGCGTGAGAGGCGTGCGGTACCGAAAGCCGTGGCCTGGGTGCGCATGCGTGCGAGCTCGTCTTCAGCGAGGCCGCGCAGCACCGCGCCGGCACCTGCGCCGACCGCGGCGATCACGATGAGGTCGCGCAGCCGTTCGAGCAGATCGTCGACGAAGCGCCGCGGATCCTGCCCGGTCTGCACCACTCGATCGATCGCAGGGAAGGCGGCAGCGGCATCGCCCGCGGCGAGCGCGTCGACGATCTCATCGAGCAGGGCGCCGTGCGTGTAGCCGAGAAGCGACACCGCGCGCTCGTACGCGACCGAGTCGCCGTCCGAGCCGGCGATGAGCTGGTCGAGCAACGACAGCGTGTCACGAGGAGATCCGCCACCGGCGCGCACGACCAGCGGCAGCACGCCCTTGTCGACCTTCACGCCCTCTTCGGCGGAGAGCTTCTCGACGTACTCGAGCATCGCCGCTGGCGGCACGAGCCGGAACGGATAGTGGTGCGTGCGAGAGCGGATGGTGCCGAGCACCTTGTCGGGCTCGGTGGTCGCGAAGATGAACTTGACGTGCGCAGGCGGCTCTTCGACGAGCTTCAGCAGGGCGTTGAAGCCCTGCGGGGTCACCATGTGCGCCTCGTCGAGGATGAAGATCTTGAAGCGGTCGCGACTGGGGGCGAAAGTCGCCCTCTCACGCAGGTCGCGCGCATCGTCGACGCCGTTGTGACTGGCCGCGTCGATCTCGACGACGTCGAGCGATCCGCCGCCGGCGCGCGAGAGCTCCACGCAGCTGGGGCACGTGCCACACGGGGTGTCCGTCGGACCCTCGGCGCAGTTCAGGCAGCGGGCGAGGATGCGCGCGGAGGTCGTCTTTCCGCAGCCGCGAGGACCGGAGAACAGATACGCGTGACCGACGCGGTCGCTGCGCAGAGCCGTCATGAGCGGATCGGTCACCTGCGACTGCCCGATCATCTCGCCGAAGTTCTCGGGCCGGTAGCGGCGGTACAGGGCTGTGGTCACTGCTCCAGCCTACGGCGTACCGCAGACACCGGACCTCCGGCTCAGTCCTCGTACACGCTGATCACCGGGATCGTCGTCGTCACCACCGGCACGGAAGCGGAGATCAGCGTGCCGTCATCGCGACGCGCGTCCACGAACTGCCCGAGCGCCGGACGCCCCGACAGCACCGGCCCCTGATCGGCGAGTGCCACGATGACCTCGTCGTCCGTGCTCACCGTGTGCTCACCACCGCGAACGGTGAACGTCACCGGCTCTCCCGATCGCGCGACCACACGAAGCTGATCGCGGGTCACGGTCACCTGCAGCGCGGTGCCCTGCCACTGCAGCGGATACGACAGCGAGGGCCAGTCAGCAGGCAGCCGCGGGTCGAAGCTGAGCTCGCCGGCATGATCGCGCATCCCGCCGAATCCGCAGACCAGCGCGGTCCACACGCCGCCGGCCGACGCCACGTGCACGCCGTCGGACGCATTGTGGTGCAGATCACCGAGGTCGACGAACAGCGAATGCTCGAAGTACTCCCGCGCGAGGTCCTGATATCCGACCTCGGCCGCGAGGATCGACTGCACGACGGCCGACAGCGTCGAATCGCCAGTGGTCAGCGGATCGTAGTACTGGAAGTCGGCGAGCTTCTCCTCCGGCGTGAAGTGGTTGCCCTGCAGGAACAGCGCGAGCACGACATCGGCCTGCTTGAGGACCTGGAACCGGTAGATCACGAGCGGGTGGTAGTGCAGCAGCAACGGCCGCTGGTCGTCCGGGGTGTGCTCGAGATCCCACACCTCGCGCTCCAGGAACATCGCGTCCTGCGGATGGATGCCGAGACTCTCGCTGAACGGGATGAACATCGCCTCCGCGGCGCGATCCCAGGCGTCCGGTTCACCGGCATCCAGTCCGACGCGCTCCACGAGTGCGTCGTACGCACGCGGATTCGCGGCGGCGATCTCGCGCACCACCCGGGCGGCATAGCGCAGGTTGTACCGCGCCATGACGTTCGTGAAGAGATTGTCGTTCACGACCGTCGTGTACTCGTCGGGTCCGGTGACGCCGTGGATGTGGAACGTGGCGTCGCCATTCGTGCCGCGCCAGAAGCCGAGGGTCGCCCAGAGCCTCGCCGTCTCCACGGCGATGTCGACGCCCTCCCGGCGGAGGAATTCCACATCCCCCGTGGCGCGCACGTACTTGCCGAGCGCGAAGCTGATGTCGGCGTTGATGTGGTACTGCGCCGTCCCCGCCGCGTAATAGGCCGATGCCTCTTCGCCGTTGATCGTGCGCCAGGGGAACAGCGCCCCGGCCTCGTTCAGCTGTGCGGCCCTGCGCCGTGCAGCCGGCAGCATGAGCGCCCGCGCGCGCAGCGCGTTGCGCGCCCACTGCGGGCTCGTGTACGTCAGGAACGGAAGCACGTAGATCTCGGTGTCCCAGAAGTAGTGCCCGCTGTAGCCCGACCCCGAAAGGCCTTTCGCCGGCACGCCCGAACCGTCGGCACGCGCCGACGCCTGCGCGAGCTGGAACAGGCACCAGCGGCTGGCCTGCTGCAGATCGTCGTGCCCCTCGATCACGACGTCGGACCGCTCCCAGAACGCGTCGAGCCATTCCCGCTGACGATGGAACTGCGCCTCTACGCCCTCGACGCGCGCCCGGTCGAGCGAGCGGCGGCAGCGATCGACGAGTTCCCTCGCCGGCACGCCGCGTGAGGTGTGGTAGCTGACGAGTTTGGTGATGCGGATCGGCACTCCGGCCTTCGCCTGCACCCGGAAGACGTTCTTCGCGACGTCCTGCTCGACGAGCCTGCGCGCGCTGTACTCGTTCTCGGTCTCGATCACGTGGTCGGCGACGACCGCCACGGTCATCCCCGATTCCGTGGTCTCGTAGGACAGCGCCGATCGCAGTCCGTCCTGCCAGAACTCGACCGGCTGCAGCACCCGCTCGGTGATCTTCTCGGTCTTGCGGGGGTCGAATCCCGCCTTCTTGGCTGCCCTCGGCGTACCGCCGTACACGCTGCCACCGTCCTGCCTGTTCAGCAGCTGGCAGCTGATGGTGACTGGCGCATCCGAGTTCTCGACCGTCACCTCGAGGCTCAGGATCGCGAGATGACGCTCCTCGAAGCTGACCAGTCGCTCGTCACGCATGCGGATGCGCTTTCCCGACGGCGTCTCCCAGATGAAGCTCCGCTCGAGCACACCGGTGCGCATGTCGAGCGAACGCGAATAGTCCCTGACGTCCGACTCGTCGAACGAGATCGGCTCGTCGTCGACGTACACACGCATGATCTTCGCGTCGGGAGCGTTGACGATCGTCTGCCCGACCTCGGCGAAGCCGAACGCCTGCTCGGCGTGACGGATGCGCCACGTCTCGTGCAGGCCGTTCAGGAATGTGCCGTGCTCGTGCGCGCCGCGACCCTCGATGTGGTTGCCGCGCAGGCCGAGATAGCCGTTTCCTACGGCGAAGAGCGTCTCGGAGAGACCGTCCTCGTCGTAGCGGGTCTCGGTGAGACGCCAGGGTTCGACAGGGAAGCGTTCGCGATCGATCACTTCGACTCCCTCCGGTCGCTCAGTACATCGCATGCGGTCTCCGGGTTGTCGTTCGAGTTCAGAAGCAGACGGGCAAGATCATCGACGATACATGTTGCGCCGGCTGCGCGCAGGGCCTCGGCGCCGGCTCCGCGATCGACTCCGACGACGGTGGCGAAACCGGCGGCTGCGGCGGACGCGGCGCCGGAGACGGCATCCTCCACGGCGATGCTGCGGGCGGGATCCACTCCCAGTGCGGCGGCACCGGCGAGGAACATGTCGGGGGCGGGCTTCGAGGCCAGCCCGTCGCGCTCGGCGACCGTTCCGTCGACCACCACGGTGAAGAATTCACGGATCCCTGCCGTCGCCAGCACCTCTTCGGCATTCTTCGAACTCGACACGACACCCTGGCGGATGCCGGCATCCCGCAGCTGCTCGATCAACGCGAGCGATCCGGGGTAGGCAGAGATGCCTTCGCGGCGCAGCGACACCGAGAACGCGGCGTTCTTGCGGTTGCCGATGCCGCAGATCGTCTCAGCATCCGGTGGATCATCGACCTGTCCCCAGGCGATCTCGACGTTGCGGCTGCGCAGCAGACTCGCGACGCCGTCGTAGCGCTTCTTGCCGTCGACGTACGCGAAGTAGTCGTCGTCGGTGTACGCCGGTTCGATCCCCCAATTGGCGAACACGTCGTCGAACACCGCCTGCCACGCGCGCATGTGCACTTCGGCGGTCGGCGTCAGCACACCGTCCAGATCGAACAGGACTCCTTCGGTGAGGCCGAGGTCTGGCAGAGATTCGGGCATGCGGGCCTCCAGGGTTTCGCGCGAAGGGACCGGCACCTCACTGTGCCACCCAGCCAGCGTAATGGCGCAGGGTTCGCGAGCATAACCCCTTGAAGCGCGTTCCGACGCTCAGACCTGACTCAGGGTCTGCCGCGCGATCTCGAGCTCTTCGTCCGTCGGCACCACGAGCACCGAGGCCGATGATGAGTCGGTCGAGATGCGCCGGATGCTGTGGCTGCGCGCCTCGTTGCGGGCCCGGTCGATCTCGATCCCGAGGAAACCGAGTGTCGAGAGCGCCTCGGCTCGCACACGGGCCGCGTTCTCGCCCACGCCCGCGGTGAACGAGATGACATCGACTCCGCCGAGCTGCGCGATGTACGCGCCCGCGTAGGCGCGCAGGCGATGGATGTAGACGTCGAATGCCAGCGTGGCCGCCTCCTCACCCGCATCCACACCGGCGAGGATGTCGCGCATGTCACTGTGCCCGGCCAGACCCTTCAACCCGCTGCGCGTGTTGAGCAGCGTGTCGATCTCGTCGATCGAGTAGTCGGCCACACGGGCGATGTGCACCAGAACCGCGGGGTCGAGGTCGCCGGAGCGCGTGCCCATCACCAGCCCCTCGAGCGGGGTGAACCCCATCGAGGTCTCCACCGAGCGGCCTCCGCCGATCGCCGTGACAGAAGCGCCGTTGCCCAGGTGGAAGACGAGCTGGCGCAGCGAGGCGAGATCGCGTCCGAGGAAGTCCGCGGCCTGCTCGCTGACGTACTTGTGGCTCGTGCCGTGGAATCCGTAGCGGCGGATGCGGTGCTTCTCGGCGAACGCCGCATCGATCGCGTAGGTGTACGCCGAGGGTTTCAGCGTCTGGTGGAACGCGGTGTCGAACACCGCGACATGAGGCACGTCCTGGAACACCGCGCGTGCGGCGCGGATGCCGGCGAGGTTGGCCGGGTTGTGCAATGGCGCGAGCACTTCCAGTTCGCCTATCGACTGCTCCACGGCATCCGTCACGAGCGTCGGCGAGAAGAACCGCGCGCCGCCGTGCACGACGCGATGCCCGACGGCGACCGGCGCGTGCTCGTCCAGTGCGGGGCCGTGCGCCTCGAACTGCTCGAGCATGACGGCGAACGCCTCATCATGAGCGGCGATCGTCCGTTCACTCTTCTCGGTGACGTCGAGCACCGTCGGTGCGGCTTCACCGTCGCTGCGGCGCCGGACGGTGTGCGAGATCGCGCTGACGTCCTGACCGATGCGCTCGATGAGCCCCTCGCCGAGCGGCGACTCGCGGTCCATGTCGATCAGGCTGTATTTCAGCGACGAGGAGCCGCTGTTGATGATCAGGACGACGCTCACGCTTTCACTCAACCACACGAGCCACCCCCATCACGCGCTTTGTCGATACGTCGCCCGGAAGACCGCGTCTTCGAACCACCGTTTGAAGTCGCTGTTGTCCGAGTACTCCTTGAACAATTGGGTCTCGTCTTGCACGAGGCTCAGCATCACCTTGCCCAGCGCGTCGACCATAGCGACCTTGGCATTGGCCTGGTCGTTGTTGGCCATCGCCGTCTGATAGACCGGGTCTTCGGCGACCAAGGCCGGTACCTCCTCGGTGACGCGCTGGCGGATGCGCTCTTCGTCCTGCCATGAGATGTTGCCGAACAGCGCATTGAACGATGCCAAGATCTCGCTCAGCCGCTCCATCTCGGGGTCGGGGCGACCGCCCGCGCCTGCGCCTGGCACCGGGTCGATCTCGACTTCGCCGTCGGCGAGCGCGATTGTGAGAGCCGTGCGCTTCTCGACACGGAACGAGTCGAGGTCGATGCTCTCCAGCACACCCGCCGAGAGGTCTTGTCCCGCGGGAGTGGGGAGCTTGGGCACCAGGAACCCGAGAAAGATCGACAGTTTCTCCCACCAGACGTTCGAGTAGGGGAGGATCGCGGAGAGGAATCCGTAGGTGCGCACGAACGCCTTCGCCGCACCTTTGAACTCGACCTGCTGATCTTCGTCCATGGTTTCGCGGTACTCGTCTACCGAGGCATCCAGCAGCGCGTGCAGTTCGTCGATCGGAGCTTCGGCGAGGTAGCGCTCGACGAAGTGGTCGATGCCCTCCTGCGTGAACACGGCCTCGCGTACGAGTTCTGCCGCCAGGTCGTTGAGCTTGTTCGGGTCGGTCTCATCTGCCAGGACGGTGGTCTGGTAGTAGTCCTGGAAGGAGGCCTGGATGACGTCGGTCTCGTTGGCGAAGTCGAGCACCGAGCAGTCGTGCTTCTGTGGATGCGCGCGGTTCAGGCGTGACAGCGTCTGCACCGCCTTGACTCCGGAGAGGGTCTTGTCGACGTACATCGTGTGCAGCAGCGGTTCGTCGTATCCCGTCTGGAACTTGTCGGCGACGATGAGGATGCGGTACGGGTCCTGCTGGATACGCGCAGGTATCTCGGCGCTGGGGAATCCGTTGTACTGGGACTCTGTGACCTTGTTGCCCTCTTCGTCCTTGAATTCGGAGAAGGCCACGATCGCTTCGTATGGCCGCTTGGTCTCGGCCAGATACGCGCTGGCTGCTTCGTAATAGTCGATGGCGCGGGCAATCGAGGTGGTGACGATCATGGCGCGTGCCTGGCCGCCGATCTTGCGCGGCTGCATCACCTGGGCGTGGAAGTGATCCATCATGATCTCGGCTTTCTGCCGGATCGCGTGCTTCTGCCCTTCGACGTAGGTGCGCAGCTTCTTCGATGCCCGTTTCGCGTCGAATTCCGGGTCGTCTTCCACGGTCTTGATGAGCTTGTAGTAGGTGTCGACGGGGATGTAATTGGCGAGCACGTCGAGAATGAACTTCTCTTCGATCGCCTGCCGCATCGTGTAGGTGTGGAAGGGGCGATGCTTGATCACTCCGTCCACCGGGTGCGGATGCCCGAAGGTCTCGAGCGTCTTGTTCTTTGGCGTGGCGGTGAAGGCGAAATACGATGCGTTGGGCAGCATCTTCTTCGACTCCATGAGCCGGTTGAGTGCGTCTTCCACGTCTTCGACGTCGGTGTCCAGACCGTCTTTGGACAGGGCTTTCGCGAGTGCCGCGGATACCTTGCCGCCTTGGCTGGAATGCGCCTCGTCGATGATGATCGCGAAACTCTTCTCGCGCTGCACGCCCTTCAAACCCTGCACGATGTAGGGGAACTTTTGCACGGTCGTGATGATGATCTTCTTGCCGGCTTCGATCGCCTCGCGCAGCCCTTTCGAGCTTTCGGCGTGCTGCACCGTGGATCCGACCTGTGTGAAGCCCTTGATCGTGTCGCGGATCTGGCTGTCGAGGATCACCCGGTCGGTGACGACGATGATCGAATCGAACGCGCGTGCACCGTCGTGTTCGACACCGATCAGCTGGTGGGCGAGCCAGGCGATGGAGTTCGATTTGCCGGAGCCGGCGGAGTGCTGGATGAGATAGCGGATGCCGCTGCCGTGTGTTTGCACGTCGGCGAGCAGCTTTCGCACCACGTCGAGCTGGTGGAAGCGCGGGAAGATCGCCGAGGAGGTTTTCTTGCCGGTCTTGGGATCCTTCGTGGTGACGACGGCGGCGAAGTTCTCGATGATGTTCGCCAGGCTGTGCGGTGCGAGCACGCGCTTCCAGAGGTAGTCGGTCATCACCCCATCGGGGTTCGGTGGGTTGCCCGCTCCTCCGTTGTGCCCCTGATCGAACGGCAGGAACCACGACGAGGTGCCGCTCAGCTTCGGGCTGAACCGCACGTGGCGATCGTCGACGGCGAAATGTGCCATGCAGCGGCCGAAGGCGAAGATCGGCTCGCGCGGATCACGGTCGGTCTTGTACTGCTTGACGGCGTCTTCGACGGTCTGGTTGGTGATGTTGTTCTTCAGTTCGAAGGTTGCGACGGGCAGGCCGTTGACGGATGCCACGAGGTCAAGCGACTTGCTGGCTTCGCGGATGCTGTAGTGCACCTGCCGGGTGATCGTAAGCCTGTTCTGCGCGAAGAGTTCGACAGCCTTCGCGTTGTGCGCCGAGGGTGTCGGATAGTACAGGTCGATGTGGTGCGGCCCGTGGGTGACGCCGTCACGCAGGGAGGCGACGATGCCGTTCTTGGTGATCTCGCCCTGCAGGCGGGCAAGGAACTTGTGCGTGGTCGGGGAGTCGCTGTCAAGGTGGAGCACGTCGATCAGCGCGGGTTGGGTGTCGCGGACGAACTCGCGGAACACGGCGAGGTCGAGGCAGTATGCGGCGTTGAAGTTCTTCGGATCGCCTTGCACCCAGCCAGGTGTGCCGTCGGTGGCGACCATCTGCGCCACGATGAGCTCTTCGAGGCTTGCTTCATTCAGATTTGTCGGCACCATCTGCATCTCCCCGATCACTCATGTTCGCCGCCTGCTCCAGTGCAGCCAACGATTGCGCATCTTCCCGGTCTGCGTCGAGTGCGTGTGTTCGGCTGCGCGACTCGTCGAACTCCGCATAACGCCCTTCTGCCAATGTCCGTGCCACTTCGGCACTGACGCGTCCCGGGTGGGTCAGCAGGTCTCGTTCGTTGAATTGCAGGAAGGCATCCAGCCGTGCGGCCCAGTCGGCCATCGTCATCTGCCGCCGGTTCTTCGCCTGCAGTTCTGCGTAGTCGAGGTACATCGTCACGATGAGGTCGAGCTCTTTGACCTCATCGCCCTGCAGGTAGTTCTTGGCGACAGACACGTCGGCTTTGCGGACGACGGTCCCGCTCCACGACGTGAGTCCCATGTTGGTGGTGTGCGGGTCGCTGCGCAGGCTGATGATCTCGGCTGCGGTGTGCCCGGTGACCGCCCAGAGCATCTTGTTCTGCACCTTCGCGAAGAAGGCTTTGGCGAGGTCGCTGGATTTCTCGTAGTCCACGGCGGTGGCGTAGAGATCGCGCACCTTTTGATAGAAGCGCTTCTCTGAGGCACGGATGTTGCGGATGCGCTGCAGCCACTCGTCGAAGTAGTCCCAGTTGTCGACGCCCTTGAGCTTGTCATCGTCCATCGCGAAACCCTTGACCAGGTATTCGCGCAGCACGCTCGTCGCCCACTGCCGAAACTGCACGGCGCGCGGTGTGGTGACGCGGTAGCCGACGGCGAGGATCATGTCGAGGTTGTGGAGGTTCACTTCGCGGCGGACATCGCGGGTGCCTTCCCGTCGAACTACAAACTCAGACTTTGTAGTTGACCCGTCGACCTCGCCGTCGTCGAGAATGCGGCGAATGATCTGCCCGATGTTCTGCGATGTCGTTGCGTACAGCGATGCGAGTTCTGAGAGGGTGAGCCAGACCGTGCCGTCGGAGGCACGGAGTTGCATCTGCACGCCGCCCGGTGCGGTGTAGAGGATTACCTCGCCGGATGCTCTGGAACCGTCGTCAGCCATTGGTGCCCTCGGGATCGAGCTCGGAGTCGAGCATGTCGTCGAGCTCTGCATCTATGTCGGTGTCCGCGATGACGTCGTCGGTCAGGTCGGGCAGGGATGCCGCAATCGTGCGCACATCGACCTGCCCGGTCACCACGTCGGATGTGAGGCGGGTGCGGAACTCCTGGAGGAGTTCAATCTCGCGCCGTGCGTTCGCGATCGCTCTGTCATCCTTCAACACCGACGCGCCAACCGCCGCCGCGATAGCGTCACGTTCACCGGGTGGAGGCACGGGGATTTTTAGTCGTCCGTACCGTCGCGGGTTCAGGTTCGCCTGGTGCAGACTCACCAACGCCTGCCCTCGGGCAAAGCGTAGAAAATCCGGCGAGTTCAGCACTGCGGCCAGCCAGGAGCTCGCGAACTGCGGCTCTGGTCTCAACCTCACGAGATACGACGCGAACGTAACGCATTGATTCGAGCCATCCCGATAGAGACCGACTTTGCCAACAAGGTTTGGGCTGTTGGTCCGATTGAAGAGCAGGTCGCCGGCCTGGAGCTCTAGCCCGGCTGGGACCCGATCGAGCCCTCCGTTGCCCGACACGGACACCTCGCCACCTTGAATGTCACCCATCCCAATTACGGTGATCGGGCCTTCTCCCTTGGCGTTCTCTGATGTTCCGTACACCATCCCCGTGAAGCATCGACTAAGTGGAAGCTCATCCCAGTGGACAGGGATGTCGCCGAGCCAGGGGATGCCGGAGTCTTTCAGCGGGACGGACGGGTCGAGGCCGCGGGTGACAGCCTGGTGGATGATCGCCTGCTTCTGCTCTTCGAGCAGCGCGATCATCTTGCGCTTCGCGGCGATGGCCCGGTCGATCCGCGCATGCGCATGCCCGAGGTACTTCACGATCGCCGCCTGCTCCTCCGCTGGCGGCACCAGCACTGTCAGCTGCTTGAGCGAGCCCGTACTGATGTGAACGATGATGTCCCCCCGGCCGAGCTGTCGCTTCTGCTTCAGCAGGTATGGAGCGGTAAGTGCATGTCCCAAGAACTCTGCGCTGATGGCAATGGCGGAGAACACCGCCGTATCACCCCCGCAGTACGTCGGCTCTTCAATCAACGAGACGGACGACTTGCCGATGTCAGCTTGCGATTCACCTGAGAGCGCGAAGAGCACATCACCACGACTGATCTGCGTGTATCCCTCGACGGACGAGGTCGAGATGCGAGTTACGGGATTCTTCATAGACGGTCGATCGACCTTGTACAAGTCCCCATAGCGGATACACGCCGCGCCGGTCGCGTCATCGTCCTGGCGCGAACCGCCCCGGCCCTTCCTCAGCGAGCCAAGGTTCCCCAATCGAGTGGAAGTCCATCCAGAAGGCATTGCACCGTGTGGTCTGTGCGGGAGATCCGTGAACATCAGCCGACGATCTCGCTCAGCAGATCGTCTGTCTCAGCTTCAAGCGCACGGATATCGGCGCGGATCTCATCGAGCGTGCGCATCGGGGCAGGCTCGTAGAAGTGGCGGGTGAAGCTCACCTCGTAGCCGATCTTCGTCTTCGACTCGTCGATCCAGGCATCCGACGCATAGGGCAGCACCTCTCGCCGCAGGAACGCCTCGATGCCGCTGGCGTACTCCCCCGCCGGCTCCGTCAGCGGAATCTGCTCAGTGTCACTCAACTCGGTGTCGCGCTCATACTCCACGACCCGGGTCTTGCCGTCGACCTCTGCCTCGAACAGCCCGCGCAGCGGGTCAGCGACCACTCCGAATTTGTGCAGTTTCTTGATGACGGCAGGCGCAGCATCCGCCCGCTCGCTGGCCGCCCGCAGAACCTTGATCTCGGCGGGCTTGTAGACACGGCCCGGCTCGGCATCGACGAGGCGCAGCGGTCGGTCGACGGCGACCTTGTAGTACCCGAAGTCGGCGTTGTCGAAGATCTTCGAGACCTCAGCATCCGCTTCATCGAACGCATGAAAAGTCGCCATGATCGCGTCGATGTTCGCGGCCGACAGTTCGCAGTTCTTGCTGCCGAGGTTCTTGCGCAACGGCGTGAACCACTTCGTCGCGTCGATCAGCTGCACCTTGCCCTTGCGGCGATCCTGCTTGCGGTTGCTCAGCACCCAGATGTAGGTGGCGATGCCAGTGTTGTAGAAGAGGTTCAGCGGCAGCGCCACGATCGCCTCGACGAGGTCGTTCTCCATCACATACCGGCGGATGTTCGACTCGCCCTGACCCGCATCTCCGGTGAACAAAGACGAGCCGTTGTGAATCTCGGCGATGCGACTGCCGGTGACCGTGTCATTCTTCATCTTCGCGATGAGGTTGGCGAGGAACAGCATCTGGCCGTCACTCGACCGGGTGACCAGGCTGAACTCGGGGTCGCCGTCGTGCTCGACGATGAAGCGCGGGTCGGTGATGCTCTTCGCCCCGCCCATGCGCTCCTGGTCGGTCTTCCACGACTTGCCGTACGGCGGGTTCGAGAGCATGAAGTCGAACTCTTTGCCCGCGAAAGCGTCGTTCGACAGGGTGGAGAACTCGGGTCCGCCCTTGATGTTGTCGGCAGCGCGCCCGTCGCCCTTCAGGATGAGGTCGGCCTTGGCGATCGCGAACGTCTCGGCGTTGATCTCCTGCCCGTACAGGTGCGTGTCGATCTTCTTGCCCGCGGTCAGCTCGTTCAGTGTGTCGTCAGCAACGGTGAGCATGCCACCCGTGCCCATCGCACCGTCGTAGAGCAGATAGGTGCCGTCGGGAATCGAATCGGCGATCGGCTCGAACATCAGCCGTGTCATGAGCTTGACGACATCGCGGGGTGTCCAGTGCTCACCCGCCTCTTCGTTGTTCTCTTCGTTGAAGCGGCGCACCAGCTCTTCGAAGACGCTGCCCATACCGTGGTTGTCGAGGCTTTTCGGCGACAGATCGAGCGTCGGGTCAAGGAACTTCTCGATCAGCGTGCCGAGCGCATCAGCCTTGGTGAGCCTCGGAATCTGGTTGCGGAACTCGAAGTTCTCCAAGATCTCCTGCACATTCGGCGAAAAGCCGTCGAGGTATGCCTCGAAGTTCTGGCGCAACTGCATCTGCGTGCTCGCCGCACGCAGATCTTTCAGCAGGAAAGGGCTGGTGTTGTAGAAGTCCTGGGCAGCGGCCTGTCGCAGCGCAGCATCCTGATTCACGATGCTCGCAGCATCCAACGTCTTCTTGGTACTCAGCACATTCTGCTTCGTCTCGGCCAACACGCTGTCGAGTCGGCGCAGCACCGTCATCGGCAAAATCACATCGCGGTACTTGCCGCGCACGTACAGGTCACGCAGCACGTCGTCGGCGATGTTCCAGATGAGCTGAGCGAGGCGCTGGTTGGTGGTGCTGTTCACACCTTTGACTATATGAGAGGCCTCAGACCTCCGACACCGAGGCACTTCCCTGGGCTTGGATCGCGGTGATCGCGACCGTGTTGACGATGTCGTCGACCAGCGCGCCGCGCGAGAGATCGTTGATCGGCTTGTTCAGCCCCTGCAGCACGGGCCCGATCGCGACGGCTCCTGCCGAGCGCTGCACGGCCTTATACGTGTTGTTGCCCGTGTTCAGATCGGGGAAGACGAACACCGTCGCGCGTCCGGCGACCGCCGAATCCGGCATCTTGGCCTTGGCGACGGCGGCATCGGCCGCGGCGTCGTACTGGATCGGTCCGTCGACCGGCAGCTCGGGGGCGCGCTCGCGCACCAACGCCGTCGCCTCGCGCACCTTCTCGACGTCGGCGCCGGTTCCCGACTCCCCGGTCGAATACGAGAGCATGGCGACGCGCGGCTCGATGCCGAACTGCCGCGCGGTCTGCGCAGACGAGATCGCGATGTCGGCGAGTTGAGTGCTCGTCGGATCGGGGATCACCGCGCAGTCGCCGTAGACGAGCACGCGGTCGGCGAGAGCCATCAGGAACACGCTGGAGACCACCTCTACGCCAGGACGGGTCTTGATGATCTCGAAGGACGGACGAATCGTGTGCGCGGTGGTGTGGGTCGCACCCGAGACCATGCCGTCCGCGAGGCCGAGATGCACCATGAGCGTTCCGAAGTACGACACGTCTGTGACGGTGTCGGCGGCCTGCGACAGCGTCACTCCCTTGTGTGCCCGCAGGCGCGCGTATTCCTCGGCGAACCGCTCGATGTACGACGGATCGGTCGGACTGATGATCTGCGCCGCGGAGATGTCGATTCCGAGCTCAGTGGCCCGTGCGCGGATCTCGCTCTCATCGCCGAGGATCGTCAGGTCGGCGACGTCACGCGCGATCAGGCTCGACGCCGCACGCAGGATGCGGTCGTCCTCGCCCTCGGGCAGCACGATGCGCTTGCGATCGGCCCGCGCACGTTCGATGAGTCCGTACTCGAACATCAGCGGCGTCACGACGCGCGATTCCGCGAGCCCGAGCTGTGTCGCGAGCTCGGTGATGTCGACGTGGGTCTGGAACAGTCCGAGCGCGCGATCGTACCGATGACGCGAATCGGCGGCCAGCCGTCCGCGCGCACCCATCACGCGCACCGCGGTGTCGTAGGTGCCGTGATCGGTCGCGATGATCGGGACGGTGGACGAGAGCCCGTCGAGAAGCCGCTCGATCGACTCGGGCAGGGGGAACGGACCGTTCAGGATGATCCCCGTGATCGACGGGAATGTTCCTGCCGCATCCGCCATCAGCGTGGCGAGCAGCACCTCGGTGCGATCCGCGGGGATCACCACGACGGCATCCTGCGTGAGGCGCGGCAGCACGTTCACCATCGACATGCCTGCTACCACGACGCTCAACGCTTCACGGGTGAGCAGATCGGGGTCGCCCTTGATGAGCCGCCCGTCGACGGCTGCGAGGATGCCGCGGATCGACGGCGCCACGAGCGTGCGATCCTCCGGGATCGCCCAGACCGGAGTGCGCTCCGCCTGCGCTGAACGCACGGCGTCGACGCTCTGCTGCAGTGCATCGGGATCGGCACGGTTCACGATGACCGCGAACAGCTCTGCACGCTCGTCGTGCAGCTCGGCCAACGCGAGGGCCGCGATCTGGCCGACGGCGTCAGCGGTGCGCGCGGTCGACGTGCCGAGCTGCTCTCCGCCGCCCTGCTGGTCGCGGCCACTGAGCACGAGCAGCACCGGAGCGCCGAGGTTCGCGGCGATGCGGGCGTTGTAGCCGAGTTCGGCGGGGCTGGCGACGTCGGTGTAGTCGCTGCCGATGATCACGACGGCGTCGCACTGCGCCTCGACCGCCTTGAACCTGGACACGATGGTGGCCAGTGCGCGGTCGGGATCGTCACGCACATCGTCGTAGGTGACGCCGAGGCTGGCCTCGTAATCGAGGTGCACGCCGTCGTGCGCGAGCAGCAGCTCGAGCACGTAGTCGGGCTCGGCGGAGGAGCGCGCGATCGGGCGGAACACGCCGACCCTCGGCGTCACTCGCATCAGCGCATCGAGCACGCCCAGCGCGATGGTTGACTTGCCGGTGTGCCCCTCGGCGGAGGTGATGTAGATGCTTCGCGCCACGCTGCCACCCTACGCCGGACATGGACCGGAAAGCGCGTCGACCACCGCGCCCGCGTCATCTTCGAACCGGGCGTAGTGGTTCGGGTCGGAGTTGACCTGCACGCGATGGATCGCATGCGTGGGCTCCATGCCCTGCCACCCCTCGAGTCCGGCGAGACGTCCGTAGAAGAGGGCGGCGGATGCTGCCGGATCCATCCTCGTCTCGACGCTCCCCCACCACTCCTGCTGCTGGAACAGGCCGATGCTGCTGGTGCGCGTGCCGTCCGGATTGGTGAAGCCGGACGTCTCCCAGTCGCCGTAGTCGATGTTCTGCAGTGAGCTCTCGCCCATCGCCGCCATGACGCCGAGGACCTGGCCGTCGCGCTCGAACCCCTGCTCCGAGGCCGTGCGCACGATGATCGCGGCGTTGTGGAGCTGCTCACCCTGCCAGCCTTCGACCCCTGCGTCCGGCAGATCGCCCGGCGCGTCCACGCACACCGCGACCGGATCGCTCGACGTCGCCATCGGCACGAGAACGATGAGGAGCGCGGCGAGGGTGAGCCCGCCGAGCGCCGCGATCATGAGACGTGCGTCCTTCGGCCGACGCGTCGCGCGGGAGGCCGCCCGCCCGCCCGGTCTCCGTCGTCTCGTCGTGCGCCTTCTCGTCCGCTGCCCCGCCCGCCCGCGCGAACCGGCACGACCCCGCGTGCCGGAGGCGGCGCGCTTCGAGCCTGCGCTCACGTGCCGCGCGCTCCGCGGCTGCGAGGACCACGCGCTCCCGCGAGCGCCGCCACACCGCCGCCGACCGCGCCGAACAGATGCGCCTGCCAGGAGACGCCGGGGCCCACGCCGACGATGCCGGCGAGCATCGACCCGCCGTACAGGACGAGCACGATCACAGCGATGAGGGCGTGCGCGATGCGGTGCGCGATCGGCCGAGGCGAGAACACGCGCACGACGATGTACGCGAAGTACCCGAAGACGAGCACGGACGCACCGACCGTGAGCGTGCCCGGTGCGTTGAGCAGCCAGGTGCCGACGCCCCCCACGAGCGCGGTGACCGCGGTGACCATCCAGAAGCGGCCGGCGCCTTCGATGGCGATGAGACAGCCGAGCACCAGCAACGGCAGGGTGTTGCCGATCAGGTGCGCCCATCCCGCGTGCAGCAGCGGTCCGAGCACGAGCCCCTGCAGGCTGCCGAAGTCCCATGACCGCAAGCCGAAACCGGTGAAGGAGCCGGGGAGCACGGCGTCAGCGATCTGGATCACCCACATCAGCGCGACGAGAGCGATCGGAGAGGCGAAGCGCCCGATCGCCGCGGAACGCGCAGGAGTGGTGGATGTGCTCACACCACGATCCTCGCAGGCGAAGCTGAACGGTGGGCCGTCGGGCGGCAAAGTGCCCGGAGAGAAGAAAGGACCCTCCGCGCACCCAGCAGAGCCCGGTTACCCTTGCTACGTTTCCGTCCTGGGGGAATTGGCCTGGATGCTGCCACGCGGAGAGCCTCGGACAGTCTACCCGGCCTCCGGCAGGGACACGAACCCGCATCGGAGCCTGAACCACGAATCCGCCGGAGCGCAGGCCCCTCCAGCGGGTTACGATCGATTCACGCGCACAGAAGCGCTGGGGCGAGAGGGAGCGCATGGACGACACCGGACCCGAGATCACGGCCGAGCAGTTCCGGACGCAGACCTCCGCCATCCTGACCTCGGTCGGCGAGGTGATCGACGGGAAGCCGGATGCCGTGCGCAGCGCACTGGCCTGCCTGCTGGCCGAGGGCCACCTGCTCATCGAAGACGTCCCCGGCGTCGGCAAGACGATGCTCGCCCGCGCGATCGCCGCGAGCGTCGACGCGACGGTGCGTCGCATCCAGTTCACCCCTGATCTGCTGCCGGGCGATGTCACCGGCGTCTCGGTGTACAACCCCGTCGACCGCGAGTTCGAGTTCAAGCCCGGTGCGGTTTTCGCGCAGATCGTGATCGCCGACGAGATCAACCGCTCGTCCCCCAAGACCCAGTCCGCCCTTCTCGAAGCCATGGAGGAGGGGCAGGTCACCGTCGACGGCCGCACGCACCCCCTGCCGGATCCGTTCCTCGTCGTCGCGACGCAGAACCCGCTCGAGATGGAGGGCACCTACGCACTTCCGGAGGCGCAGCGCGACCGGTTCATGATGCGCATCTCGATGGGCTATCCGGATGCCGCGGCAGAGGCCCTCATGCTCCGTCAGCGCGACAGCGTCAATCCACTCGCCTCGATCACCCCGGTCGCCGATGCCCGAGCGATCAGGCGGATGATCGGCTTCGCCCGCGCAGTGCATGTCTCCCCCACCGTCGAGGAGTACGCCGTCGCACTTTCACAGGCCACCCGCACCGATCCGAGCCTGCATCTGGGCGCGAGCCCGCGCGCCACTCTTCAGCTCGTGCGCGCGGCCAAGGTGTGGGCGGCGCTGGACGGACGGGAGTTCGTGATCCCGGACGACCTCACCGCATTGCTCGCACCCGTGTTCGCGCATCGGCTTCTCCCTGCCCGCGGCGTACACCGTGCGGGTGCGCAGCCCGTCGAGGCCGCGCTCGCTCAGATAGTGGACCGTGTACGCGTTCCACTGGCCGCCAGGTTCTGATCCGAGTCCGGCCATGCCTCGACGTCATCTGCTCACGGGCCGGGGGGCAGCCGCGCTCCTGACCGGTGTGCTGTTGACGATCGCGGCCAATCTGCTGGCAGCGCCGATTCTGCTCTACGTCGCGATGCTGTTGTTCCTGCTCGTGGTCGTCGCCGTCCTCGTCGTGCACGTCCCCCGGCGCACCGGTGCGGTGAGCAGACGCATCTCCACCGATCTGCTCACCGTCGGTGAGGAGTCGCAGGTCGCCGTGCGATTCGACATGCGCGCCCTGCGCATCCCGCTCGGCATCTGGCGCGACAAACTGCCCGCCGCGGTCTCCGGCGATGCCACGGGAGAGTTCCCCACCGACAACGGCACCAGCATCGGCTATGCGATCACGGGCGTGCGCCGTGGCGTGTGGGCGGTGGGGCCGCTGTCGCTGCAGACGATCGACCCGTTCGGATTCGCTCAGCGCACGCAGGAGTTCGGAGACACTCGCACGGTCACCGTGGTCCCAGAGGTCGTGCCGCTCGCTCCGCTCAGCTCGAATCTCGGAGCGGCCGGCGGAACCGCGCACACGTCATCCACACGGCTCGGACAGGGCAGCGACAACCTGTCTCCCCGGCGTTACGTGTCCGGCGATTCGATGCGCCGCATCCACTGGCGCGCGACCGCCCACCGCGGCGACCTGATGGTGCGACAGGAAGAGGAGGAATCCAGCCCTGACGCGCTGGTCGTCCTCGATCGCACAGCCCGGCACTGGGACATCCAGCGTGAGCAGGCCGACCCCGCGTTCGAGGCTGCCGTCTCCGCGTGCGCATCCGTCGCCCTTCACCTGGTGCAGGAGGGGTACAGCGTGGATGTGCTCGATTCGGCGGGAGCCGTGCTCGGCAGGCTCCGCGGGCACGAGGATGACCGCGACGGCCTGCTCGTGGCGCTGGCGCTCACTCGGCCGCAGGGTGAAGGTCGCGACATCATCACCCTCTTCGATGGAACGCCGCCCGGTCCGCTGGTGCTGATCACGGGGCACCTCGACGAGGAGGATGCTGCGCTGCTGCGCCATGGCGGGGCCGCGGCTCCGATCCTCCTCGCAACCGACCTCGGTCCCGGCGCCGGAGACGCCGCTGCGCGACTGGGGTGGTCGTCCGCTCCGCTGGCAGAGGACATCGCCGCCGCCTGGGAGGACGCCCTCCCCGCCCGGATGGCGACAGGAGGCGGCCATGTCGCCCGCTGAGCAGCGTCGCGCGCCGTGGGCCGAAGAGGCCGCTGCCGCCGACCGGCAGACCCGCACGCTGGCGATCGCGATGCTCGCAGCCTGCGCAGGTTTCGTCGCGCTGTGGCCGTATTCGTCGGCCATCGCGGCGGGACCGTGGTCGCTCGTGAGCATCACCGTCATCGTCCTCATCACAGCCACCGGCGCTCTCATGCGTCACCTGGGCGCACGCCGCCGCGGGCGGGATGCGTGGGCGCTGCTCGCTCAGTTGGTCGTCGCAGTGTGCGCGCTCACCCTGATGCTGGTCCCGCAGGGAGCTCTGCTCGGATTCATCCCGACCGGTTCGACCCTGCAGGCCCTCGCTCCGCTGGCGGCCCAGGCATTCGAGCAGGTGCAGTTCGGCACCGCCCCGCTGAACGACACCCTGGCCGTTCGCGCCATGCTCGCCGTGGGGTTCGCCGTCATCACGATCATCATCGACCACCTGATCGCTCAGCGGCTCACCCTGCTCGCGGCGGTGCTCGTCACCGCGGTCGGCGTGGTGCCGATGATCATCACATTCGGCGATGCCGATGTCCCGTGGTTCGTGGTGCTCGCGATCCTGATCCTCTTCCTGCTGCGGCACAGCACTCGTCACGATGCCCGCAGGCCGAGGCGGGCATCGGTCGCTGTGGCTCTCGGCGTCGGCGCCGCGGCTCTCGCCGGCGCGCTCATCATCACCCCGATCCTGCCGGTCTCCGCAAGCTGGGTGGGCACGGGGACGTCCGTCGCGCTGAATCCGTCGCTGCGGCTGGGCGACGACCTGCGCCGGCCGGCACCCACCGACGTCATCACGCTGGCGACCACGGCTGTGACCGCACCGTACCTGCGGATCGCGACCGTGTCGGGGTTCGACGGACAAGTCTGGCAAGCGGACGAGGAAGACACTCGGCCGCTCTCCGACGGCTTCGGAGACGGCAACTGGGCCGAGGAGATCGCCACCACGCAACGGCGCACCTCGATCCGCGTCGTCGGCATCTCGAGTTCCTGGTTGCCGGTGCCGTATGCGGCGACGAAGGTCACCGGCACCTCCTCCGGCTGGGAGATCATGCCCGGCAACCGCACAGTGGTCTCCGAGACGCGCAATGCCGGGGGCGAGGACTACACGGTGACGACAGCCACTGCGCAGCCGACGCTCGAGCAGATCCGCGCCTCCGGAGCCATCCGCAGCGCCGAGGATCCACGGGTCCCGGAGGACCTTCCGCCGGTGATCGCCGAGACCGCCCGCGAGGTGACAGCCGGTGCCGAGACCGACTACGACCGCATGATCGCCCTCCAGACGTGGTTCCGGTCCGAGTTCACCTACTCGCTCGACGCCCCGGTCGACGGCGGCTTCGACGGCACCGGTGCGGACGCGGTCGCAGAGTTCCTCGATGTGCGCTCGGGATACTGCATCCACTTCGCCGGCGCGTTCGCGTTGATGGCGCAGACGCTCGATCTTCCGGTGCGGATAGTGGTCGGTTACCTTCCAGGGCGTCTGACCGACGAGAAGCGCGGCGACGAGTTCGTCTACGTCGTCAGCAGCGATCAGCTGCACGCCTGGCCGGAAGTGCGTTTCGGGGGCATCGGATGGGTGCCGTTCGAGCCGACCGCATCGCTCGGCGTGCCGACCGCATTCGCGCCGGCATCCGTGGAGGCCGGGCCGGTCACCGGCCCGGCGACACCAGCGCCGAGCGCGGCACCATCGGCGACCCCGACGAGCGGTCCTGAGCTCGACGAAGCGACGGATGACCCCTCTGCTGCGGGCGGCGGCGTGCTGCAGCGACTCGATCCCACGCCGGTGATGCTCGTGGTCGGCGGCGCACTGCTCTTGCTGCTACTACCGGCACTGATCCGCCTGTTCGTGCGGATATGGCGCCGCTCACGCGCCAGAGGCGGAGACGCCGTGATCGCGTGGCGCGAGCTGCGGGCGACGCTGACCGATCTGGGCGTGCCGGTCTCGGATGCCGACTCTCCCCGGGAACGGGGCGCAGATCTGATCGAGCGCGGCGCCGACGCCCGGGCGGTGCAGACGCTGGTGGATGCTGTGGAGCGTGCCAGTTACGCCAGGGAGAAGCTCGATGCGCGCGATCTCGCTCCCGCCCTCGTCCGAGTGAGCGCAGATATGCACCGTCATGTCGATGCGCGCGGGCGCGTCACGGCTCTGCTGCTGCCGCGCTCGCTGTTCGCTGTCGACAGCTCGCGACGGCCTGCGCCGGCCTGACCAGCGGCTGAGCGGCGGCGTGCGCCCGCTCAGGCGAGTTGCACCGTGTGCTCATCGCACGGCACCGCGTCGCAGCTCTCGCACACGACGAACTGGCGACGGCACGCGGCATCCGGGCAGTTCGCGGTGCGCTTGGTCTGCGTACCGCACCCGGCGCACGTGCCGATCACGGCGGTGTGGTCGCTGAAATCCACTGATCCGCGCTTGTCGAACACGTAGAGCGAGCCGTCCCACAGGCCATCGTCTCCGAAGCGCTCCCCGTAGCGGACGATGCCACCCTCGAGCTGGTACACCTCGCCGAACCCGCGCGCCGTCATGAGACTCGACAGCACCTCGCAGCGGATGCCGCCGGTGCAGTAGGTGACGACCGGCTTGCCCTTGAGATCGTCGTACGCTCCCGAGTCGAGCAGCTCGACGAAATCGCGAGTCGTCTCGGTGTCGGGCACGATCGCACCGCGGAAACGGCCGATCTCGGCTTCGAGCGCGTTGCGCCCGTCGAAGAAGACGACGTCGTCACGCGACTGCACGAGCTCGTGCAGTGCGTCGGGACTCAGCCGTGCACCACCGCCGACGACTCCGTGCTCGTCGACCCGCAGCTCCCCCGGCGCCCCGAAAGAGACGATCTCGTCGCGCACCTTGACGCTGAGCTTGGGGAAGTCGACGCTGAGTCCGGCGTCGTCGAGCCCCGTCCCCTCGCTCCATTTGATGTCGGCATCCTTGAACGCCGGGTAGGAGCGGAACGAGCGCACCCACTTCTTGAGCGCGGGAAGATCGCCGCCGAGAGTGCCGTTGACGCCGTCCTTCGAGATGATCAGCCGACCGCGCAGCCCGAGCGCCTCGCCGAGGTCGCGCTGCCACAGGCGGATCGCCTCCGGGTCGGCGAGCGGCGCGAACGCGTAGAAGAGGACGATCTTGGGTGTGGCCACCCTGCGATTTTACGCGGGCTTCGATCCACGGCGCCTGCGCGCCCATGCCCCGGCGCTCTCACTCGACAGGCACAGCAGCGTGATTGCCTGGACCGATGCCGTGAGCAGTGTCCAGTCCAGGCCCAGCACAGCGCTGCCGTCCAGGTAGTCGATGGCCATGAAGATGATCTGGAGGATCACGAGCACCATCAGCACCGCGCGAGATCGGCGGCCGCCGCGCAGCACGAGCCACGCCATCACGAGCTGCCAGATCATGAAGGCCCCGAACAGACCGACCACGACGAGGATCAGCACACGTTCGTCGGGTTCGGCGGCGGAGAGCAGCTGCCAGAACGTCGCGTCGGAGAGCACATCGACCAGCTGGAGCACGGTGACGAGCCCGATGAGCGTCACCGCGGTGATCACCGGCAGCGGTGCTCGAGCGATCTGACGTGCGGTGCTCGGATCGGGTTGCAGCACGGCGACGGGCTCGGGCGGCACAGTGCGGGAGACATCGACGATCGGCAGGTCGCCGTCTGTCACGAATCGATCGCCACCGCCGTTGCGCGAGTGATATCCGGTGGTGAAATCGCGGAGCAGTCGCACGCGGACGTCGTTGTCGGCCGACTGCGCCGTCGTGACCACGTGGTCGCGCTCCACATCGGTGTTCTCGTCGATGCGATGGGTGACCTGGAGCGTGAACAGGGACAGGCCCACATCGGTGTCGTAGGTCGCCGCGCCGAGCCAATCGGCGTGGGCGCCGCCCGGAAGCAGCCACCCGGGTGGGCTGTGCCAGAAGCGCACGTGATGGCGCTGCTTCGGATTGCCCTTCACCTCCTGCTGGTACGCGACGTCGTGGCGCCTGCCGAACAGCATGAGTGGCGACACCGGTGCGGTGGCATAGCTGCGCCTGGTGAGCGTCGACGCGATGATCCGCCACGTCGATGCCGCTGTGATCTCATCCGCGCGATGCCAGCCGGCCGAAGTCATGACGTGGTCGAGTTGGGCGCCGGAGCCGTCCACTCCGAGGTTCACCGGATCGCCGAGCAGACCGTCGGCCGTTCGGGTGCGCCCGAAGAAGTAGTCGGGCACGTAGAGGTCGGAGAGCATGCGATGCAGCCGTGGCAGCACCAGGTACGCGGTGATCGCCCAGATCGGGATGAACCAGACCAGCGCCCAGGGCGTGCGCACTCCCTGGATAGCGATGATCGCCGCAAGCCAGACCGCCGCCGCCGTTCCCACGAGGAACGTCGTCCGATCGAACACGGTTGCCGGCGGCAGTGACTGCTGCATCTGCAGCATCCAGCGCCGGCGGTGCGGAAGCTCGTTCACGCGTTCCCCCTGTGCGAGTCGCCATCGGTGTCTCCCTCACCTTATGGCGCCGAGGGCGACTGGCGCAGGCGGCATCAGCGATCGGATAGACTGTTCAGGTTGTTCCTTGGTGACGTGTCCGAGCGGCCGAAGGAGCACGCTTGGAAAGCGTGTGTTGTGCAAGCAACCGCGGGTTCGAATCCCGCCGTCACCGCCAAATGGCTGAAGGGCTCCGCGCCAGCGGGGCCCTTCAGTCATCTAACCTGTGCTGAGGATTCAGTCGGTGAACCGCTCCCCGTAGCTGCGCCCGCCGTCTTCGGACGGCAGCCGCTGCATTCCGAGTCGCTCGTAGAAAGCCGCCGCACCCGTGTTCTCTGGGTTCATGCCGAGGTGCAGCCCCTTCACGCCACGACGGCGCAGCTCGGCGAAGAGGGTCTCGATCAGCCGACGCCCGAGTCCCTGTCCCTGGGTCTCCGGCAGCAGGTCGATGTGCAGATGCGCCGGGTACTGCGCCGTGTTCGGATTCTGACCCGGACGCCGCCGATACCCGTACTCGATCATCTTCTCCTCAGGACTCTCCGCATGGACCGGCCGCGGGAAGCGTTCGGTGAACTGCGGCCACCACTCATCGCGGAACCACCGTTCGAACGCGTCGGTGTCGTCTGTGGCGACGATGTAGCCGATCGCACGACCGTCGTCGGCCTCGACGATCGAGCACAGATCGGGATGCCGTTCGGCATACGGCACCGCGAACAGCAGCCCCCAGAGGTCGTCGTCGCTGAACATTCCGGTCGCGTCGGCGCCGGCATCCGCGGTCTTCAGGCAGATCTCGAACATCGCCTGGCGATCCTCGGGACGGTACGGGCGGATGCTGCTCACTCAGGGCTCCTCTTCATCGTGCGCGACATATCCCGCCGCGCTCTGCGGCCGGCGCACCCACGTCAGCATGAGGGCGCCCACGATCAGCACCGTGCCGACACCGACCAGCACCCCGCCGATCGTGTCGCTCAGCCAGTGCACCGAGAGCAGCGTGCGCGAGAAAGCCATCGCGATCGTCCAGATGATGCCGACGATCAGCACCCACAGCCGGGGAAACAGCAGCACCGCGATCACCGCCAAGGTTGCGGCGTTGGCCGTATGCCCTGACGGGAATGAACCGAAATCGGAGATCACCAGCATCTCCTCCGGTCGCGCACGACCGAACAGCTGCTTGAGCAGCTGCACCGCCAGCACGCTCGCGAGCAGCGACACGCCCACGAACACCGCTGCCCGCCATCGCCTGGCGATCAGCAGGGCGGCCAGGATCGCGAGCGGGATCACATACGTCGCGGCCCAACTGCCTCCGACCTCGTTCATCACCTCGGAGAAGCTCAGCAGCAGCGGCGTCTGGATACCGATCATCAGCCGGTTCCATCCGCTGTCCATCGCCGAGGGGATGTCGGGGCCGGGCGCGGTCATCGCCGCTCCCAGCGCCATCGCCGCGAGCACGCAGCCGATGCCCCACCAGAGCAGCGCCGGTCGTCGAGTCATCCGCTCATTCTCACCCACGTGAAGTCCGGGATGCTACGGCGCGAGCATTCCGACCGTGCGCGGACGCACGATCAGCCACAGGGCGAGCGTGCCGACCACGGCGCAGCCGACCATGACCGAGGCCATCGTGGTCGCCGTGATGGCGCCTGCCGAGACGAAGCCGACGACCGGCGAGATGATCGCGGCGATGCCGTTGTTGCTCGCGCCGAGGATCGACGCTGCCGTCCCTGCCGCCTTGCCATGACGATCGAGCGCGAGAACCTGCACGCAGGGGAATGAGAAGCCGCACGCGGTCATGAACACGAACAGCGGGATGACGGTGCCCCAGAAACCCAGGCCGAGCTGGTCGCAGACGATGATCGCGGTGCCGCTGATCAGCAGCACAGCCGTCGAGAACGCAAGAACCCACTGCGGGCCGAATCGCGCCGCGAGCCGTGACGCGGCCTGCACGCCGAGCACCACACCGACCGAGTTGACGGCGAACAGCCAGCCGTACTCCTGAGCGTTCAGGCCGTGCGTCTCCTGGAACAGGAACGGCGAGGCCGAGAGGTACGAGAACAGCCCGGAGAACGTCATGCCGCCGATCACGAGCACGCCGAGGAACACCCGATCGCTGAGGACGCTGCGATAGCGCTGCCAGATCGTGGTGCTTCCGCGTTCCTGCCGTCGCTCCTTCGGGAGGGTCTCGGGGATGAACAGCAGAGCGGCCAGGAACATGACTGTGCCGTATGCGGCGAGGACGATGAAGATTCCGCGCCACGGCATCACTCCGAGCAGCCACGATCCGATCAACGGTGCCACCACGGGTGCGACGCCCGAGACCAGGGCGAGCCTGGAAAGCATCACCACGAGTCGGCGACCGCCGAACAGGTCGCGCACGACCGCCATCGCGACCACGCCTCCGGCTGCCGCTCCGATGCCCATGAGCACGCGCGCGCCTCCGAGCAGCAGCAGATCCGGAGCGACTGCCGCGGCGACGCTGGCGAGCACGTGCAGCGCCGTGACGCTGACCAGCGGGATGCGGCGTCCGACCTTGTCCGAGAGCGGGCCGACGACGAGCTGACCGACCGCGAAGCCGATCATCGTGCCGGTGAGCGTGAGCTGGATCGCCGCGGAGGTCGTCTGGAAATCGGACTCCAGCACCGGGAACGCCGGCAGATACAGGTCGATCGTGAACGGTCCGAGCGCGGTGAGCGCTCCGAGCAGGATGATGTACAGCACCCGGCGGCGATGCGAGATCGCATCGCCAGGGTGCAGCATGATCGGCGCGGTCGCCGGGTTCGGCCCGAGCACCCTGATCGCGCCGGTGGGCGTGCTGGTGCGGATCGTGCCGGTGATGGCGCGGATGCTGCCGGTCGGCGTGCGGTCGAGATCTGTGCGTTCGAAATCGGGAGTGGGGACGTCAGGCGGTGATGAATCGTTCAAGATCCCTCAATGCTACTCGCGTCGCTCTCCGCGCCGCAGAGTCGCTCAGCCGTTGATGCGCGCCAGCCCCTGCTCGAGGTCGGCGATCAGGTCCGCCACGTCTTCGATTCCGACGGACAGTCGCACGACGTTCTCCGGCACGGCGAGAGGTGTGCCGCGCACCGAGGCGTGCGTCATGTCCGGCGGGTAGCCGATCAGCGACTCGACGCCGCCCAAAGACTCCGCGAGTTGGAACAGCTCGGTCGACTCGGCGAAGGCGCGTGCGGCGGCCTGGCCCGCGGCGAGCGCGAGCGACAGCATCCCGCCGAATCCGCTCATCTGGCGCGCGGCGATCTCGTGGCCGGGGTGCGAGGAGAGTCCGGGGTAGAACACCGTCTCGAACTCGGGGCGTGCCGCCGCCCACTCCGCGATCGCCTGCGCGTTCTCGCTGTGCTGGCGCACTCGAACGGCGAGCGTCTTGATGCCGCGGGTCGTGAGCCACGCGTCCAGCGGCGCGGAGACAGCACCGACCGCGAACTGCTG
The DNA here is from genome assembly GCF_000763375.1 of Microbacterium profundi. NCBI lineage: Bacteria > Bacillati > Actinomycetota > Actinomycetes > Micrococcales > Microbacteriaceae > Microbacterium > Microbacterium profundi. The sequence continues at coordinate 14,557 of NZ_JPSY01000002.1, read as the reverse complement.
GAACTTCACCTGGTCGTAGAAGCGATCATCGGCGAACACGACGGCACCGCCGAGCACGTCGGAATGACCGCCGAGGTACTTCGTCGTCGAGTGCACGACGAGGTCGGCGCCGAGTGCGAGCGGAAGCTGCAGCGCCGGTGAGGCGAACGTGTTGTCGACGACCACGATCGCACCGGCCGCGTGTGCGATCTCGGCGGTCGCGGCGATGTCGACGATCTTGAGCAGCGGGTTGCTGGGCGTCTCGAGCCAGACGATCCTGGTCTCGGGGCGCAGCGCCTGGCGGATCGCATCGACGTCGCCGAGCTCGACGGTGGTGGTCTCGATGCCCCACGGCGCGAGCACCTTGGTGAGCAGTCGGTAGGTGCCGCCGTACACGTCGTTTCCGAGCAGCACGTGGTCGCCGGGCTTCAGGATGCCGCGCAGCAGTGCATCCTCCGCCGCGAGACCGGACGCGAAAGAAAGTGCACTCGCACCGCCCTCGAGCGCGGCGAGCTGCGTCTGCAGCGCACTGCGGGTGGGATTGCCCGCCCTGTTGTACTCGTATCCCCCGCGGAAGCCGCCGATGCCGTCCTGCACGTGCGTGGAGGCCTGATAGATCGGCGGGATGATCGCACCGGTCAGAGGATCGGGCGCTTGGCCTGCATGGATGGCACGGGTGGCGAAGGAGTGGTCGGACATGCCCTCAGCCTACGTCCGCAGGCCGCGGCATCCTCTCCTGTTACGCCGGGTGACCCTCTCTCGCTCAGCGCGCGAGATAGGCGAGCAGATCCTGGCGGGTGAGCAGCGTGTGCGGCTTGCCGTCGATCGTGACGAGCAGCGCGTCGGCATCGGCGAGCGCCGTGCGTGCCTGATCGACGGACGCATGGATGCCGACGAGCGGCATCCGTGCGTCGACATGCGCGCCGACGGCGTCCGTCGGCTTCGCCTCGTCGCGGAAGAGCCGATCCAGCAGTCCGCGTTCGTCGACCATGCCGACGACCTCACCCATCATCACCGGCGGCTCCGCGCTGAGCACGATGAGCTGTGAGACGTCGAACTCCGTCATCATCCTGATGGCGTCGAGCACCGTGTCGCTGGGGTGCGCGTGCACCAGCTCAGGTATCGATCCCTGAGCCTGTCGTATCGATCCCTGAGCCTGTCGTATCGATCCCTGAGCCTGTCGAAGGGTCGTGCGCGCATCGAGTACGTCCGCGACCGTCTCGCCCTCTTCGACCTCGCTGAACCCGTACGAGCGCATCCACGAGTCGTTGAAGATCTTCGACAGATACCCGCGACCGCCGTCCGGCAGCAGCACCACCATCACGGCATCCGCCGGCAGGCTCCTGGCCACACGCAGAGCGCCGACGACGGCCATGCCGCTCGATCCGCCGACGAGGATGCCCTCTTCACGTGCCAGGCGACGGGTCATCGCGAACGACTCGGCGTCGTCGACGGCCACGATCTCGTGAGGCACTGCGGGGTCGTAGGATCCCGGCCAGATGTCCTCCCCCACGCCTTCGACGAGGTAGGGGCGCCCGGTGCCGCCCGAGTACACGCTTCCCTCCGGGTCGACGCCGATGATGCGCACGCGCTCCTCTGACACCTCACGCAGGAATCGCCCGGTGCCGCTGATCGTCCCGCCCGTTCCGACGCCGGCGACGAAGTGCGTGACCCGGCCGTCGGTGTCGCGCCAGATCTCGGGTCCGGTGGTCTCGTAATGGCTGCGCGGACCGTTCGGGTTCTCGTACTGGTTCGGCTTGAAGGCTCCGTCGATCTCACGCACGAGCCGGTCGCTGACGCTGTAGTACGACTCGGGGCTGTCCGCCGGCACGGACGTCGGCGTCATCACGATCTCCGCGCCGTATGCGCGCAGCACATCGATCTTGTCCTCGCCGACCTTGTCGGGTAGCACGAACACGCACTTGTAACCGCGCTGCTGAGCGACCAGCGCGAGTCCGACGCCGGTGTTGCCGCTGGTCGGCTCGACGATGGTGCCACCCGGTCGAAGCTCACCCGAGGCTTCGGCCGCGTCGATGATCCGCTTCGCGATGCGATCCTTCGAGGAGCCGCCCGGGTTGAGGTACTCGAGCTTGACGAGTACGGTGCACTCGACGCCCTCGGTGACGTGCTGCAGCTTCACGAGGGGCGTGTCACCGACGAGGTCGGCGATGTGCTCGGCGTAGTCCATGCTCCCAGGGTACGGCCACGGCCCCGTCGTGAGTGCTGTGTTACCCCTTCGTTGAGCCCGCCAGCAGACCTCGCACGAAGTACCGCTGCAAGGCGAAGAACACGATCAACGGGACGATGATCGACACGAACGCCCCGGCCGTGAGCAGATACCAGTCGTTGCCTCGTGTACCGGTGATCTCGGCCAGGAGCTTCGTGATCGGAGCGGCGCCGCCGTCTGCGAACACCAGTGCCACGAGCAGGTCGTTCCACACCCAGAGGAACTGGAAGATCGCCACCGACGCAATCGCCGGCATGGTCAGCGGCAGCACGATCCGGAAGAAGATCTGTCCGCGTGACGCACCGTCGACGCGTGCGGCCTCGATGATCTCGCCGGGGATCTCGGACATGAAGTTGTGCAGCAGATAGATCGCCAGCGGCAGAGCGAACATCGAGTGCGCGAGCCAGACCTGCGCATACCCACCGGATGCTCCCAGCGGCAGCGTGATCTGGAGCCCGAACAGATTCAGCCCGCGCGAGAACGTGCTCAGCAGCGGGACGAGCGCCATCTGAATCGGAACGATCTGCAGCGCGAAGATGAAGATGAAGAGGAAGTTGCGGCCCTTGAAGTCGATCCACGCGAACGCGTATGCCGCCATCGACGCGACCATGAGCGGAACGATCGTCGCCGGGATCGTGATGGCGATCGAGTTCACGAACGATTCGATCATCGTCAGCTGCGTCGTCCCCGACTGCAGGACGTCGACGTAGTTCTCTCCGGTCACCTGCGGATTGAGGAAGAACTCCCACCAGCCGCTGGACTGGATGTCATCGCGGGGCCGGAACGACGAGATGAAGAGTCCGAGGGTGGGGATCGTCCACAGGAACGCGATGATGATCGATGCGACGGATGCCCAGGGCCGCGACAGCTTCTTGCGCGTGCGTCCTGCAGAAGCATTCAGCCTGCCGCCGGTGGTGATCGCACGAGTACTGGCGGGGGTGGACGTGGGCACTGCGTTGGACTTCACGGTGTCGCTCATCGGATCTCCCGCTGCTTCTGGATCTGGCGTGCGTTGTAGATGACGATCGGCAGCACGAGGATGAACAGGATGACCGCCAGGGCGGCGCTGCGCCCCGCTTCGAACTTCGAGAACTGCGTGTACATCTCGTTGGCGAGCACCGAGGTCTCGTAGTTTCCGGCGGTCATGGTGCGGACGATGTCGAAGACCTTCAGCGAGGCGATCGAGATCGTGGTCAGCACGACGATGAGAGCCGGTCGGATGGCGGGGACGGTCACCGAGATGAACCGCTGCCAGGCGTTCGCGCCATCGAGTTCCGCGGCCTCCAGCAGTTCCATCGGCACACCCTTGATCGATGCGGAGAGGATCACCATCGCGAATCCGGTCTGCACCCAGATCAGCACGACGATCAGGAACAGGGTGTTCCACGGCGGGTTGAGCAGGAACTGCTGCGGCTCAGCGCCGAACCAGACCAGGATCTGGTTGAGAAGGCCGATCTGTTCGAACTGCGGGCCGCGGTACTCGTACATGAACCGCCAGATGATGCCGGCGCCGACGAACGAGATCGCCATCGGCATGAAGACGAGGACCTTGTAGATCTTCTCGCCGCGTGTGCGGTCGATGAAGACGGCGTAAGCGAGTCCGACGATCGTCGACACCGTCGGCACGATCAGCACCCAGACGATCGTGTTGACCACGACGCGGACGCCGTCCGGCTGCCCGAATATCCAGGTGTAGTTCGCGAGTCCGACGAACGACTTCCCCGACGAGTTCATGAACGACGCCGCCATCGTCTGCAGCGACGGCAGGACGAGGCCCACCAGCAGCAGCAGGAACGCCGGCGCCATGAACGCGACGAGCTGGATGAGGTATCCCTTGCCGGACTTGGAGCGGTAGTCGAGCAGGAAGAACACGGCTCCCACCACGACCGCGGCGCCGATCGCCCAGTAGTAGGACCGGAAGAACCACATCACCGCGAGCGGCACGAGCAGGCACATGGCCAGCCGGATGACGGTGTACATCTTCCCCGTTCGAGGGGCGATGTCGACGAGCAGGAGGATGATGGCCACCACCAGCCCGAAGGCGATGACGACGGCCACCGCCTGCAGGACCGGCGGCAGCGAGCCGACCCATCCGAAGAATTCGATCGCGGTCACGGAGTCCCCTTTACAACAGCGTGCAGATCATCAGCGGTCCATGCGCCGTCGCGTGGACCGGTACCGGACGGGCCGCCCGAAGGCGACCCGTCCGCATCGGGTCAGCCGGCGGGCCAGCCCGTCTCGATCTGCTGGAGGACCTCGTCGGTCGACGTACCGTTGACCCACGCGACCATGCCCTTCCAGAACGTACCGGCACCGACAGCACCCGGCATCAGGTCACTGGCGTCGAAGCGGAACGTGGTGTCGGGGTCCTGCAGGATCTTGATCGTCTCCTGGAGGATCGGGTCCTGCGCTGCGTCGGGCTCGAGCCCGTTGTTCGCCGACGTCACACCGCCGAGGCTGACGCGACTGTTCGCCCACTCAGGGCTGGAGAGATACGCCAGCACCTTCTGCGTGGCCTCACTGTCGCTGAATGCGCCGACGATCTCGCCTGCGCCGGTCACGGCCTTCTCACCCGCACTCTCGCCCGGGAGCATGAACGCCCAGACGTCGCCGTCCTCGGCGATGTTCGTCCCCTCGGGGAAGAATCCGGAAAGGAACGACGCCTGGTGGGTCAGAGCGCACGAGCCGTCTGCGACCTTCGGCGCGACATCGCCGAAGGCGGTCGAGTTGATCGAGCGCACCTCGCCGAATCCGGCGTTGACGTTCGCCGGGTTCAGAAGGATCCCGCCGACCGAGTCGAATGCGGTCTTGATCTGCGGATCGGTGAACGGAATCTCGTTGTTGACCCACTGGTCATACACGTCGGGGCCGGCCTGCCGGAGCACGTAGTCCTCGATCCAGTCCGTTCCGGGCCAGCCCGTGGCGGTACCGGATTCGAAACCGGCGCACCACGCGGGGGTGCCGGTAGCGGCCTGGATCGTCTCGGTGAGTGCGGTCAGGTCGCCGAGGGTCTCAGGAACCTCGACTCCCCACTCGGCGAACTTCGCCGGGGAGTACCAGATCCAGCCCTTCACATTCGCCATGAGCGGCGCACCGTAGAACGTCCCGTCATAGGTGCCGTAGTTGACCCAGTCCTCGGTCCAGAACTCGTTCGCGTTCTTCTCGACCTCTTCCGGGGCCGGCTTGAGGAAGTCGCGCGAAGCGAAGTCGGCGAACAGACCCGGCTGCGGGAAGATCGCGATGTCGGGCGGGTTGCCACCCTGTGCGCGCGTGCCGAGCTGCGTCTCGAAGTCCTGGCTGCCTTCGTACTTGATCTCGATGTCGTTCTCTTCGGCCCAGTCGGCCCACGACTCCTGCAGCAGTTCGGCCTCGCTGTCGACGATCGTGCCGTAGATCGTGACCGTGCTGCTGCCCCCGTCGCCGCCGCCGTCGCCACCTTCCGGCGCGCCAGGAGCCCCACATCCTGCAAGCGCGATGCCCGCCGCCCCGATCAGGGCGAGCGGCGCGAGACGCCGATTACGCTGTGACAGTCCCATGTGACTTCTCCTCCTCGAGTTCACGTCCCCATACGTGCCGCCTGCCCGAGAGCGAGCGGATTCGGGAACCGATTCCAGGCCAAACCTACCGACCCTGCCCGCCCGGCACAATGGCGGCACATCACAAGCTGACAACCTTTGTCCGCGCGAGCAGAGCGCCAATGGGAGCGCTCCCTCACTGATCACCTGGAACCGGTTCCTTTCGCGCGGCAGTCGGACTACGCTGTGCACGAGTGCGCCCATGGGCTGCCGACGTCGAGGAGGATGCATGAGCACGATCGCGGATGTCGCGGCGCGTGCCGGCGTCTCCAAGGCGACGGCCAGTCGCGCGTTGAGCGGCCGAGGATACGTCTCCGCCGAGACCAGAGCGCTGGTGTCGCAGGCCGCGAGCGAGCTCTCGTACGTCGCGCACTCGTCAGCGACGAGTCTCGCGACCGGACGAACACTGACGATCGGCGTGGTCGTACCGACGATCAGCCGCTGGTACTTCTCCGAGCTGCTGACCGGCGTGCAGTACGCCCTTCTCGCCCACGACTACGACCTCGCCCTCTACGGCGTTCCGGATGGCTCCGCCGCCAGAGACCGGATCTTCGACGTGGTACTCCCCCGCCGACGATTCGACGGCATCATCGCCGCGGGTATCCAGCCGCTCAGTCACGAACTCGACCGGCTGACCGGGCTCGAGCGCCCGCTTGTGACCATCGGTCCCTATCACCCTGGTACGAGTTCGGTGTCGATCGACGACGCCGCTGCCGCTCGCATCGCGACGGAGCACCTGATCGACCTCGGCCACACGGCGATCGCTTTCATCGGCGCGGGTGAGGACGACTCTCGTGGGGGATTCGGAGATGCTCTCCGGCTGAAGGGCTATCGCGAGGCGATGGATGCCGCCGGTCTCAGCGACCGCGTCAGCGTGAGCCCAGCGGCGAGCGACATGCCCAGTGGATACCAGAGCGCAGTCGACCTGCTGGGAAACCGACGGACCCGTCCGTCCGCTGTGGTGGGTGTGTGCGATGAGACGGCGATCAGCGCGATCATCGCCGCGCGCCGCCTGGGCATCGCCGTGCCGACCGAACTGAGCGTCGTCGGAATCGATGACCATCAGCATGCCGAGATGTTCGCCCTCACGACCATTCGGCAGCAACCTCGAGAGCAGGGAGCGCGGGCGGTCGACCTCCTGCTTCGGCAGTTGGAGCACCCTGGTGCCGACGTCGAGCATGTCGTCGCGGCATCCGCTCTCGTCGTGCGCAATTCCTCGGCCGCGCCGCGCTGAGCAACCCCGTGACGCACGAATGCCCCGGGCATCAGCCCGGGGCATCCATAAAGCGTTGAGACGCTGTTACTTCAGGGTCACAGAAGCGCCGGCAGCCTCGAGAACTTCCTTGGCCTTCTCAGCGGCTTCCTTGTTGGCGCCCTCAAGGACGGCCTTCGGTGCACCGTCGACGACGGCCTTGGCCTCGCCGAGGCCGAGCGAGGTGAGCTCGCGGACGGCCTTGATGACCTGGATCTTCTTGTCGCCGGCAGCCTCGAGGATGACGTCGAAGGAATCCTTCTCCTCGACCTCTTCAGCAGCGCCTGCGCCAGCGCCACCAGCAGCGGCCGCGGGGGCAGCAGCGGTGACGTCGAACTTCTCCTCGAACGCCTTCACGAACTCGCTGAGCTCGACGAGGGTCAGGTCTGCAAACTGCTCGAGCAGCTGCTCAGTGGTGAGCTTCGCCATGATGTATCTCCTAGATTGATGGGGTTTGTGGAAAGAGATCGCCGGTCGCTCACGCGGCCTGTGCGGTCTCCAGCTTTTCGCGAAGCGCGTCGATGGTGGCCGCAGCCTTCGCCATCGTCGCCTTCATCATGCCCGCAGCCTTCGCCAGCAGAACCTCACGGCTCTCGAGCGAGGCGTACATGTTGACCTCGTCGGCGGTGAGGGTGTTGCCCTCGAACACGCCGCCCTTGATCACGAGAAGCGGGTTGGCCTTGGCGAAATCACGAAGAGCCTTCGCAGTGGCGACGAAGTCGCCATGAACGAATGCGACAGCCGACGGACCCTTGAGGTCGTCATCCAGCGCAGAGATGCCGGCCTTGTTGGCGGCGATCTTGGTCAGCGTGTTCTTCACCACGGCGTACTCAGCGTCCTGACGGATGCTGTTACGCAGCTCCTTGAGCTGGGCAACCGTCAGACCGCGGTACTCGGTCAGCAGGACGGCGTTCGAGTTCTCGAATGACTTCGTGAGCTCGGCAACCGATGCATCCTTCTGCGCCATGGTCACTCCTTGGTGGGTACGAGATGCCGCACGGTGGTGCGGCATCGACCTCGACCGCCCCACAAGCCAAACAAAAAAGCTCCGGCGCAAGCGCACGGAGCTTCAGAAACTGTTCGTGACACCTGCGCGGGCCCCTGCTGAGCAGTGCTTCGATCATGCTGCGCTTACGCACATCACGACGACCGGCGGTCTTCGGTTGATCCAAGAATACGGCATCCGGCGCAGTCGCCCAAATCGCCGGCGGCTCGGCGCGGCTCAGTGACGGTCGGCGGCGCGGCCGGAGTGTCCGCCGAGCGCATCCGCCGCACGGACCAGCGCGAGATGTGACAGCGCCTGCGGTGTGTTCCCGGCATGTCTGGCGCCGTCGACGTCATACTCCTCGGAGAGCAGGCCGAGATCGTTCGAGAGAGCGACCAGTCGCGTCATCAGCGCCTCGGCATCCTGTACGCGCCCGCTCGCAGCGTACTGCTCGACGAGCCAGAAACTGCATGCCAGGAACGGATGCTCGCCACCGGCGAGACCGTCGACTCCGGTCGTCGTGCGATAGCGCATCAGCAGCCCGTCGCGGAGCAGTGTCTGCTCCATCTGCGCGACGGTGCGGATCATCCGGGGATCATCCGGGGCGCAGTAGCCGACCTGCGGCAGCACGAGCAGCGACGCATCCACCTCGTCCGAGTCGTAGTGCTGCACGAAGTATCCGTCCGCGTGCACTCCTCGCTCGTCGATCTCGGCACGCAGCCGGTCGCGCATCCCCTCCCAGCGGTCGGCGTCGCCCGCCAAGGAGTGCTCGCGCACCGCGCGGACTCCGCGATCGAGGGCCGCCCACATCATGACGCGGGAGTGGGTGAACCACTGCGGCTCACCGCGGATCTCCCAGATGCCGTTGTCCGGACGCTCCATCCCGGCGATGACGCGTTCGAGCAGGGCCCGTTGCAGGGGCCAGGAGAACGACGACTCCTCGAGCCCCGCGATCCGGGCCGCCTCGAGCGCGACGAGCACCTCTCCGATCACGTCGCCCTGGTACTGATCGACGGCGCCGTTGCCGATCCGAACGGGCGAGGCCCCCTGATATCCGGGCAGCCCTACGAGCTCGCGCTCGGCGAGGTCGCGCTCTCCCGCGATGCCGTACATGATCTGCACCTCGGCCGGGTCGCCGGCGACCGCACGTAGAAGCCACAGTCGCCAGTGCTGGGCCTCGGGAAGGAAGCCGTGGGTGATGAGCACTTCGAGCGTCAGTGCGGCGTCGCGCAACCAGACGTAGCGGTAGTCCCAGTTGCGCGATCCCCCGAAGTCCTCCGGAAGTGACGTCGTCGCTGCCGCGACGATGCCGCCGGTGTCTCTGTTCGTGAGGGCTCGCAGCACCAGCAGCGAGCGCGCCACGATCTCGCGATGCGGTCCTTCGTGCTCGATCCCGCTGGCCCATCCCTGCCACCAGGAGCGGGTTCGCGCGACCGCGTCTTCGATGTCCAGCGGATGGGGTGCGCTCTCGTGCGAGAGGAACCAGGTGAGGGTGAGGTCGCGCGTCTCGCCTTCGGACACCGTGACACGGCCGGTGTGGACGTGGTCGGATGCCCTGAGCGCGACGCCGCGGACGATCACGGCATCCGGCCCGGCCGTCGCACGCAGCGCCGGCACGGTCTTGGTCCCCACCTGCCGAACCCACGGTAGCGCTCTGGCGTAGTCGAAATGCATCCGCAACTCGGTGGTGAACTCGACACTGCCTGTGATGCCGATCACGCGGCGGACCACGTCGGTGCGCTCCGCGCTCATCGGCATGAATTCGTGCACCTCGGCGACACCGGACGCGCTCTCCCATCGGGTCACGAGGATGAAGGTGTCCGGAATGTAGCGTCGGCGCATCGTCGCCTGATCGTCGCGCGGCCGCAGCGTCCAGCATCCGTGCGTCGGATCCCCCAGCAGCGCGCCGAAGATCGACGGCGCGTCGAAGCGCGGCAGGCAGAGCCAGTCGATGCTGCCATCACGGGAGACGAGAGCCGCCGTGCGGCAGTCGCTGAGCAGCGCGTAGTCTTCGATCGGAGATGGCATCCGTCTGAGTCTGGCAGTGACCGCATCCGGGATCCAGCCCTGTCGTGATCTCTCGGTGCCGACTACGGTGGGGCGCATGGCCCAGCACACCACACTCATGATCTTCGGAGCATCCGGCGACCTCACCTCACGGCTGCTGCTGCCGGCGTTGGGCCAGCTGCTGATGACGGAGCCGAAGCGCACCATTGCGCTGATCGGCGCCGGTATGGACGATTGGACGGACGACAAGTGGCGCGATGTCGTGCAGATCGCGTTCACGTCATCGGATGCCGCGGACGCGATGACGCGGGTGGAGACCGAGTATCACCGCGCCGACATCACGTCCGTCGACGACCTGAAGAAGCTTCTGTCCGAGAAGAAGGCACCGCTGGCGCTGTACTTCGCGGTGCCACCATCCGTCGCGGCGGCGGCGTGCGATGCCATGGCGACGATCGATCTGCCGAAGGGCATCGTTCTGGCGCTCGAGAAGCCGTTCGGCGTCGATGAGGACAGCGCTCGCGCGCTCAATGAGCGTCTCGCCCTGCTCGTTCCGGAGAGCCAGGTGTTCCGCGTCGATCACTTCCTCGGACGCTCGACCACCCTGAACCTGCTCGGCGTGCGCTTCGCGAACCGCGTGCTGGAGCCGCTGTGGTCGGCCACGGACATCGAATCGGTCTCGATCACGTACGACGAGTCCCTGGGCCTGGAGGGCCGTGCCGGTTACTACGACCGCGCAGGAGCCTTCGTCGACATGATCCAGAGTCATCTCCTGCAGGTGCTGGCGGTGTTCGCGATGGAGGAGCCGGCAACCCTCGACGAGGTCGACTTCCGCGCCGCGACGACAGCCGTGCTGCGGGCGACATCGGTGTGGGAGGACGATCCGGTGCACAACTCCTACCGGGCGAGGTACACCGCGGGCAGCGTCGGCGACCGCAAGTTCCCTTCGTATGTGGACGAGCCCGATGTCGATCCGGCGCGCAACACCGAGACACTGGGAGCGGCGACCTTCGAAGTGCGCAACGCCCGCTGGGCCGGCGTGCCGATCACGTTGCGCTCCGGAAAGGCCATCGGAGATCCCTCCCGTGAGATCGTCGTGCGATTCCGCCCGGTGCGCCATGTGCCCGTCGGCCTCCGCGGAGACGCGGAGGGAGCCGTGCTGCGATTCTCGCTCGGCACGGCGGAGATCTCTCTGGAACTCAACGTCAACGGCGAGGCTGATCCCTTCGAGTTGGAGCGGACGACGATGTCTGCTGAACTAGGCCCTGGCGCTCTCAAGGCCTATGCCGAGGTGCTCTCGTGCATTCTCGATGCAGACCCCGTGCTGGCGGTGCGAGGCGATGCTGCCGAGGAGTGCTGGCGCATCGTTCAGCCGGTTCTCGATGCGTGGAAGAGCGACAAGGTGCCGCTCGAAGAGTATGTCGTGGGCTCGCATGGCCCCGAGGGCCGGCCGGCGGCAGGCTGAGCTTCCGACGCAGCGAGGCCGAGCCGACGCAACCCGGCGCGGCTGGTCTCGCGCGTCCGTGCCCGCGGGTAATCTCGAATGGTGACTCCCGAACTGCAGGCTCGAATCGTCGCGGACTCCCGTGACCGCGTCGCCTGGCTCAGGGCACGTACCCGAGGTATCACGGCCACTGACGTCGCCGGGCTCTCCGGAGACAAGTCGATCGCCCGCGCCGCCGATACGAAGCTCGGCGGCGGGGCGCACTTCGGCGGCAACGCGTACACCGATCATGGCCGCCGCCGCGAGCCGGAGATCGCCTCCTGGGTCGCCGGCACGCACGGCATCCATCCGTCGTCGGCGCTGTTCCGGGCCGAGACCGAGCATCGCCATCTCGCCACCCCTGACGGCATCGTCCAGGACAGCGGAGGTCGCATCCTGCTCGCCGAGATCAAGACCACGAACAAGAACTGGCGCACGATCCCCCGCACCTATCTGCGCCAGGTCTGGTGGCAGCAGCACGTGCTGGGCGCGGAGCGCACCCTGTTCGTGTGGGAGGAGCACGACAGTTTCCGCCCGATCCATGATGAGCCGCGCTGCGTGTGGATCGACCGCGACGAGAAGGAGATCGGCCAGCTCGTCTCACTCGCGACGCGACTGATCGACGAGCTGTATCACCGCACCACAGGACAGCGCCCGCCCGGCGCCGCCGTCGAGGCATCGGCCAGCCGTCGCGATTCGCTGCGTGAACGCGACGCGTTCCGCGCACTCGCCCTCGCCGACTGACCGACCGCTGAGCGACGCGTTCCGTCAGTTCAGGACGCGTTCGGCCTCTGCGATGACCTCTGCCGCGATCGCGTCGAGCAGCGCAGATCGCAGGTTCCACTGCTGCCAGTAAAGCGGCACGTGGATGGGGTCGCCACCCAGTGGGCGCGCGGCACCGGATGCCGCGGCATCGGTCGCCTGCGACCCGGGCAGCATGCCCCACCCGAGGCCGAGCAGCACGGCCTGGGCGTAGTCGTATGACGCGGGGACGTAGTGCCGGGGTATGCCCTGCTCATCTATTCCGCGAGAGCGCAACCAGCTGTGCTGCAGTGTGTCACGCCGGTCGAAGTCGACGAACGGTGCACGTCGCAGCGCCGGTTCGGTGACGCCGTCGGGGAACCACCGCTCGACGAATGCGGGGGTCGCCATCGCCTCGTAGCGCAGCACGCCCAGCGGCGCGACCGTGCATCCTGCGACCGGAGACTGCTCGGACGTGACTGCTGCCATGACCTCGCCGGATTCCAGCAGCCGAGCGGTGAACGTCTGATCGTCACGGTGAAGGTCGAAGTCGATGTCGTGGACCTCTGCCAGACGCGCGAGTGGCGCGAGGAACCAGGTCGCCATCGAGTCCGCGTTGACGGCGAGCGGGACGCTGACTCTTTCGCCGGCCGCGTCGAGCCCGAGCGCCGACAGCGCGTCGTGTTCGAGCAACGCGATCTGGCGCGCCATCCGCACCACCGACTCCCCCGCCGCCGTCGCCTTCGCGGGCCGGCCGCGCACGATCAGGACCTGCCCGAGCTGCTGCTCGAGGGTCTTGAGCCGCTGGCTCACCGCCGACGGGGTGATGTGCAGCGCACGCGCTGCCGCGTCGAGACTGCCCTCGTCGACGATCGCCGCAATGGTCGACGCCAGCTCCGGTGAGATACCAACCATGTAAGCCATACTAATGGTTCATAAGATATGTTCGTTGGCGCTAATGTCACCCACACCATAACGTCGAAGAGTGATCTCGTTCTTCGCCGGCCTCGGTCTCGGCCTCTCCCTCATCATCGCGATCGGCGCCCAGAACGTCTTCGTCCTCCGGCAGGGCATTCGACGCGAGCATGTGCTCGTCGTCGTCGTCATCTGCGCGCTGTCCGACGCTGTGCTCATCGCGACCGGAGTCGCCGGGCTCGGGTTCCTGCTCGAGAGGGTGCCGTGGCTGGTGGATGCCGCGCGCATACTGGGTGCCGTAGTGCTGCTCGTCTATGGTCTGCTCGCGGCCCGTAGAGCGTGGCGCGGCGCCGACCAGACACTGCAGGATGCTGCCCCTGCGAAGCGGACGGGACGGCTGACCGCCGTGATCGCGCTCGCGCTCGCCCTGACCTGGTTGAACCCCCATGTGTACCTGGACACTGTGCTGATGCTCGGCTCGATCGCCGCGACGCACGGCGATGGGCGGTGGCTGTTCGCGGCGGGCGCGATGCTGGCGAGCGTGCTGTGGTTCACCGCACTCGGTTACGGTGCGCGCGGGCTCGCGCGCTGGCTGAACACCGCGCGGGCGTGGCGGATCCTCGATGCGCTCATCGCCCTGGTCATGATCGTGATCGCCGTCAGCCTCGTGCTGCCGCTGTTCGAGTGAGGGTTCCGCACGGTCGCCGAAAGGCATAAACTCCTGCCCGAAGCGAAGGAGACGACATGCAGACTCTGACGATCGACTTCATCTGCTCGCTCGACGGCTCCGCGGTGGGCTGGCCTGGATGGTGGGGGATGGAGAGCCCCGAGTACCTCGACTGGCTCGATGACGCCCCGGCGGGGGACGATCCGCTGCTTATGGGAGCGAACACCTATCGTGTGATGTCCAAGCTCACCGCGGGCGGCGAACCGGGCACGGATGCGCTCAACGGCATTCCCAAGTACGTGTTCTCGTCGTCGCTCCGCGCGCCGTTGACGTGGGCGAACTCGACGCTCGTCGACACGGATGCCGTCGACTACGTCGGCCGCCTGAAAGAGGAGTCGGATCGACCGCTGCGCACGATCGGCAGCGTCGCGCTGTGCCGCTCGTTCCTGAACGCGGGGCTCGTCGACCGCTACCGGGTTGTGATCTTCCCCGTGATCACGGGGGCAAGCGGACGCGAGCGCATCTTCGACGGCTATCCGGACGTGACCCTCGAACTCGTCGAGGCTCGAACGTTCGACCGCCGCACTCAGCTGCTCGAGTACATCCCGACCGTGGTGGACGGGCCTCCAGGTCGCTGAGCACAGTCAGGCGAAAACTGTCGTCAAACGCAAAATGGCCACCCTGTGTGGGGTGGCCATTTTGTTTCTTCTAAGAGAAGTTCGGCGGTGT